>JAAYUF010000110.1 GCA_012517815.1 Clostridiales bacterium
GCCGGTGGCCACGCCCGCGCCGGAGCAGGAGATTACCCTCCCCGGCGTGCTGGCGCTGGACGATCCATCGGTGTTCCGGCTGTTGCTCATCGGCACCGACGCGTATACCATCAAACAGACCGGCCGCAGCGATACGATGATCCTTTTACAGGTGAACACCCGCACGCGGGATATCCGCATGGTTTCGTTCCTGCGCGATTTGTACGTGAAGATTCCGGACCACGGCAGAACGAGGCTGAACGCGGCCTACGTATACGGCGGCGCGGAGTTGCTCAAGCGCACGCTGGAAACCAATTTCGGCGTGACGGTCGACCGCACGCTGGCCGTCAACTTCTCGCTGATGGTGGAACTGGTGGACCGCATCGGCGGCGTGGAGGTGGACGTGAGCGAGAAGGAGCGCAAGCAGCTCAACTCGATCCTCAAATACTACAACCAGCAAAACGGATCCAAAACCAAGGATCAGCTGCTGGACGACTCCGGGGTGCAGAACCTGACGGGCAAACAGGCCCTGTGCTACAGCCGCATCCGGAAAATCGACAGCGACTTTGCCCGCACCGGCCGCCAGCGCAAGGTGTTGGAGGCCGTGTACCGCCGCGTCAGCGAACTGGACGGCCTGACCATGGCGGCGATCCTCGTTGAAACGATCTCGCAGGTGAAAACGGATATGACGCTGGCCGACGCCGTGGCGCTGGTGCCGGTGCTCCTGCAGCTCAACGACGTGGAATTCGACGAGCTGACCGTGCCCGTGAAAAACGGCTACGAAAGCCAGACCGTCAGCGGGATGATGGTGCTGGTGCCCAACCTGGACCGCAACCGGGACGCGATCGCCGCGTTTTTGCAGTAAGGCGGGGCTTTGCCGCCGCCGCCCGCGTGCGGCACAGGCTCGCGGCCGCCTGCCGCGAGGGGGACGCCAGAGAGGGCGGGCAACCGTACCGGTTTTTTCCTGGCGGAAGCCTGAGGGGGGCTATTGCGTGCCGCCGGCCGGACACATTCGCGGCGCGGGCTAACCGATAGAATGCCGGCGCACCGAAGCGGTTCTGAAAGGCAGGAGGGGGAAACCGGCAACCCGCGATCTCGCCCTGCGGGAGCGGGCAGGCGGTCGCCATCCCGGCGCACCGAAGCGGTTCTGAAAGGCAGGAGGGGGAAACCGGCAACCCGCGATTTCGCCCTGTGGGAGCGGGCAGGCGGTCGCCATCCCGGCGCATAGGAGCAACCCTGCGACGCCTTATCGGGCAAACGCGGACCGCAGCGTTGCCGATCGACCGACCATCGAATAGAAAAACCCCCGAAGGCGATTCTGGGCATCGCCTTCGGGGGTTTTTGCGGCTGCCTGCCGGGAGCGGGGCCGCCTGGGGAGATGGCTCACCCCCGCAGGACGATATCGTCCGCGACGGCCATGCCGGTCACGCTGGCCTGCATCAGCCCGCGGGTGATGCCCGCGCCGTCGCCGATGGCGTACAGGCCGCTGATGGCGGTTTCGAAATTGCTGCCGACCAGCACCTTGCTGGAATAGAACTTGACCTCTACGCCGTAGAGCAGCGTGTTCTGGCTGTACAGGCCGGGCGCCAGATGGTCGAACGCCTTCAGGGCCTCGGTGATGCTGGTCAGGTGCCGCGCGGGCAGCACAAAGCTCAGGTCGCCCGGCACGGCGGTGGAAAGCGTGGGGATGGTGGTGGATTTGCGAAGCCGGCTGGCGTCGGTGCGGCGGCCCTTGAGCAGGTCGCCCAGCCGCTGCACCATGATGGGCCCGCCGGTGAGCATGTTGCCCAGCTGGGCGATGTAGCGGCCGTACTCGATGGGCTGGTTGAACGGTTCGGTAAAGGAGGTGCTCACCAGCAGGGCGAAGTTGGTGTTGCCGGTGTGGCGGCTCGCATCCTCATAGCTGTGGCCGTTGACCACGGCGAGGCCGCCCTCGTAATACTCCTGGCTCACCTCGCCGCCGGGGTTCATGCAGAAGGTGCGCACCTTGTTTTCATAGGTGTCGCTGTAGTAGACGAGCTTGGCCTCGTACAGGTCGCGGGTGAGGCCGTCCATGATGGAGTTGGGCACCTCGACGCGCACGCCGATGTCCACCTCGTTGTTCTTGGTGCGCAGGCCCAGCTTGCCCACGGCCTCGGACAGCCACTGCGCGCCGCCGCGGCCCGGGGCCGCGACCACGCGGGGCGCGTAGACCGCGGATCCCTCGCCGTTTTTTGGCTGGATGCGCACGCCCGTCACGTGCCCGTCCTCCACCAGGATATCCTGCGCGGTGGTCAGCTCCAGAAACGTGGTGTTCGTGCGGGTCACCAGATGGTCGTGCATCGCGCCCAGCACCGGGCCGGCGTTTTCCGTGCCCAAGTGGCGTACCGGGCAGGGCACCAGCCGGATGTTGTGGCGGCTCGCCTGGTAGGCGATCTCTTCCACGCGGCGGTCGTCGCGGCCGTGTACCACGGGGCTTGCGCCAAAGCGCAGGTAGATGTCGTCCGCGCGCTGGATGTACTCCATCGCGCGCTTGTGGCCCATGTATTCGCTGATCTGCCCGCCGACCTCGTCGGAAAGGCTCAGCTTGCCGTCGCTGAACGCGCCCGCGCCCGCCCAGCCGTGCACGATCGCGCAGGGGTCGCAGTGCATGCACTGGCCGTTGATGCGCGCGGGGCACGCGCGCCGCGCGATGGCGCGCCCGGTGTCCACGATCAGCACGCGGCTGTCCGGCTTGCGCTCGGTGATTTCCAGCGCGGTAAAAATGCCGGCGGGCCCTGCGCCGATGACGATCACGTCATAAGTTTGGTTCTGGCTCATGGTTTGTGCTCCTTCGGGATGTTGTGGTCGATGGGGTCGGAGGGTCGGGCGGTTGACGGGCAAGGGGCGGACGAGTTGCCGGCGGTTGGGCTTTTGGACAGACGGATAGCGGAGCCTTGCGCCGCCACGTAGGCGGGATCGTGTAGCCGCTTGTTTTCACGCAGCTTGTATTACGAAATCGCGTGCCGCCAAACGGCCGGATCTGCGAAGCCTTGCGCCGTAAATACGGTGGGACTGCGAAATCCCGTGCCGCTACGCAGCCGTACTGGTAAAGCCTCGCGCCGTTCATGAGCCTGGAGAGCGAAACCCTGTGCCGTTACGTAGCCGGGAGAGCGAAACCCTGTGCCGTTACGTAGTCGGGATAGCGCAGCCCTGTGCCGCTGCGTGGTGGATGCTGAAATCCCGTGCCGCCACGCGCCCGGACCGGCGAAGCCTCGCGCCTCTGTGTAAACGAGACTGCGGAGCCGTCCGTCGGATCAGGCTTTGCCGTGCGGGGCGCAGCCGACCTTGCGCTTGACCTTGTCCAGCGTGCGCGCGGCGCGGCGGGAGGCTTCCAGCGCGTTGCGGTCCAGGATGGCCTGCAGCGCGGCCTTGTCCGCCATGATGCGGTTATACTCGGCCTGAATGGGCTCCAGCGTGGCGATGACGCAGTCCGTGGCGCGGGCTTTAAGCCCGCCGTAGCCCTTGCCGTCCAGTTCGTTCACGATCCGCTCCACCGGTTCGCCGGTCAGCGCGGCGATGATGGACAGCAGGTTACTGACGCCTGGCTTATTGTCAAAGTCGAAGCGGATATCCCCGTCGCTGTCGGTTACGGCGCGGCGCACCTTGCGGCGGATATCCTCGGGCTTGTCCAGCAGCGAGATGTAGGTTTCCTCGGGGTCGGACTTGCTCATTTTGCGGGTGGGCTCCTGCAGGCTCATCACGCGGCTGCCCACCTTGCCGATGTAGGCTTCCGGGATGGTGAACACGTCGCCGTAGATGCTGTTAAAACGCTGGCCGATATCGCGGGTGATCTCCAGGTGCTGCTTCTGATCCGCGCCGATGGGCACGAGGTTGGTCTGGTACAGCAGGATATCCGCGGCCATCAGCACGGGGTAGGTAAACAGCCCGGAGTTGATGTTATCGGCGTGCTTGGCGCTCTTGTCCTTAAACTGGGTCATGCGCGAAAGCTCGCCCATGTAGGTGTAGCAGTTGAGGATCCACGCCAGCTCCGCGTGGGCGCTTACGTGGCTCTGGCAATAGATCAGGCTCTTGTCGGGGTTAAGCCCCACGGCCATGTAGGTGGCCGCGAGCGAAAGGCAGCGCGCGCGCAGCTGGGCGGCGTCCTGCCGCACGGTGAGGGCGTGCAGGTCGACCACACAGTAGACGCAGCTGTAATCGTCCTCCAACAGCTTGAAGTTGCGCAGCGCGCCGATGTAATTGCCCAGCGTAAGCGTGCCGGAGGGCTGGATGCCTGAGAAAATAACGGGTTTGCGGGCTTCCGAGGATTGGTTCTGCATGGCGGGTTTCCTCCTTCTATCGCCGGAGCGAGCCCCGGCCGCCCCGCATGGGGGCGAGGCCGCCTGTGGGCGGCTGGATTGGCGTATGAAAAACGGGCGGGAGCTGAGCTACCCCCGGGCGGCGAAATAATCCTCCCGCAGAATGGCGCACAGGGCAAGGTCGCAAAGCCCCTGATTGTTGCGGCCCGCCTGCCGGTGCGTGCCTTCCGGGAGCATGCCGCAACGGGCCATCACGCGTCCGGAATTCGGGTTTTCCGGCGCGTAGCACGCCTCGATGCGGTTGGCGCCGACCTCCTCAAAGAAAAACCGAATCAGCGCGGCAAGCGCCTCGCTGGTGATGCCCTGCCGCCACCATCGCCGGCCGATGCAGTAGCCGATATGGAAAAGCGCCAGATCGTCGCTGTGCTTCACCACGGCAATGCCCCCGACCGGCTCGCCCAGCGCCTTGGGCACAATGGCCCACTGGTACCAGGCCGGGTCGGCGTAGCGGGCGACCCAGTCGGCCAGCACGGCGCGGGACACGTCTGCCGTTTCATGCGTCGGCCAGGTGAGGTAACGGGTCACCTCGGGATCCGAAGCCCAGTTGGCAAACATCGCGGGGGCGTCGGTAAGGGCAAAGGGCCGGAGCGTCAGCCGCCCGGTTTCCAGTATCCGTGTGCCCAGATGGTTCATCGGCCCGCCGCCTTTCATAGTTTCAGGAACAGGGTCATCGTGATGCCCGCGACGATCAGCGCGTTGCCGATCAGCTTTTTCGCGGTGATCTTTTCGCCCAGGAACAGCCGCCCCAGCGCCATCACGTACAGGAAGCCCGAGGCCTCCAGCACGCTTGCGACGGTTAGCTCCAGCGTTTGCAGGGCGAACACGTTGGCGACCATGCACCCGAAAAACAGGAAGTAGGCGAAAAGGACGGTGGGGTTGAGGTAAAACCGCAAACCGACATACGCGGGGTTGTCCGCGGCTTTCTTGAGCATCAGCTGGGAAAGCGCCGCCACCAGCGGCGTGATCAGGTAGATCAGCGCGCCGCTAGTCATGGTCGCTCACCACGAGCCAGACTCCGACCAGCACCGTCACGATGCCGATCGCCTTTCCAGGGGTGAGGGTCTCCCCGAAAAACAGGAGCCCGAACAGGCACGTCCACAGCGTGCAAACGCCCTTGTTGCTGTAAGCGAAGCTCAGCGGCATGCGCTTGAGCGTCTGCTGCCAGAGCACCGCGTACACCCCCAGCGCCACAAACTCCAGCGCCAGAAACACCAGGGCAAGCGTCGTGGTTTTTAGGGCCAGGTATACGCCTGCGTATTTACCAAGCACGCTTACCCCGGAATAGAGCAGGAGCGTGAGGTGTAAAAGCGCGAAGTCCTTCGCGGGCATCCTCGGCGCGGGGCCGGGGGTTCGCGCGCCTGCCGGCGCGGCGATCATCGGTTTCATGCGGGTATCAAAACCTCCCTGGTGCTACGGTACGGCGGGCGGACGGCGCGGCTCAGCCGGCTGCGGGGCCGGGGCGGCGCGCGACGTGCCGGACGTAGGTGTACTGCGTATCGGCGATGGTCGCGCCCGCGTTGGTGTACACGCGCAACACCTTGGCGTTGTTGCTCACGATGGTGGAGGTCAGGCGGTCGCAGGGCTGCTCAAAGCAGGTGTCCAGCGTTTTCTTGTGCAGCAGCGCGCCCATGCCGCGGTCGTGATCCTCGTCGTACAGGGCCATGAGCACCGGGTCGACCGTATGCTCGTCCACGCGGGCGATCACAAAAAAGCCGACGGGCCGTTCGCCCTGCAACACCTCGTACAAAAGCCCATCCGCGCGGAGCATCTGGGCCAGCCAGTTGGCGTAGCGGTTGCCAGCCTGCGCCGGGGTGAACGCCGGGTCGACCGAGACGCGGTCGCTGCGGAAGATGCCGGCGCGGATGATCGCGTAAACGCGCTCCCGGTCGGCCTCCTCCGTGCGGAGCACCACGGATAGCCCCCGGTCAAACCGCGCGACGGAGGCGGGCATGCGGTAGTCCGCGCGCCGGATGGCCACGTGGAACACCGTTTCCACATTCACATAGCCCAGGGCCGGAAGGCCGAAGAGCAGCGCGGGGCAGTTAGCGGGGGTCTTGACCACCAGATACTCCGCCCCGGCCGCGATCAGGCCCTGTTCGGCCTGCGCGTAGCTTTCGGGGGTATCCGTTTCGGTCAGGACGGTTTCGTAGGCCTCCACGCCCAGGTTCGCGCGTTCCCACACGGCGTGCACCGTTTTCATGGCGCGCCCTCCTCCCGGTTTCCGGCGGGTCGCGGCGGCGCCGCTTCCCGGCGGTCGATCACGTTGCGCACCACATACTGCGGGCAGCGGTTGATGCTCAGGTAAATTCGGCCGATGTACTCGCCCACCACGCCCATCAGCGCGATGATGATGCCGCCCAGCACCAGCAGCACCGCGATGGTGGAGGACCAGCCCGCCTCGATATCCGGCGTTACCAGCTTGCGCACGACCGTCACCAGCGCGAACACGAAGCCGAACACGGCCGTCAGCCAGCCGATGTAGTTGGCAAAGCGCAGCGGCTTGATGGAGAAGGCCGTAACCCCGTTGGTCCACAGCGAGATGAGCTTCTTCAGGCTGTAGCCGCTGCGGCCGGAAGCCCTTGCGCGATGGGTCACGGAAACATTGCAGTAGCGGCTGACGCTCTGGAAAAGCAGCCCCGTTACGAAGGGGAAGGGGTTTGGGTACTGCAGCGCCGAATCCACCACGAAGCGCTGGCAGGCGAAATAGCTGTTCACCTTCAAATCCCGCGGCTGCCCGAAAAAGAAGTGGTTGCTCGCGGCGTTAAAGCGGCTACCGATGTTGCGAAAGGCGTTCTGCCGCCGCTTGGGGTATTCGGCGTAGACGATATCGTACCCTTCGCGCACCTTGTCGATCAGCTTGAAGCACTCGTCGGCGGGGGTCTGGCCGTCGTCGTCCAGGCAGATGACGATGTCCCCCTTCACGTGCGCGAAGCCCGCCATGATGGCGCTGTGCTGGCCGAAATTGCGGCTCAGGTTGACAAACACGATTTGCGGGTAGGTTTGGCACAGCCCGGCGATCACGTCCGCGACGTTGTCGGGGCTGCCGTCGTTGACAAGCACGATCTCGTGATCAAACGCCCCGGCGCGCGCGGCGACGGTATCGGCGATCTCCCGGACGACGTCGGCGACGGTGCCGGCGCTCCGGTAACAGGGCACCACGAAGGAAAGCAGGGGCTTGGACATAGCGCACCTCGATGGTTCAGGATGGGGAAACGTGGAACCGGGGGGAAGCCGTGGAGCCGCCCCCAATGGACTCTGTCGGCGGCGATAGAGCGTTCCACCCGGCGAAGATACGGCGGTTCCCCCGTCGGTGACAGGCGGTAGACCCGTTAGCGAAAGGTGATTCACCCGTCGGCGGCAGGCGGTTGACCCGTCGGCGGCAGGCGGCTCCCCCGTCGGCGGCAGGCGGTTGACCCGTCGGCTACAGGCGGTTGACCCGTCGGCGTCAGGCGGCTCCCCCGTCGGCGTCAGGCGGCTCCCCCGTCGGCGTCAGGCGGTTCCCCCGTCGGCGTCAGGCGGTTCCCCCGTCGGCGAAAGGTAATTCCCCCGTCGGCGAAAGGCGGTTCCCCTGTCGGTGACAGGCGGTTGACCCGCTTGCGATAGGGCGGTTCACACCCCCGTGACAGGGCGGGTTACCCGCCCGCGACGCGCCGGGAGAGGGTTTCGATCAGGTCGTACCCATCCCAGACGAGGGAGAAATCCAGCGTATGGCCGACGGCGGCGATGCGGTCCACGCCGCGCAGGCCGCGCGCCAGCACGAACGCCCGAACCTCGGTAGCCGGAACGCCCAGCACGGAAAGGGTTTGCGCTTTTCCGGAAAGCAGCGCGGCCAGCGGCTCCAGCGTGGCGGCCGCATACTCCAGAAAACAGCCGCCCCCGCAGCGGAAGTCAACCGCCTCGGGCGTCAGCCTGCTTAACCGGATGCACACCGCGAGATTGTCCGGCATAGGCTCCAGCGTGGCCCCGCCCAGCGTGAGCGCGGCGCGGTACAGCGCGATGCGCTTGTCCACCGCCGCCACCGGATCGATGGGGTAGCGCGGCGCAGCGTAGCGGTGCACCGCCTCCCAGAATCGCCGCCTGGCAACCGTCGACGCCTCGCCCCCGCCCAGCCAGTAGACCAGCCGCGGCGCGGTGCAGGCGTTTTGGTCAAAGAGGTAGGTATCGTTGTAAAAGCCCTGCGCCGCGGCGGCCAAAGCCGAATCGTCCATCGCGGCGACGGCGTCCGCCCCGGCGACCAGCAGCGACCAGCGGTCGGCGAAGGTCACGTCAAACGCGCGCGGAGGGAGCGGAGCCTGCCGAACGCGCCGGATGGTTTCGTCCCCGCCCCAGATTACGCGCACGTCGCACAGCGCGCTCAGCGCTTCGGTAACCTCCTGCCGCTCGCGGGCGTAGGCGATCACGCTCACATAGGGCGCGAGGGCCTCGTGCGCGCCGGCGAGCAGAGCCTGCATGGCCCGGCAGGCGAGGGTTACCTGTTCATCCTCCCGGCTGCTGGCCTTGACCACGCTGGCGTTGCCCGCCAGCAGCGCGGCCACGAGCGAATAGGCGAAATTCATGGGCACGTTGCCCGGCGCGATGTGGAACACCAACCCGCGCCCGAGGCGGTCGGCCATCGCCGCGTAGGGGGCGCGGAGGTTTTCCAGATTGGCGCGGCGGCAGAAGAAGGCAAAGGTGACGACATCCGGGTAAGCCTTGGCGCGGCTATCCCGCAACAGCGCGGCCGAGAGATCGGAAAGGAAGGCCAGCACGCGCGGGTCAAACGGAGGCAGCGCGGGCACGGCGGCGGCCAGCCGGGGATCGGCCGGCCCGCAGAGCACCTGCACAGGGAGCGGCGCGGCCGCCGAGGCGACCGGTACGCCTTCGGATACGGCGGGCGAGCCGGGTGGCGCTGTCGGCCTTGATACGGCGGGCGTGCCGGACGGCGCGGCCTGTCCGGAAGGCTGGGAAGCGGCACGTTCGTCACGAGGGCTGGAGGCATCCGTCCCACGCGGCGTTCCGGCTACTGGCGTAACGGGCGCGGGGGTGGAGGCATGGGGCGTAGGGCTGTGTGCCGTCGCGGAACCGGAGACGTCGGAGGCGTCGGGCGCTTCCGGCAAAGGGAGCGTTACGGGAACCGCCCGCGTTTCCGCGGCGGCCCTGTTATCGCTTCTGCTCATAGGTATCGCTGCACCCCCTCGTCTCGGCGCGTTTCACGCGGCCCAGCACTTCAAAGGTTTTGCCCTTGCGGCCGCAGGGGCAGTCGTCCTCGCCCAGAAGCCGGCCCTCGTCCTCGGTGAGCAGCGCGTGGCCCGGATAGCTGCGCGGCAGGATGCTCACGACTTCAATCAGCCCGGTTTCGCCCTGGGCCGCGACGGAGAAATCCCCCGGACGGCGGATGAGCACGTCCGCCCAGACGGGCGCGTGCAGGCGGCCGTGCTCGCACTCCACGTACACGGTGCCGGTCTGCTCCACCATGCCGTAGTAATCCAGCACGCGCCGGATCCCGCAAACCTCCCGCAGCGCGCGGTTGAACTGCGCGTGGTCCACCGCCTGGTCGGCGAGCTTTTTCCACCCGCCGCCGTGCAACAGGATGCCGTTGCGCAGGTCGAGCGTTTCGCCCAGCCGCCTGAGCTCGGCGTAGAAGTGTTGCCAGACCATGTACGTGAAACCGAACAGGAAGATGGGCTCGCCCCCGTGCCGGGCCAGAAACGCGCGGATGCCCTCCAGGTCCAGCCGCATATCGGCGTCCAGCGCGTAGATCTTGTCCCGGCCGAACAGGCCAAAGCCGATGATGCCCGCGCCGCGCGCGGAGAACAGCGCGCGGTTCTGGATCACGGCGCTGGTGTCCAGGATGATCATCGGCAGGCGGGAACCGCCCAGCGTGTTTTCCATGATTTTGGCCAGCACCTTGCTTTGCAGGGCGCTGGTCTCCCGGTCGAGGTAGATGCGGCTCACCTGCTGACCCGTGGTGCCGGAGCTGGTGATGGTCTTGTAGAGCGCCTCGTCGGGCACGCTTGTAAGCGTAAATTCCTTAAACAGACGCACGGGCAGCGGCGGCAGGTCTTCCCAGGCCGTGATCGCCGCCGGAACCGTGCCCGTCGCCGCGAGCATCGCCGCGTAGGCCGGGCAGCGCAGGGCGTGGCTTTCGGTCAGCGCCCGAAGCTCCCGGGTGAGAAAGGCGTGCTTTTCCTCCCGCAAAAGGCCGTAGGGCGGGATCGCCAGCAGCGCCGCTTCGTCAATCATCGTACTTCTCCAGTTCCATGTAAAGTGTTTTGCCGGCTTCGTTCTTGGGAATTTCCGCGACGGCCTTGGTAAAAAAGCCCGCGGGGTTCAGGCCGGTTTTCTCGGCGAGGTAGGCGCGCATGCCGGGCAGCAAGGCCCCGTCTGCGGCGAACAGGGTCAGGTGATCGTCCCGGCCGGCGCAGGCGCACTCGGTTTCCGGGAAGCGCGCCTTCAAGATGCGCTCGGCCTCGTCCAGGTTCACGCGGTTGCCGAACAGCTTCACAAAGCGCTTTTTTCGGCCCACGATGGTAAAATAGCCGTCCTCGTCCATCTCGGCCATGTCGCCGGTTTCCAGCACGCCGCCGCGCTCGTCCCCGCGGATCAGGTCGCCCGCGTCCGTCGCGTACCCCAGCGTTACGTTGTCGCCCCGGTAGCGCAGTTCGCCCGTCACATGCGGCTGGGTGATCACGTTGCCATCCGTGTCGATCAGCTCAAACGAGCCGCCGGGGATCGCCACGCCCATGGCGCCGATCTTTTCCAGGCTCCGCTCCCAGGGGAGGTAAGCCATGCGGGCGGTGGCCTCGCACTGGCCGTACATCACGATGAACCGCCGGCCCGTGTCCCGGCTCCACTCGGCGTACTTGCGGTGCAGGTCGGGCAGAAGCTTGCCGCCCGCCTGCGTCATGGTTTTCAGGCTGGGCAGATCCATGCGGGTGAAACGCATGCGGTCCAGCATCTCGTAGGTGTAGGGCACGCCGCCGAAGCTGGTGGCCTCCTGCGCGCGGAAAAACGTCCAGAATTCCTTCTGAGCCACGCCCTTGTCGGTCAGGAGCAGCGTTGCGCCCACGTCCAGGTGGGAGTTGATGATGCTCAGCCCGTAGGTGTAGTTCATGGGCAGGGTGGTGATGGGGCGCTCGTGCTCGGTAATCCCCAGGTAGGCCACGATCGAATCGGTATTCGCGCGGATGTTGCGGTAGCTTTGCCGCACAAATTTGGGGCTGCCGGTGGAGCCGCTGGTCGTCAGCAGCAGCGCCAGTTCCGGGGCCAGGCGGGTCGCGTCGCCGAAGGGGGTTTGGATCAGCCGGTAGCCGAAGCGCTCGTAACGGCAGCAGCCGTCCTCCAGCTCAAACCCGGCGGGCGCCCACACGTACTTGGGCTTGTAGGCCTCATACAGGGCCTCGAAGAGCTCGGCGTCCATATCCGCGGGGAGCATCGCCGGCACCACCCCGCCGTTTAGAAAGGCGGAGTAGCCCAGAAAGCTGCCCATGACGTTTTGGCACAGGCAAAACACGAGGCACCGTCCGTCGGCCTGCTGGCAGAGCATCCGCCCCTCGTGGCGCAGCTCCGCATAGCTCAGCCGCGCGCCGAACTCGTCCACTACGGCGGTGTTGGACTGGTAACGCTCAAATTTCCACATCATATTTCCCAAGGATCTCCTTCCCCTTGGCAAACGAGCTCAGGTCGATGATGTCGTCCATCTCCATCATAATGTCGAAGGCGTCCTCCAGGGCCGCGACCAGGGTCATATGGCCGACGCTGTCCCACGCCTTGCTTTGGCCGTAAACGAGGGCCGGCGCTTCCTCGGCGCTGACCTCCAGCGCTTCTACAAAGGCCTGGACATACTTCTCCCAATTGGTCATGGTGCATCGCTCCTATCGTATCAAATGGGGGACATCGGCGGGTTGCGCCGGGTTACAGGATGCCGCCGTCCACGCGCCATACCTGCGCGGTCACATAGGCGGCGCGGTCGCTGGCCAGGAAGGCGATTACGGCGGCGATCTCCTCGGGCTTGCCCTTGCGGCGGAGCAGCGCGCGCGCGACGGCTTCCTGCTCCACTTTTTCGCCCAGGCCGCGGGTCATGTCGGTATCGGTGTAGCCGGGCGCCACGGCGTTCACGCGGATGCCCGCGCCCGCCAGTTCCCGGGCCATGGTGCGCGTGGCTGAGATCACCGCGGCCTTGCTGGCGGAGTAATCCAGCCGGCTGCTGCCGTCCAGCCCCGCGACGGAGGCGACGTTGACCACCGCGCCCTTCCGCTTGCGCGCCATCCAGCGGGTGGCCAGCTGCGTGAGAACCACGGGGCCGAAGAAGTTGGCCTCGAACAGGCGGCGCATCTCCTCCACGGGCGTCAGCTGGAACACCTTGTCCTCGCCCATCATGCCGGCGTTGTTCACCAGGATGTCCAGCGGGAGCTTGTCGCCCATGGCCGCGCGGACGGCGGCCGAAACCGCGGCTTCGTCGGCGAGGTCCGCGTACAGGGGCCGGACCCAGCCGCCGTACCGGGCGGAAAGCGCCTGGCAGCGGGCCTCCAACGCGGGGTCGGGCGTGCGGGCGAAAGCCCATACGTTCGCGCCCTCGGCGGCGAAGGCTTCCACGGTGGCCGCGCCGATTCCCCGCGCCGCGCCGGTGATCAGCGCGTTTTTACCTTGCAGCAGCATCGTCCGCCTCCGTTTCCGCGACCCGCACGGTCGCCTTGTGATAATACTCCGCGTACAGGCTGAGCACATAGTCCAGGTTGTCGCCCGTGAGCGCGTCGCCCATGAAGGAGGCGGGCGCGTCGGCGACGGGGGTCAGCGTGACCTCGGCAAGCGCTGGATCGTTGAGCATGGCGTCGCGGGCGTCCATCGCCTGATCGTAGGCCGCGGCCTGCCCGTTGACCAGCGCGCGCAGGGCGCTGCCGCCGGCCATGTTCTGCGGGCCGTAGCTCTGCGCGCCGTCGGGCCGGAACGCCATCGAGCCCAGGAGCAGCATCCCGGCCACGACGGCCAATGTGACCGCCCTGAGGCCCTGCTCCGCCTTGGGGGATGCTGCCTGCGCGGGCCGCGTCGCCGTATCGCCCGACGGGCTGTCCGTCCGCGCGCCGTTTGCTGTCGCGGGCGGCATACCGTCGGCGGATACGGGCGGCTTACCGTCCGAAGGCAGCCCTTCCCCGGGGGCGGGTTCCAGCATCCATAGCGGCGCACGGGCATCCGACGGCGCATCCGCGGCCGTCGGCGCGATGCCCGGCCCCGTGCCGTTCGCGGCCGGCGGAGCCAGTCCGCGCGCGCCGCGCCGGAGGCACCAGCCCGTCCAGTACAGCGTGAGTTGCGCCGCCATGATCACAAACGTATAGTAATAGGTGTTGAGCACGCGTCCGTCGCCCAGATAGTTGCCGGTGTACAGCGTGGGCGCGAGCTGCGCGCAGAACAGGCACACGGCGATCCCGGTCGCCCACAGGGGATGGGCGAAGCGCAGCCCGCTTTGCCGGAGCGCGGGCGCCGACAGCGGCACCATCAGCGCCAGCGCGGCCAGCAGCGGCAGCGACACGCTGTGCCCGATGAGCGCGAGGCCGAAATAGACCGCCTCCAGCACCGCCTTGGGCGCGCTCATGCCGCCGGAAAGCGTCTGCGCCCGCACGCCGTTGCCGGGCGCGGAAGCGCTGAAGAACAGGCAGGCGCACAGCACGACCGTTAGCGACAGGTACGCCCAGCGCCTGGGCCGCCGGCTGAGGAACGCCCAGCCGGTAAAGCAGAGGGCCAGCAGCAGCGCGAACAGCACCGTGGAATACTTGCCGCCGCCCACCAAAACGGTGAGCGCCAGCAGCAGCAGGTAGGTAAGCATCGCGCGCGACCGTTTTGCCGCACGTTCCAGCCTGAGCCACACGCCCGCCCAAAGGAGCAGGATCGCCCAAAGGAGCGTGTAGGCGACGCCGCCGTTGAACCAGTAAAACGCCTCCGCGGCGTCGGGGACGAACTGCACCAGCACAAACCCCAGAATGCCGAAGGTCGCGGTGACGGACGCCCGATCCATGCCGTAGATCCCCTTCAGCGTCTGCCGCAGGAAAAACCAGACCGCCAGCAGGAACACGGTGAGCAGCAGGAACGTGGTAACCCAGTATGCGCCCTCGCCGAACACCGCCGGCTGGAAGGTACTCAGGAACGACGTGGCGTAGGTGCCCTCCCACGTCTGGCGGATGCCCACGGTATTGCGCACCGCCGCTTCCAGCACGGCCAGGACGCTCCCGGCGGATTGCCAGGCGTTGCGCGTGAGCAGCGAGAAGCCGAAATCGTCATAAAAGGCGTGGTTGTACAGGGCCAGCGCGTACATGGGCAGGACGCCCGCCGCCAGCAACAGCGCGCACAGCCACGCGACGGCGCGTCGGGACAGCGACAGCTTGCGGATCACGGCGCAGCGCCCCCTTCCAGAAGGATCGCGTCTTTCCCGTAATAACGGCACAGCATCGGGCGCACGTCGTACGTCGCGCCGGGGGTCAGCAGATCCTCCATGAACACGCGCGGCGTGGAGGTCAGCGGCGACAGCGTAACCACCGGCTGCGCGGGATCGTTCAGCAGCGCCTCGCGCGCCGACATCTCCCGGTCGTACCTGCGGGCTTCTCCGGTGACGAGGGAAAGGGCCGCGCTGCCGCCGGCCATGTTCATGGGGCCGTAGAGCGTGTCCCCCGGCTGCTTGTAGCCCGCGCAGCCCAGCAGGAACAGGCACGCGCAGGCCAGCGCAAGGCGGCGGCGGGCGACGGCCGTCAGCGTGACGTGCGGCGCGGCCGCGCGCTCGCGCCTGCGCGCCAGCGCGCCCAGCGCATAGGTTTCGTATAACAGCAGCAGCACGATCAGGCTGTAGTAGTAGGTATCGGTAATGCGTCCGCCGCCCAGAAATACGCCCGCGTATAGCGGCGGCGTCAGCTGGGCGCAATAGAGCGCCGCGCCGCCCGCCAGCGCCCACAGCGGATGCCGGAAGCGGAAGCGGCTTTCACGCGCCAGCCGGTAGAGGAGCGGCGCAAGGCCCAGCCCCGCGGCCAGCACGGGCAGCGTAAGGGAATGGCCGATGGTCGCCGTGCCGTAGTACAGGCTTTGCAGCACCGCTTTCACAGCGGAGGGATGCGCGCCGATCATTGCTGCGCGCACGGCGTTGCCCGGCGCGGAAACGTTGTAGGCGAAACACAGCCCGAACCAGACCGTAACGGCCGCGTAGATCAGCCGGTAACGGTGCTTCGCGGCAAACGCATACCCTGCGACGAAAAGGAAGATGAGGAGCCCGAACAGGCCGCCGCCGTAGCTGCCGCCGCCCAGCAGCGTCGATAGCGCCATCAGCCCCGCCGCGAGCCACAGCGCGCCCCTGCGGGCGCGGGACAGGCGGATCATCATCGCCAGCGCGAGCGCCAGCAGCGAGTAGATAAACGTGTTGCCGATGCCGCCGTTGAACCAGAAAAACGCCTCGTCCGGCTCCGGCAACAGCTGCGTCATCAGGAACAGCGGCAGACTGACCAGAATGGCCGTTTCGGCGCGGCCCGCGCCCAGCACGTCGCGGAATACGGTTTTCAGCAGCAAACCGAAGCACAGCAGGAAGGCGGTAAGCAGGAAAAACGTCGTCAGCCAGTAATCGCTTTCGGAAAAAACGCCGGGCTGAAGGTTGGACAGAAGCGTGCCGGTGTAGGTGCCCTGCCAGGTGGCGCGCACGCTCTGCGCGCTTTGCCACGCGGCCCTGAGCACCGCACCGACGCTGCGGGTCGCAAGCCACGCGGCGCGCACGTCGGCGGAAAAGCCGAAATCGTCGTAATACGGGTGGTTGTACAGCGATACGGCGTACAGCGGCAGCACCCCGGCCAGCAGCATCAGCACGCAGAGCGCCGCCAGCAGGCGAAGGGGCAGGCGGCGTCCGGCCTGCGACGGCGCGTTTGCGCGATGGTCCATCCGTTCCGCCCCCTTTCCGAACTTGAAGCCCCTAAAAATGAATTATAGCATAAAGCGCAAGAATTTGTCACTATCGATGGGAAAACCGGATGCCGTTTACGTATGCCGCGTTCGCGCGCCGGCGCTCCCGGCCTTCCCCGTACCGCAGGACAGGCGACGCCGGGGAAACCGCAGGCCACCTTGAAAACCGCAGGCCGCCTTGAAAACTGCAGGCCGCCTTGAAAACCGCAGGCCGCCTTGAAAACCGGAGGCCGCCGGAAGCATCGCCGACCGCCTTGAAAACCGGAGGCCGCCGGAAGCATCGCCGGCCGCGGCGGCGGAGCCGGGCCGGTTTCCATGCTGAAGGCCATGCAGCCCAAGGCGGGCGCGGCACTTGATTATTGGCACGCCGCGGGCGTATAATAGGCGCTGGAGCGATCAAGAAAAGGCGTGATGCACATGGCGACCCCGCACATCCGTGCGTATCGGGGCAAACGAATCCATATGATCGGCATCGGCGGCAGCAGCATGAGCGGGCTGGCGCAGATGCTGCTGGCGCAGGGGTACCGCCTCACGGGCAGCGACAATCTGGAAACCTACGCCACCAGAGGCCTTCGGGACATGGGGGTGCCGGTGACCATCGGCCATTGCGCGGAAAACGTGCACGGAGCCGAGCTGGTGATCTATACCGTCGCCATCCTGCCGGACAACCCGGAGCGCGTCGAGGCGGAGCGGCTGGGCCTGCCCACGCTGGAACGGGCGACGCTGCTGGGGCAGCTGATGGAAGGCAGCCCCGTGGCCATCGGCGTGTGCGGCACGCACGGGAAAACCTCCACCACCTCGATGCTTGCGCAGGCGCTGGTGGTGGCGGGAGCCGATCCTACCGTGCACATCGGCGGGTCGCTGGACTTTATCGGCGGCAGCACCCGTGTGGGCGCGGGCCGTGTTTTCCTGACCGAGGCCTGCGAGTTTAACGCGAGCTTCCTGCACTTGCGCCCCACGGTCGCCGTGGTTACCAACATCGATGAGGACCATCTGGATTTTTATCATGATATCGACGATATTCAGGACGCTTTCCGCCGTTTTCTGAAGCTGCTGCCCAAGGAAGGCCATGCCGTGGGCAACGGGGACGACCCGCGGGTAACGGCGCTGCTCCAGGAGCTCGACTGCCATACCGTGACCTTCGGCATGGGTGTGTGCTGCGACTGGCGGCCCGTCAACCTGACGTACGACGCCCGGGGCTGCGCGAGCTTTGACGCGTCCCGGCACGGCAAAACGCTGGGGCACGTAACGCTCAGGGTGGGCGGGTTTTTCCACGTGTATAACGCGCTGGCGGCGGTGGCGTGCGCCTGGACGCAGAACGCCGATATCGAAAAGGTCTGCGAAGCGCTCAGCCAGTTTGAAGGCGCTCATCGGCGGTTTGAGCGGACCGGGGAGATCGACGGCGTCCAGCTGTATCACGATTACGGGCATAACCCCGCCGAGATGCGAAACGTCCTCTCGGTGGCCAAGCTCCAGCCCCACAACCGGCTGTGGGCCGTGATGCAGCCGCACACCTACAGCCGGGTCAAGCGCCTGTTTCAGGATTACCTCACCTGCACGCGGGACGCGGATATCACGCTGGTTACCGATATTTATGCCGCCCGGGAAAAAGACCCCGGCGACATCAAGGCGATCCAGCTGGTCGAGGGGATGCGGGCGAACGGCCTGACCGCCGTGCACACCCCGACCTTTGACGATACCGAGGACTACCTCCGTAAGCACTGGCAGCCCGGCGATCTGGTGCTCACGATGGGCTGCGGCAACATCAACCAGCTGAACGATCAGATGAACGAACACGAGCGGGCAAAGGAAGCCGGGCCGATGTGAACGGGAACGGCGCCGGCAGCCGGGCACAGCCGCGCTTTCGCCGCCGCGCCGGCCGGATTGGGTAACCAAACCGGCGATCAAGCGGGCGGTTGTGCCGGGGAAAGACCGGACGGGGGGAAACCCCGCGAAGCCGCCGCCTGGCCGATGCCCATCGGCGTGCGGCGAGGCGGTTCCCGCCTGTCAACCGGCGTTTTCCTGTCGCCGGAGGGGTAACGCTGGCCTTCGATTCATTCGCCCGCCTCCCGCGCCCAAACGGGCCCCGTATAACGCCCTCCGCACACGCGGAGGGCGTCGCGGTTGCCGCGGGAAGGGCGGTGCCATGCGGGCAACCCGCCGTCCCGTCACCTGCGAATATGGGCCGACGGCGCATGGGATTGCCACGGTTTTCCCGAGAACGCCGCCGCGCGCTTCGCCGGCCGCAGGGAGGCCCGGCGGGCGGCGGAAGCAAAAGGCGGATCCGAATCCGAATTGATGGATGGTCAAACCGGGCGGGATGGGTTATAATAACAAACAGCGTTTGGATCAGGGCGCGCCGCGCGAATGGCGGGCCCGGAGGAGGCGACGGGATGCTCAGACGGTTATTGTGCCTGTTTTGTTGCGCGGTGCTCGCGGTTTGCGCGCCGTTTCAGGCCCTGGCGGAGACGTTCCGCATGGCGGGTTTTGACGGCGACAGCAGCAACCACGCCTGGAACGAGAACGATTTTTTCAAGCGCATGCAGGACCGTACCGGGATTGATTTTACCTTTGAGGAGTATACCGATTACGAAAAATGGCAAGCCGCCAAACAGGCGATGGCCGCCACCGGCGTCCTGCCGGATGTGCTTTTCAAGGCGGAGCTGACCACGCGCGAGCAGATCGAGTACCGGCAAAGCGGCCTGCTCATCGACCTCAAGCCGCTGCTGCCCGAAGCCGCGCCCAACCTCTGGGCGCTGTTGCAGGCCCACCCCGACTGGCTGGAGCAGATCACCCTGCCGGACGGGTCGATCGTCGCCCTGCCGTCGATCAACGAGCTGCCCGTCCAAAACGCCATGTGGATTAACCGCGAGTGGCTGGATACCCTGGGGCTTGCGGCTCCGACCGACTGGGACAGCCTCGTTGCGGTGCTCAAAGCCTTTCAGACCGGCGACCCCAACCACAACGGCAGCGCGGACGAGATTCCCCTCTCCTTTCTGGGCCCGTGGGACCTGAAATTTCTGGCCCACGCCTTTGGGCTGGTCGCCAACGATTACAACGTGTACCTGGACGCGGACGGCGCCGTGCGCTTCATGCCGGCGCAGGACGGGTACCTGGATTTCCTGCGCGCGCTGGCCGATCTGTACGCCCAGGGGCTGCTGGACGGCAACGGCTTTACGACCAGCGACGCTTTCCGCACGGTGACCGATGAAAAGGCGACCGTAACCTACGGGCTGTTCTTCGGCCCCAACCCCATGAACCTGCTGCCCTACCAGACCGCGGCCGCCTATGAGCTGCTGGCGCCGCTCGCCTTTGAGGGCAACCGCATCTATCGGGAACTGGTCGGACCGGTACAGCGCGGCGCGTTTGCCGTCACCTCGGCCTGCGCCGATCCAGCGGGGCTGCTGCGCTGGGCGGACGTGCTCTACACCGAGGAGGGCGCCATCGAGGCAATGGCCGGGATTTCGGGCAAGGATTACATCATGGCGGAGGACGGCCGCTGGGACTACGCCGGCAACCTGCAGTCGCTTTCTTCCTACATCCTGTACGACTTAAGCCTGTACGATACGGGAACCATGCCGTGGCTGTTTCCGCAAGATTTCTACAACCGCTACAGCAGCTAAAGCATCGCGCAGGTCAACGCCCAGCTCCTGTCCCTGCGGCAGTACGTCGTCACCCCGTTCCCGGCCTACACCCTCACGCCGCAACAGGAGGACAGGGTCGGCCCCCTTCAGCAGGCTTTGGGCTGCTACGTGGATGAAAGCCTCGCCCGGTTTGTAACCGGCGAGTGGGACATCCGCTCGGACAAGGCGATCGAGGCGTACCGGACCGGCCTGACGGAGCATGGCGAGGCGGCGCTGGTAGAGTTCTGGCAGGAAATCGCCGACGCGTCCTCGAACTAAAACCCCGATGGGGCAGACAACCGACGCGGTTGACAATCTGATACGAAGGATGGCAGAAGGCTCATGAATCAGTACGCGCAGATGATCCGCCTACTTAAAACCCCGGCCGTTATGAAACGGATGACACATCTGTACGGCCAGCGGGACGGCGTGCTGGTGCAGCAAACCGCACGCTATACCCACATGCTCAAACGCCACGAGGAGCTTTTCAACGCCAGCGGCCCCGTGCAGCTCATCAGCGCGCCCGGCCGCACGGAAATCGGCGGCAACCATACCGATCACAACCGGGGCAAGGTGCTGGCCGCGGCGATCAACCTGGACACGCTGGCCGCCGTAAGCAAGCGCAGCGACCGCATCGTGCGCATGCACAGCGACGGGTACGATCCGCTGGAGCTTTCGCTGAACGACCTGGCCCTCCGGGAGGAGGAAAAGGGCACCACCGCGGCGCTGGTGCGCGGCGTCGCCAGGAAGCTTACGGAGGAAGGGTTTACCGTCGGCGGCTTTGACGCCGCGGTCAGCTCCACCGTGCGCTCCGGCAGCGGCCTTAGCTCCTCGGCGGCGTTTGAGGTGCTGGTGTGCGCGATTTTTGACGCGCTGTACAACGGCTGGCGCATGGATCCCCAAAAGCGGGCGCAGTATTCGCAGTTCGCGGAGAACGTTTATTTCGGCAAACCCAGCGGCCTGATGGATCAGATGGCCTCCAGCGTGGGGGGCCTTACCTGCATCGATTTCAAGAACGACGAGGCGCGCATCGAGCCCATTGCCTATGACTTCGCGGCCAGAGGGTTTGCCGTGGTGGTGGTCAACACCGGCGGCAGCCATGACGATCTGACCCCCCATTACGCCGCCATTCCCCAGGAAATGCGGGAAGTGGCGGCATGCTTCGGCGAATGCTGTCTGCGCAAGGTGCGCCCGGAGCAGTTTTTGCAGGGCATCCCCATGATCCGCGAACAGCTGGGCGTCGGCAAAGGCGACCGGGCCATCCTGCGCGCGGCGCACTTCTTTGAGGAGAACCGCCGGGTGGACGATATGGCCGACGCCCTGCGCGCCGACCGCCTGGAGGATTTTCTGGCCAGCGTGATCGCCTCCGGCGCCAGCAGCGCCATGTACCTGCAAAACATCTACGCGACCAGCGAATCCGAGGAAGTGGCGCTGGCGCTGATGCTGGCGGACCAGAAGCTGCGCGGCAAGGGCGCGTGGCGCATCCACGGCGGCGGGTTTGCGGGCACCACGCTCAACTTTGTGCCCCAAAAAGAACTGTCGTCCTTCGTCAAGGACATGAGCGCGGTATTTGGCGAGCACAGCTGTCAGGTGCTGGACATCCGGCCCGAAGGCGCCGCCAGCATCAACCTGTTTGCGCAAACCTGAACGGAGCGCGGCGGTTTTTTGCCCCGGCATTGACAATCCCCCGGGCCGGTGATATGATGCACGCGTACAAACCCATAGATGGCTTCTTCGGGGCAGGGTGAAAATCCCTACCGGCGGTTACAGCCCGCGAACCTCAGGCGCAAGCCCGGGGCCGATTCGGTGGAATTCCGAAGCCGACGGTGAGCGGCGTTTGCCGCGCAGTCCGGATGAGAGAAGAGCAGCCTCCCTCGCGAGTGGTTGCCCCTGATGCTGAAACCATCGGGGGCAATTTTTGCGAAATGCGGAGGGAAACAACCATGACTGGGAACACAAACCAAACCCGGAAGAAACGCGTCGATACCCGGACCATCGTGACCATCGCCATCCTCGCGGGCATCGCGAGCATCCTGTTTCTGCTGGAAATTCCGGTGGTGCTGTTCTACAAGCTGGATTTCAGCAACCTGCCCGTGCTGCTGGGGACGTTCGCGATGGGCCCGGCGGCCGGCACGGTGATCCTGGCCGTCAAGAGCCTGCTGGGCATGCTGCACACCACCTCCCTGTACGTGGGGGAGCTGGCGGATTTTCTGATGGGGTTTGCCATGCTCCTGCCCGCGGGGCTCATCTACCGCGCCCATAAGAACCGCCGCGGCGCGATCCTGGGCATGGTGACGGGGAGCGTTTGCGCTACGGTCGCCGGGGTGCTTACCAACGTGTTCCTGCTGATCCCGTTTTACGGCGCGGTGTACCATATGCCGGTGGAGCAGATTCTTGCGATGGGGCAGACGATCGTGCCGGGGCTGGATACGGTGTGGAAGTTCGTGCTGGCGATCACTGCCCCGTTCAACGTGCTGAAGTGGACGGCCATCAGCGTGGTCGGCGGGCTGATGTACAAGCCGCTTTCCCCGCTTCTGCACGGCAGGCGGCGCATGGCTGTCGAGAAGGACGGAAAGCTGAGCCTGTAGCACGTCGTAACGCGACGCCGGCGCGGCGAATCGCGGCTCCGACGGCATGGAAGGCCGAATGCGAAAACGCCGGCGGCCTGCGAAACGTCCGTGGGGACGACGGGCCGCCACGCCGGGGACGTTCCGGGCCGGGCACGCGGATTGGGCGCGCCCTTCCGGACGCGCTGGGTTGAGGCGCCGCCTGGCAGGCGGCGTTTCCGGCCGGGCCAACGGATCGCTTAGGGCGCGCCCTGCGCAGGGGTTTAGGCTTCGCCTTGCAGACCGCGCGCCCAACGGACGGGCGAACCGCTGACGCCATCCCCTGCGCGCGGGGCCGAGGGAGAACGGGCCCGCGCAACTTCTTGGGAGAAGGGACAGACATGTTTGAGTTGGTAACCCACAGCGCGCAGGAGACCCGCGCGTTCGGCGAGAAGCTGGCCGGGGAGCTCCGCGGCGGCGACGTGCTGCTTTTGGAAGGGGAACTGGG
The DNA here is from genome assembly GCA_012517815.1 of Clostridiales bacterium. Taxonomy (GTDB): domain Bacteria; phylum Bacillota; class Clostridia; order Christensenellales; family Aristaeellaceae; genus CAXXOK01. The sequence continues at coordinate 22,898 of JAAYUF010000110.1, forward strand.
CGCGGGCAAGAGCGAACTGGCCCGCGGGATTGCCCGGGGGCTGGGGGTGGCCGGCCCCGTGCCCAGCCCCAGCTTTACCATCCTGCAGGTGTACGGCGACGGGCGGCTGCCCCTGTACCATTTCGACTGGTACCGCCTCAGCGCGGCCGAGGAACTCTACGAGCTTTCAATGGACGAATACCTCTACGACGACGGCGTGTCCGTGGTGGAATGGCCCGACCGGGCGGCGGAGGCGGTGCCCGAAACGCGCCTGCGCGTGACCATCCGGGTCTGCGGAGAGAACGAGCGGAGCATCCGGCTGGAGCCCGAGGGCGGCTTCCGCGCGCTGGACGGATTTGCGCAGGAGGTGATCCGGTGATCGTGCTGGCGGTGGATACCTCCGGGCCGGTGTGCGGGGTGGCGGTCACTCAGGACGGCCGGGTGCGCTACGAGGGCGCGGCCGTGAACCGGCTGACGCACTCCGCCAACCTGATGCCCATGGTGGACGAAGCCCTCTTCCGCGCCGGGCTGACGCTGCGGGAGATGGATCTGCTGGGCTGCGTGGTCGGGCCGGGCTCGTTTACGGGCGTACGCATCGGGGTGAGCACCGTTAAAGGGCTCGCGCACGGCACGGGCAAGCCCTGCGTGGCCGTGGACGCGCTGGAAGCGCTGGCGGCGGGGGCGGGGCATGGCCCGGCGCTCCTCTGCCCCATACAGGACGCGCGCGCGGGGCAGGTGTACGGCGCGGTTTTTCGCGCGGGCTTCCCCCCCAAACGCCTGCTGGCGAACGAGGCGGAGACGCTGGATGCATTTGTGGATCACGCGCTGGCCCTGGCGGAGCCGGGGCAACCCCTCTGTTTCCCGGGTGACGGAGCGCCGGTCCATCGCGCGGCGCTGCTGGCGCGGCTGGGGAGCCGGGCGCTTTTCCCGCCCGGGCTCTTCGCGTACCTGCGCCCCGCCGCCGTGGCGCTGCTGGCGGAGGCGCACGCCGCCGACTCGGTGGATTATCTCGCCCTCACGCCCACCTACCTGCGCGCGCCGCAGGCGGAACGCGCCCGCGCTGTGAAACTCGGGGCGGTGAAGCCGTGAAGATACGCCGCATGACGGTTTCCGACGTTTCGCAGGTGCACGCCATCGAGGCGGATACCTTCGCCATCCCGTGGTCGCGCCAGAGCTTTGTGGAGGAGATGGAGCGCAACGCCTGCGCACGCTACCTCGTGGCCGAGGACGAGCGGGGCGACATCATCGCCTACGGCGGCGCGTGGATCATCCTGGACGAGGGGCACGTCACCAACGTGGCCGTCGCCCGCACGCACCGCGGGAAAGGGATCGGCAGGGCGCTGATGCTCGCCCTGATGCAGTACGCCGCCAACCTGGGCGCAGCCTACCTGACGCTGGAAGTGCGGCGCAGCAACGCCGTGGCCCAGCGGCTGTATCGGAGCCTGGGCTTTGTGGAACTGGGCGTGCGAAAGCATTATTATGAGGATAACGGCGAGGATGCCCTGCTGCTGGTATGCGACCGCCTGCCGCCGGCGGAGGAAGATTTTGCGGAAGAAACCGAACCCACATGATCGTCAGGAGCGAAACCCTGTCGATGGTACGGCCTTGTTGACAGCTAAAACCTTGTCCGCGGCAGGAACCCATCCTCCCGCTCGGGCGCTGCCTGCGGCAAAACCTTGCCCGCGCCCGGGCGTGGCCTGCGCCACAGATTTTGCCCTTGCCCGGGGGCCGACCGGCCGCCGTAACCTCGCGGATCACCGTCCGCTGAAACCCGGTCACAGCGTCATTTCCCACCGTTCCTCCTCGACGGGAACGCCCCATTTGGCATGGCTTTCCGAGTGAACAAGCCGGAACCCGGCCCGTGCGTAGATTGCGCGCGCGGTGGTCAGGGCGCTGATCGTTTCCAGAAAGAGATCCGTATAGCCGGCCTGACGGGCAAAATCCAGCGCAGAAGCAACCAGCCGAAGCCCCAGCCCGTACCCGCGCGCCTCCGGCTCCAGCAGGAAGTAGCGCAACTGCGCCGTCCGTCCGCCGTATTCCGCGATGGCGATGCTGCCCATCGGCCGTCCGTCGACTTCGGGGATCAGGATACACTCCCGGCCCGGGGTCATGCGGCCGGCAAGCTGGCGCACGCCCCGGTCCACATAGTCGGCAAACACCCCCGAAAGGCCGTATTCCTCCAGATAGAGCTCCCGGTGCCGTCGGATGACGTATTCCTCGTCTCCCGGGCGGTATCCGCGGATGGTCACGGGGAAAGCCGCCTGCGAAAGCTTTTCCCGGATGAGCGCCATCGCGGAGAGCACCTCGGCCACATCCTCCGCGGGCAGCCCGCGGATCAGCGAGGCGACCTGCGTGTCGGAGCGTCCGCTCAACTGGTCGAGCGCTTCGCGGCCCGCGTCGGTAATCCGCAGATCGACGAACCGGCCGTCCCCCGCCGCCGCAGATTTACCGATCAGCCCCAGGCTTTCAAAGCGCTTGAGGATGCGGCTGAGGTAACTGCGATCCAACCCGAGCCGGGTTGCGACCCCGTGCGCCTGACAGCCGTCCTTCTTGCTGATCTCCAGCAGCACCCGGGCTTCCGTGAGCGAAAAGGCGGAGTCCAGAATGCGGCGGTCGAGCAGGCCGAGCACATGCGTATAGAAGCGGTTGAAGCTGCGGATTTGGGCGATGGCCTGCGGTTGATCGGTCACGGTGAACCCCTCCCTGCCCAGGTGATTTCTCCGGCCTAGCGTACCGTAAATAGTGGACTGTGTCAACTATATGGAACGGGTCATTCCACTAAGTGCAGCGGAAAAACAGGCGCGGCAAGGCGGATCGGGGCCGCGCCGCTCCTGCCGCAGGGCTTACGCCGCTGTTTGAACACCAAACGCAACGGTGAACGGCCAAACGTTTTGGCAGGGGAAGCGATGGAACGCTGCTGAAAGCGCGACGGCAACGAAAGGGTAACGCGCTGCAGGCAGGATGCTCCAGGGTCGGGAACGGGGCCCTTGGCGAACCGCGGCCCGGACCTCGCCGAACCATCGCCTCCCGCTCGCGGCCCAATCCGCGACGGCCGGCATCGCGGAAAGCCCAGGCTTCGGGAAGCCGGATGGAGCGCCGTGCGATCCGGGTTTCATGCATGGACGCATCCCTCTCACGGCGTTTCTGCGGTATCTGCGCCCTGCAAGCCCGACGTTGTCCCGCCGCGCCTTCGCTTCCTCTCCAGATCACAGGAGTCAATCGCTTGTGAGCTTTCTCGCGTGCATCGCATTCGCATGCAGAACAATCCCGGTGCCGAGACAAACGGGAAGGGAAAAGGTCTGCCACCGGGGTGGCAGACCTCAGACCGTCAAAAAAGCCCCCAAACACGGGGCTTTTATGGTATAATAGCATCAGGTGATGAAGATGCTAAAGCGAGAAGAAGAACAACGCCAAGCGGTGGAGATGCTCTGCACGGATATGGTCGTGCCCAAAGACCAC
>JAAYUF010000111.1 GCA_012517815.1 Clostridiales bacterium
CCGAAGGGTTTGAAAAGCATGTGCTGGACGCCCACGACTGGGTCAAGTTCCGCTCCGTCGGGCCCATGTCGGAAGCCATCCAGAAGGTGAACCGCCAGATCTTCACCGACTGGCTGCCCAATAACACCGAGTACGACCTCGCCGAGGGCGTAAACATCGAGGTGTACACCGAGGGCGACATGCGGGCCGAGGACTACCAATGCGAAATCTGGCTGCCGGTGAAGCGCAAGGCGTAAGCGCAGGCCGGGCGCGACAGCCGGGCGGGCTGCATCCGCGCCGCGCCCGCTTGTAACGCCGCCGCATCGGTTTGCCGGCCCTGTGTGCCGCCTGATCCGGTTGGCATGACGCCGCGCCGCTTCCCATACCCTTCGCCCCGCCCCGCCCGCAGGCCGCCTGGCCTGCGGGCGGGGCGCCGTTTTGCCGCGCCCTGTATTTGACAATCCCCCCGTACGCGGCTACAATGAAAGGCGCGGCGCGCATCCGCGGGCCGTTACCGCAGGGCTCCGCGGCAACGGGCACCCGCCGCGTTCGCTGCGGCCCGCCGCCCGCCTGGGCGCAAACCTTGATCCACAGGAGATGAACCCGATGATGCGACAGATTCGCCGTCTGGCCGTGCTGGGCAGCACCGGCAGCATCGGCACGCAGGCGCTGGATGTGGCCGCGCGCCACGCCGACCGCTTTGCCGTAGCGGCGCTGACCGCGCACGCCAGCAGCGAGCAGCTTTTTGCGCAGGTGCGCGCTTTCCGGCCCCGGCTGGCGGGGCTGACCGACGGCCGTTTTTCCCTGGCCGATATCCCCAACGACCTGCGCTTCTGCCGCTGGGTGTTCGGCCGGGAAGCTTTGCTGGCCGCCGCCGCGCTGGACGAGGCGGACGACGTGCTGGTTTCCGTGGTGGGCATGGCGGGGCTGGAAAGCGTGCTGGCCGCGCTTTCGCACGGCAAGCGCGTGCTGCTGGCCAACAAGGAGGCGCTGGTCGCGGGCGGCAAACTGGTGATGGACGCCGCGCGCCGGGCGGGCGAGCACGCGCTGCTGCCCGTGGACAGCGAGCACAGCGCCATCTTCCAGTGCCTGCAGGGCGCGGCCGGCAACCCCGTGGATACGCTGTACCTCACCTGCTCGGGCGGGCCCTTCCGCACCTGGGCCAAAGCAGACATCGACCGCGCCACGGCGGCTCAGGCGCTCAGGCACCCGACGTGGACCATGGGGCGCAAGATCACCGTGGACAGCGCCACGCTGTTTAACAAGGCGCTGGAGATCATCGAGGCGTGCCACCTGTTCGGGGTTGCGCCGCCCAGGCTTCAGGTGCTCATCCACCCGCAAAGCGTGGTGCACAGCGCCGTGGGCTTTTCAGACGGCGCCGTGATCGCACAGCTGGGCACGCCGGACATGCGCCTGCCGATCCTCTACGCCATGGCGTACCCCGAGCGCCTGCCCACGGGCGGCGACAGGCTGGATTTCTTCAGCCTCAAGGAGCTCACGTTCGAACGCCCGGACCCCGTGCGCTTCCCCTCGCTGCGGCTGGCGGAGGAATGCCTTGCCGCCGGCGGCGCGGCCTGCTGCGTGCTCAACGCCGCCAACGAGGTCGCGGTGGGTCGGTTTTTACAATCGGGCGGCGGGAATCCCATGACCGTAGGTCGAATCTACGCCGTGGTGGAAGAAACGCTCCAGCGCGTGGGCGCGCTTGCGGCCGACAGCCTGCAAGAGGTGCTGGAGGCCGACCGCCTCGCCCGCGAAACGGCGCTCGCGCTGCTGGACTGACGCCGCCTACGGTTTCACAGGATAACCGCCTCGCCCGCGAAACGGCGCCCGGGCCGCCGGACGGACGCCGCCCACGGTTTCACGGAAAGGCGCGCGGGGTATGACACCGCCACAGGCCAATGCCGGCGTTCGCGCCGGCCCGCCGGGCTTTACACGGTCAGGCGCCGCCGCGGCGCCGGGAGGAACAGATCATGACGATACTTTACCTGCTGCTGGCCATCCTGCTGCTGGGCGTGCTGATTACGGCGCACGAATACGGGCATTTCATCGCCGCGCGCCTCACGGGCATCGCGGTCAAGGAGTACTCGGTCGGCTTCGGGCCGAAACTTTTGCAGTGGAAAAGCAAAAAGCACGAAACGCTGTTTACCCTGCGGCCTTTTCCGCTGGGCGGCTACTGCATGTTTTACGGCGACGAGACCGATCAGGCCAACACGGACGACCCGCGCGCGTTTCACAAAGCGGCCGTCTGGCGGCGGATGCTCACCGTGTTCAGTGGCCCGCTGATGAACTTTCTGCTGGCGTTCTTGCTGGCCGTGGCGCTGATGGCCGGGTACGGCTTCACCGTGGCCCAGCCCTACGTGGATTACGTGGAGCCGGGCATGCCCGCCGTGCAGGCCGGGCTGCAGGCGGGGGACGTGCTGCTTGCCGTGAACGGAAAAGCGATCCCCTTGGGGGATGCCGGCGCGCTCAGCGCCGCCATCACGGCGTTGCCCGCCGGGGAGCCCGTGACGCTTACGGTCAGGCGCGGCGAGGAAACGTTCGACCTGACCCTGACCCCGACCTATGACGAGCAGGAGCAACGCAACCGCATCGGCGTGGGCGTGGTCGCCTACGCGCCCATGCAGACGGGGCAGATGATCCCCGCCGCGTGGAACAGCTGCGTGTACGCCTCCACCGCGATTCTGGACTCGCTGGGCAAACTGGTAACCACCGGGGAAGGCGCGCAGGACGTGGCCGGGCCGGTGGGCGTGGTGCAGATGATCGCCGAGCAGACCCGTTCGGGGGGCTTTGAAATCTTTCTGAACCTCGCCGTGATCATCAGCATCAACCTGGGGCTGATCAACCTGTTGCCCATTCCGGGGCTGGACGGCAGCCGGCTGGTGTTTCTGGCCATCGAGGGCATCCGGCGCAGGCCGATCAGCCGCCGCATCGAAAACACCGTGCATCTGGTGGGCTTTGCGATGCTTCTGGGGCTGATGGTCCTGTTCACCTTCAAGGACGTGGGGCGCATCATCGCGGGCTGAACGCCCCGCGCGCGGCTGCCTGTTGCGGGCCGGGGGCGCGGCATGCTATAATGAAGGATACCCAAAAGCATTACCCGCAAACGCGGACTCGCTCGCGCAAGGAGGAACGGGTTGATGAAACCTGCCCTGAAGGATTTTCTGAAGCGGAACTTCAACGTGCCAAACACGCTCACGCTGCTGCGCATGCTGATGATCCCGCTGTACCTTGCGCTGTTTGCCAACGGGCGCAAGTATCCCGCGCTGATTGTTTTTCTGGCCGCGTCGCTTACCGACATGCTGGACGGCCTGATCGCGCGCAAGTACCACCAGATTACCGACCTTGGCAAGCTCATGGATCCGCTGGCCGACAAGCTGATGATCCTGACGGTGATGTTTTCCATGGCCATCGGCAACGCGGCCATCCCGCCGGTGGTGCCCTGGGCGGCGGTGGGCATCCTGCTGGGCAAGGAACTTTTACTGATGCTGGGCGGCCTGCTGCTGTTGCGCCGCAACATCGTGGTATATTCCCACCTGATCGGCAAGGTGGCGCACTGCCTGTTCATCGGCGGCCTGACGGCGACGTTTTTTCACGACTGGCTGACCACGGCCTTCGCGGGCTGGCGGATGTCGCCGGATCTGCTGCTGCTGTGGCTGGCCGTTGCGCTGACGCTGTGTGCGCTGGCGTTTTATGTGACGGATTCGGTGCGCAAGTTAAAACAGCCGCAGGCGGACGCCTGAACGGACAACGGACAGCCGGACGGGGAGCCTTGGCAGGGCTCCCCGTCTGTTTGCCAGCCAAAGCGGAGGCGCAGGAGGCACTGCCTCCTGCCGGGGTTTGGGGCAGCGCCCCAAAGCCTAACGCCGCAGCGTCTGCGCGCGAGCGAGCGAACAGCCCAAAGGGCTATGAGGCGAGCGGCGATAACACATTGTAACAAAGCAAGCACAAACAGCGCGGGGGGCCTTGCAGAGACTACCCCATTTGTTTGCCAGCCAAAGCGGAGGTAAAGGAGGCATTGCCTCCTGCCGGGGTTTGGGGCAGCGCCCCGCCCTCCCCGCTCAAGAGCCTCGCCCCTGAGCACCGCTGCTTTTCCTTACCGTCTTTTGCCGCGCCCGCCGCCCGACGGCTTGCGAAACCCGCGCGGGCATGGTATCATCCATAGCATGCGCGCCGGTTGCGCGGGAAAGGCGGATCATCCATGCAAAACGCGACGGTTTCCCATTCGGCGCGAGGGCATCTGCTGGCGCTGCTGACCATTTTCATCTGGGGCACCACGTTCATCGCCTCCACCGTGGCCATGCGCACGCTCCAGCCGGTGGAACTGCTCTCCCTGCGCATGGTGATCGCCATCATCGTACTGTTCATCGCCAAGCCGCGCCGCCTCCGCCTGCAAAACCCCCGCCATGAGCTCTACCTGCTGGGCGCGGGGCTTTCGGGCGTCACGCTGTATTTTCTGTTTGAGAACTTCGCCCTCACCCTTACCAACTCGGCCAACTGCAGCGTGATCGTGTCCACCGCGCCGTTTTTCGTGGCGATCGCCACGCGGCTGGTGCTCAAGGAGGAGAAGCTCACCCGTTCGTTTTTCGTGGGGTTCGTGGTCGCCATGGCCGGGGTGTGCATGGTATCCTTCGCGGGGCGCAGCCTGCACCTGAACCCGCTGGGGGACGGCCTGTGCATTCTGGCGGCCGTCTCGTGGGCGTTTTACTCGGTGTTTGTGCGCAAGCTGGACGGGTTTGGTTACAACACCCTGCTGATCACCCGCCGCATCTTCGCCTACGGGCTGATCTTCCTGCTGATGACCGCGCCGTTTATGCACTACCACATCGAGTGGGCGGACGTGCTCAACCGCGATACGCTGGTGAGCGTGCTGTTTTTGGGGCTGGTGGCCAGCGCGCTGTGCTTTGTAACGTGGAACACGGCCGTGCAGCTCATCGGGCCGCTGAAAACCAGCGCCTACATCTACCTGATTCCCGGGGTCACGATCCTGTTCGCCCGGCTGATCCTTCACGATCCCATCCACCCGCTGGCGATCGCCGGCGCGGTGCTGGCCCTCATCGGGCTGATGATCAGCCAGCGGAAGCGCTGAGGGCGGCGGAAAACCTGCGGTCCGCCGGGGCGCGGCAATCCGCCCGGAGCGGGCGGCCAGGCCGCCCAGGAACCCGTGCCACAGGCAGCGCCGCTCGCCTCATCGCCCTTCGGGCGGTTCGCCCGCATTGGCAAAATGCACCGGCATTAGGCTATGGGGTTCTGCCCCAAACCCCGCAAGGGTTATCCCCGGAGGTTTCATCGGTGAGCAGGGCGCGGCCGCGCCCTGCTCTTCTAAAAACTTCCGTCTCCGGGCCGCTTTCAGCTTCGCTGAGGCGGCCGCAGGGCGCGCGCCTCCCTTCGCCGCCCTTAACCCAATTCCGCCGCGGCGGGGGTTTTTTCGACTGTTTGGACCGCCCGGGACGGGCGGCGGCGAGGTTTCATTCCCTTTCCATTCAAAGAGGCATCAGCGCTCACGGGCGTTACGCTTCTGCCACGAGGCGCGGAAACGAAGGCATAGCGGAGCCACAGTGAACTTTCGTGGCGAAATCACAGGAAAATTGCGCCGGGAGAGGGCGCCATTCATAACTTGCCGCCGTATCGCGGGCAGGCAAAGCGGGGGGCCGGTCAACAGCCCCCCGCTTTGCTTTGCCCCGGAACGTGGGCAGCCTGGGCGCGCCTGGTTCGCGGATCACCCCGGCGTAAAGGCCCGGCGCAAAGGCCCGGCGCAGGGGCGCGGCTTACGGGAGGCGGCGCTCCTGACGGTTCCCCGGAGCCGGCCGGGATGCCGGGAGCCTTCGGCCCGGCAGGGCGCAGGGCCTCCCGCCGCCGTCCGCTTACTGCGCCGGCCGCCAGTGCAGAAAGTTGCCCATGGATTTCACGCCGTAGCACAGCACGTCGCCCTTGATGGAGTAAGCCGTCAGGTTCAGGTTATAATCGTCGTAGAGCGTCCCGAAATGATTGTTCCGCTTGCCCTTGGGGTCGGAGGGCTCGTAACCGCGCCCGGCGTAGGTCGCCGCCGTATCGCCCACCAGGCTTGCGGCGGCTTCGCAGATGGTTTGCGCCTTCTTGGCGGAGGTGCCCTTGGGCACGGTCACGAAGATCCGGATCGACTGATTGTCGTAATGCAGGAGAATCGACGCGGCGGAGAGCTTGTACTTGCTCCAGCCGTACAGGTCGATCACGGCCTGGTCGATCACCGAATTGAACGCGTAGCCGCCGCCCTCCGCCGCCACGAGGCCCCAGTAGCCCAGGCAGTTGACGTCGCCGGTTTCCGCAAGCTGCGGGGTGAGCAGGGCCCCGGCCGCGTCTCCCAGCCCGTCCGCCCCCAGCAGCGTTGCCTGCGTGCGCGGGTCCGCCACCCCGGTGGCCGCCCAGCCCTGCGCGGTCTGGAACGCCTTGAGCGCGTCCGCGGTTTTCTTGGTAAAACTGCCGCCGACCGCGCTTTCCGCCAGATACCCCTGCGCCGCCAGCGCCGTTTGCAGCGCGCGCACCGCGTCGCCCTTGTCCCCGCTGCGCAGTACGTCCGCCTGTGCCGCGGTCAGCGTCAGGGTCAGCGCCAGCAGCATTGCCAGCAGAGCTGTTCTTCTCTTTGCCATGTTATAACCCTCCCCATCATGATGGAACCGACCGGAAGCGCCCCGAAAACCCGTTGTCCGGGCTTGCGCCCAAAGCAAACCGAATGCCCGAAGGGCTGGGAAATGAGCGGCCCCGCGCGCCGCGCGGGGCCTGGGCAGGCCGGCCCGGCAGGCGTTCGCGCGGGTTAAAAATCCTCCCAGGACACGCTTTCGGAGCCGACGGCGTCGCCCTGCTCCACATCCTCCGTCGGGTTGACCGTCAAGGTATAAGCGTAGTTCGGCTCCAGCGTGACCACGGTCGCCCCGCCGTCAAACAGCAGCGTGGCGTAGCGGCCGGCCCGGCCGAACGCCCCCTCCGTGCCGTACCAGGTTTTGCCCGTGCCCAGCCGGAGGGTATACGTTCCGCCCGGCAGGTCGACCGAGGCGGTCGCGCTTCCGCCGATGAACAGCCCGGCCGCCAGCGCGCCCTCCAGGGTGTAAATTTTCACGTAGGCGGCGCGGGTTTGGGACACCTGCAGCAGGCGGATGCTCAGCGACGCGCCTGCGATGACAAAGTCCTGCGCGCGGTACACAGGCCCGGTTTCCGGCCAGGGCTGGGCTTCCGCCGCCTGGCCGACAGCCGCCGTGGGCACGCTGAGGACGGGCGGCGTCCAGTGGGGCGTGATGCTCGCGGGCGGCATGTACGTGGGAAGGTTCCGGCCGGGCAAGGGCGCGGAATAGGACGTCGGCTGCCACGCCGGGACCTGGACTACGGGGGGCGTCCACGCCCGCACGGAAACGCCGGCCGCGAGGCGCCCGGTTTGCGTCAGGCTCGCCCCGCTTGCGGCGGGGGCGGGCGTGGGGGCGGGCATGGGCGATGCGCCGCCGCCCGCAAGGGCGGATGCCCAACCCAAACCCTGCGCAGCCCAGAGAAGCAGCGACAGGCTCCATGCCAGAGCTTTCTTTCTTTTCATGGCGATCCCTCCATGCAAAGACAACGGCCGGGTTGCCGGTCACGCGGATGCGCCCGGCGGTCGCGCGGCCCGTTGCCGCCATCATAGCATACAGGGGAGGCGTAAAGGTGAACAGCCAGCCCACCCAGCGCCGCCCGCGCTTTGGGCATACGGGGTGGCAAACCGCCGGAAGTGTGCTATAATACAGGAACGGCCCCGCGCGCATTCGCGGGGGGAGCCGTACCGCGCCGACGGAGAACGCCGGCGGCGCGCGCCGCCGGTTCCCCGGCGCAAGGGAGGTACGCCTATGTTTGGCAGGTTCATGAACAACTATTTCTACGGCAAGAGCGGCAAGGGCGATTATACCAAGGAGGACCTGCCCAGCACCCGCCGGCAGCTGTTCTGGGAAACGCTGCGCACGCGCCTGAGCGGGCTGGTACGGCTGAACTTCCTCTATATGCTGGCGTGGCTGCCGGTCATGGCCGTGATCGCCTACCATGTGCTGACGCTGTATTCGGTGCTGGCGGGGCTGGCCGATCTGCCCGCGCAGGTGGAGGCCGGCGCCATCACCGCCGCGGAATACGCGCAGCAGCAGGCGCTGCTGGGCGACGCCGTCAAGGCGCTGGCGCTTCGGGCGTTTCTGCTGCTGATTCCCGCAATCGCCATCACGGGGCCGTTCACGGCCGGGCTCAGCCTGATTACGCGCAACTGGGCGCGGGACGAGCACGCCTTTGTGTGGAGCGATTTCAAGGATGCGGCGAAGGAAAACTGGAAGCAGGCCCTGGCTACCAGCGCGATCACGGGCTTTGTGCCGCTGATCGTATACGTGTGCTGGATGTTTTACGGCGAGCTTGCGGCGCAGCAATCGCTGTTCATCATCCCGCAGGTGCTCTCGCTCATGCTGGGCGCGCTGTGGATGATGTCCCTGCTGTACGCCTATCCGCTGATGGTCACCTACCGCCTGCGCTACCGAGACCTCCTGCGCAACAGCTTCCTGCTGACCGTCGGCCGCCTGCCGGGGACGCTGGCGCTCAAGCTCCTCTCGCTGATGCCGGTGGTGATCGCCGCGCTGGTGAGCGTGTTCACCCCCTACCTGCAGTGGGCGGTGATGGTCTCCTTCCTGTACTACGTGCTGGCGGGCTTCTCCCTGAGCCGCTTTGTCGGGGCCAGCTATACCAACGCCGTGTTTGACAGGTACATCAACGTCAAGATCGAGGGCGCGAAGATCAACCGCGGCCTGTACGTGGATGAAAACGACGACGCGGATGACGACGAACCGGGCGCCGGCAACGCCCCCAACGCCTGACCTGCGGCGGGACGCCGCGCATGAAACATCATTTGAGGTGACGCTATTGTATACGGCTTTCGCATCCGTCTACGACCGGCTGATGTCCGATGTGGACTATCCGGCGTGGGCGGCCTTTTACCAGACCCTGCTTACGCTGTACGGCCTGCACGCCGGCAAGGTGTGCGAGTGCGCCTGCGGCACGGGCGGGCTGACCATCCCGCTGGCCGCCATGGGCTACCAGATGACCGGCGTGGACGTTTCCGAGGAAATGCTCTTTGAGGCCAGCCAGAAAGCCCGCCGGGCGGGCGCGATGATCCCCTTTGTGAAGCAGGACATGCGCGCCCTGCGCCTGCACCGCCAGATGGACGCGGTGCTGTGCACCTGCGACGGCCTCAATTACCTGCCGGGGCCCGAAGACGTGCTCGCGTTTTTCCACGCGGCGTTTCAGGCCATCCGCCCGGGCGGGGCGCTGGCGTTTGACGTGAGCACCCCCTATAAGCTGGAGCGGCTGCTGGGCGACACCTTCATCGGCGACGAAACCGCCGATATCGCCTACCTGTGGAAAAACGTGTACCACCCCGCCACCGCGAGCGTGGATATGGCGCTGTCCGTCTTTGCCCGCCAGCAGGGGGAAACCTACCTGCGCATCAGCGAGCGGCAGACCCAATACGCGCACGCGCTGGAAACGCTGGAGGCGCTGCTTGCGCAGGCCGGGTTTGAAGGCGTTCGCGTGTTTGGGGACGGCACGTTCGCCCCGCCCTGCGCAACCGAGCAGCGCTGGCACATCGCCGCCCGCCGCCCCCTGCCCGCGCCCGCCGGGGACGAAACGCCGGCCCGCGCCTGAAGGAGAGCCATGGAGAATCAGGATCGCATTTTGCATTTTACCCTGGCAGGAGGCGCGGTGCGCGGGCTGCTGATCCAATCCACCGAAACGGTGCGCGAGGCGCAGCGCCTGCACGCCGCCAGCGCCGTGGCCGCCGCGGCGCTGGGCCGCGCGCTCACGGGTACGGCCATGCTCGCCTCAACCCTCAAGGAGCCCAACGCCTCCGTGACCCTGACCATCGACGGCACGGGCCCGCTGGGCAAGCTGGTGTGCGTGGGCGACGGCGAAACCGTGCGCGGCTACGTGGAGCACATGAACAGCAGCGTGCCCCTGCGCGACGGCAGGCTGGACGTGGGCTGTGCGGTGGGCCACAGCGGCCGGCTGAGCGTGGTCAAGGATTTGCGCCTTAAAAGCCCCTACATCGGGCAGATCGAGCTTACGTCCGGCGAAATCGCCGCCGATCTGGCCTACTACTACGTGCAAAGCGAGCAAAGCCCCTCGCTGGTGAGCCTGGGCGTGATCGCCTCCGACAGTGGCGTGGCCGCGGCGGGCGGCGTGCTGCTCCAGCCCCTGCCGGGCTGCCCCGCGGGCGTGATCGAACCGCTGGAGATGCGCTCGCCCATCTTTGGCGACATCGCGGCCGAGCTGCGCCACGAAACGCCGGAAACCCTCCTCGCCCGCTGGTTTGACGGGCTCTCGCCGGTGCTGCTGGAAACCCGGGCGCTTCGCTACCGCTGCCCGTGCTCCCGCCGGCGCATGGAGCGCGCGCTGATTTCACTGGGCACGGAGGAGCTTTCCCGCATGATCGCCGACGAGGTGGAGGGCGCGGAGCTCGTCTGCCATTTCTGCAACGAAAAATACCAGTTTACGACGCACGATCTGCTGCGGCTGCTCAACCGCATCCGCTGACCGCCCGCCAAGGAGGCACCGGATGACATTGCGAAACGGGGAAATCATCAAACTACAGCGCTCCAGCGCCTATTGGGTAGGCCGCGCCGCGCGGCACCGCCGCGAGGGCGACCGCCGGCGCGCGGCGGCGCTGCTTCGGCACGCCGTTTCGCTGGCCCCGGCGGACAGCGACCTGCGCACGGAATACGCCCGCACCCTGCAGGAGATGGAGTGCTACGAGGCCAGCAACCGCGCGGCGTTTGGCGCGCTGACGCTGGACCCCAGGCGCTACGTCTGCTACGGGCTTATCGGGCGCAACATGCTGGCGCTTGGGTACGAGCAGGAGGCGATGGACGCGTTCTCCCGCTACCTATGGGCCGTGAAGCGCGCCGGCGGCGAGGCGGAGTTTGACGAGGACCTGGACACGCTGGAGGATCACGAGGCGGAGCGCAACCGGATGCGCGCGCGGCACGAGGCGCTGCTGGGCATCGCCAGCCGGCGGCTGGCCCGCGGCGATCTGGCCGGAGCCGAGCGCGCCCTGCGGCTCGCCCGCCCCGCCCGCGACGTGGACGAGCGCTACGACGCGCTGCGCGCGCTGCTTTCGCAAACCCGCGGCGACTCCCGCGGCGCGGTTCGAAGCGCCCTGCGCGCCTGCCGCAAAAACCCCGTGAGCGCGCGCGCCCGCCTGACGCTGGCCGGCGCGCTGTGCGAAGCGGGCCGGCGCACGCTTGCCGCCTCCGCGCTGCTTCGGGCGGCGTGCCTGTGCCGCTCGCCGCAGGACGAGCGGCTGTACTGCTATTCCGCCGCGAGCCTTGGCTTTCCGGAGCTGGCGCTGTGCGTGCTCCGGCGCGCGCTCAAACAAAGCCCGGACCGCCTGCCCGCGATGTTCAACACCAGCGTGATCCTGCTCAAGCTGGGCCGCCTGAAGGATGCGGAGCCCTTCGTGCACCGCTGCCGGGACCTGGACCCCGCCGACGTGCCCTCCCGCTGCGCCTGGCGCACGCTGGAACAGTGGCGCGATCTGGAGCTGACGCCCGCCCAGGTGGCCGCCGCGGCGGGGCCGCTGCCGTTTTACCCCCGGCTTTCTCCCGCGCAGAGCAACGATTGCCTGGCCCAGCTGGCGCAAGCCCTTGGCGAAGGCGCGGAGGCCTTCTGCGACCGGCTGACGGAGGATGAGAACCTCTATAACCTCCTCCTGTACGAGCTGGGCGACCCCGAACACCAGCTGGGCCGGCTGATCCCCGTGCTGGCCGAGCACCTGCCGCCCGAAACCGCCGAGCGCCTGCTCAGGGAAGTGCTGGTGCAGCCCGCGCCGGACGAGGGCGTCAAGCGCTATGCCGCGGCCGTGCTGCTGAGCCTGGGCGCGAAGCCGCCCTTCGTGGTCTGGCACGCCGGGCGCATCGCCGAGATCGACCCCTCCGTGCAGATGCGGCGGGACGCGAACTTTTCGCGCGCGATGCTCCTGCGCCGCCTGGGCGATCTGCAGCGCCTTAGCGGGGACACGCGGCTGACGACCCACGCGCTGGGGCTCCTCCACCGCATGGGCGTCAGACGGCGCTCCAGCATTGTGCGGGATACGGGCAAGGTGTTCCGCGCCGCGCTGGAGCAGCACTACCTGCTTACCTACGGCCTGCCCGACAGCCAGCGCCTGCAGCGCCTGCTCAAGTATACCGCCGACGAGCGCCGCCGCGTGCGCACCGCGTTTCACGTGCTGTGCAAGCTGGTGCCGCTGCCCCAAAAGGAGCCGCGGAAATAAGGCCCGGCGCGAAGCGGGGCCACAGCCGAAATTCTCGCGTCCCGGCCCGCCCCCGCCCGGTAGGCCGGAAACCCCGTCCGCAACCCCGCCGGGGCAATCCCCGGCGGTCAAAGGAGGAACCCTTGATGAAACTGATTGATTTTGACGCCAGGTTCAACGACGCCCTTACCCTCTGGATTGAGCGAAACGCCAGGCGGTTCAAGCGCCCCGAGGAGATGGAGGACGCCGCGCCGGAGTTTTATCTGCAATGGCTTGCCACCCCCGCGGACTGGCTGGGCGGGCGTACCCCGGGCGATTATTTCGATTCGATGGGCGACTCGGGCGAGCTGACCGCGCTGCTAAGGGCGTATGTGGCCGGCGGCGTATCCGTGCCCGATCCGCTGCTTAACCGTCTGGAAGAGCTGGGCGAGGAAGCCCCCCTGCTGGCGCTGATGCGGGACGAAGGCGCGCCCTGCGAGGCGCGCATGCATGCGGTGGAGCTTCTGCGCCAGCTGGACAGCCGCGCCCCGATGGTGGATTACATCCGCTGGCAGGTGGAGCGCAACGCCGATGACGATCTGCTGGATAACGCGCTGGAAAGCCTGCGCCGCATGGGCGAGGCCGTGCGCCGCCCCGCGCGCGTGGCCTTTGCCGCCGCCGACGAGGCGGGCCGCGAGGCGCTCATGGACGTGCTCGCCGACTTTCCGCCCGACGAAGAAATCCTCGCCTTTGCCCTTTCGCAGTTCAAAAACCGGCCGGAGAAGCGCGCGCTGTACGCGGGTTATCTGGGGAAGCTCGGGGACGACCGGGCGCTGGAGCCGCTGATGGACGCGGCCGAAAGCGGCGACGTATCCTACGTCGACTTTATCGAGATTCGCAACGCCATCGAACGGCTGGGCGGAGAAGCCCCCTTGCGGGACTTTGACGACGACCCCACCTACCGGGCCGTGAAGCGCCTGCAAAAGCGGTAGTTCGTCGGCGCGTCGGCCTTCGCCCGGCCCTTTTGCGGCGCTCACGGCGTCGCGCCGCGAAAGGGCCGCAACCGCGCGAAGCCGCAACCGCGCGAAGCCGCAACCGCGCGAAGCCGCAACCGCGCGAAGCCGCAACCGCGCGAAGCCGCAACCGCGCAAAGCCGCAACCGCGCAAAGCCGCAACCGTGCAAAGCCGCAACCGCGCGATGTCGCAACCGCGCGAAGCCGCAACCGCGCGAAGCCGCAACCGCGCGGGGCCGGCGCAACGCGGGGCCGGGAAAACCGCGCCGGCCCTGTTGCCCCGGTACAAGCGACGCGCGGCTTCCGGGTCTGTGGCGGGCGGTTGTCGGCGGGGAGCCTTTCGGAGCGCAACGGTTCTCAGGCGCGCCGCCTCCCCTGCCGCAGGCTGGGCCGCCGGAGAACCGCGCGGGCTTCTCCGGCATGCCGGAACCATTCGCAGGCAGGGTTTTACCCGACGCCGGTCGAAACCATTACGCGACTGCCGTCCGGCCCGCGCCGGCGGAGCGTTCCCGGCGACGCGCGCCGGCCGCGCCGCCCGCCTCGACAGCGACGGACAGGGGGAGGAACTATGATCACACTGGAAGAAATCAAGAAAAACGAGAGCATCCGCGCGCTCATCAAAGCGGGCAACCGCTATCTGGAGGCCCTGGGCTATACCGACCACGGCCCCCGGCACCTGAGCTACGTCAGCCGCATCTCCAGTTACATTCTCAAGGCGCTGGGCTACAGCGAGCGGGAGATCGAGCTGGCCGCCATCGCCGGCTGGGTGCACGATGTGGGCAACAGCATCAACCGCCACGACCACGGCCCCAACGGCGCCGTGATGCTTTTTCCCATCCTCAAGGAAGCCGGCATGAGCATCACGGACGTGGTGGAGATCATCACCGCCGTGGGCAACCATGAGGAGCAGAGCGGCAGCATATCCAGCGCCGTCAGCGCCGCGCTGGTCATCGCCGATAAGAGCGACGCGCACAAGAGCCGCGTGCGCAACGGCAAGCCCGACCCCACCGATGTGCACGACCGGGTCAATTTCTCCATTCATCAGAACGACGTGACGGTCGACCGGAAAACCCGCCTGATCCGTCAGTCGCTGGTGATGGACCATTCCAGCAGCGTGTTGGAATACCTGAGCATCTACATGCCGCGCATCATCATGTGCGAGAAGGCCGCGGCGTTTCTGGGGCAGGAGTTTCAGCTGGTGATCAACGGCCACGCGGTCAACAACCAGTCGCCCGACCCGCAGGTGTCCGCCACCTGACGGAACCGGCCGCCTGCCGGCCGCGCCGCTCACGGGAGGGGCAACCTTCCCTCCCGGACGAGCGCAAACCGGGCCGGCGTCCCCGCGCGGCCGCAATGCGTGAGCACGGCCATCGCCCCCGCCTATGCGCGCCGCCCAGGCCCGGCGCCGACGCCAACCCGACGAACCCGAAGGAAAGCGAGGAGTCGCCCGATGATCTGTGAACGCTGCGGCAGTTACCTGCCCGACGACGCCATCCTCTGCGACGTCTGCGGCGCGATGCTCCATCGCCCCGGACGCGCCGATACGGGCGTGCGCGCCATTCGTCAGGGCCGCCACAGCGCCATCCCCACCCCCCTGCCCGACGAACCGCGCGGCAACGTACCCGAGTATGGGGATTATGAGATGTCTCCGCTGCCGGTAGAGCAGGACCGGGGCGTGCGCCGCAAGCCGACCAAGCCTTCCCGCCCGGCCAGACAGCCGCTGGACAGTTTCGCCAGCCGCCCCAACACGCGACGCGGCGTGCCGGTGCGCGGCAACGTGCGCACGCGGCAGGTGGTGTCCCGCCACGGCAAGGCTAAGGCGGTGTCCCGCCACCCGATCAACTGGATGCTCATCGCCGTGATCTGCGCGGTGCTGGTCCTCGCGGCGGGCGTGGGTTATCTGGTGTATATGCGCACCTCCGATTCGGGTCAGCGCATCACCGCGCGCAAGAGCGTGCTCTCCGCCGACGAGGCGATGCTGGAACTGGCCGGCGGCAAGGACGCCGTGCGCGAAGCCGAGCGCGTCGCGCTGCTCAAGGCGTGGAACGCCGTACCCGCCCAGTCCTACTGGCTGGTCGGACAGGAGTATATGGACATGGGCGATATGGAGGACTCCATCATGGCCTTCCGCATCGCCGATATTCTGGACCCGGAGAACTACGACGGGCTTCTGCTGCTGGGCACCGCCTACGAGCTGGATAACAAGGACGATCTGGCCGAGGCGCTCTACAAAACCCTGATGGATGAGGTCAGCCCCGCGCGCGCCGAGGCGTACACCGCGCTGATCAACATGTACCTGGACAACCAGCGCGATCCCGAGGCCGCGGACCTGATGCTCAAGGCCTACGAGAATACCGACAAGGACAGCTTCCGCCAGCAGCGCAAGGATTTCATCCCCAACACGCCGCAGGTGGATACCGACCACCTGTCCGGCCGCTACGAGCTGGAGCAGACCATCACGGTTACCTCTCCCCAGGGCTACGACGTGTACTATACCCTGGACGACGCCGCGGTGCTGCCCGCGGACGGCAAGCTGGTGGAGGATCATACCGTGGTGATCCCGGAAGGCACGTATACGCTGCGCGCCGTGTGCGTGGTGGAAAACCTGGTCAGCGACGAGATGAAGGTATCCTACACGGTCTATTACCCCACGCCGCCCGCGCCCAAATGCAACCTGGCCCCCAACACCTACAGCAAGGCCAAGACCGTTTCCCTCCGCGCGGGCGAAAGCACCGACACTAAGGAGCAGCGCCGCAAGAAGACCAAGGAACAGCTGGCCATGGAGGATAATCAGACCTTTTACTACACCATCGACGGCTCCCAGCCCGATCCGGAGATCAGCCCCAGGTTCGACGGCACGCCCATCCAGCTGCCCAGCGGGCGCGTGACGCTGCGCGCTGTGGCCGTCAACGGCTACGGCAAGCAGTCCAGCACCATGGAGGTCGGCTACAAGTTCGAGATCAAGCCCTACCCCAAGGAGATATACGCCGAGACGGACACCTTTACGGGCTTCAAGCTGAATGAAACGACGCTGGAGGATTTCACCGCCACGTTCGGCCAGCCGAAAAGCACCCTGCCCACCACCTACCTGTCGCTGACGGGGGAGGCGCAGCATCTGGAATACGCGTGGGGATACGCCGTGTTCCTGCTGGACGCCAACCAGTGGAAGCTGGTGCGCGTGGAAATGACCGAAAGCTTCACCTCCGCGCCCCGCGGCGTGGGGCTGGGCAGCTCGGAAAACGAGATCACCGCCGTCTACAAGGACTTTGGGATGCTCGCCAATCAGGACGGCAGCCGCAACCTCTACTACGGCGCCACCGATATCGGCGTCGTGCTGCAAAACGAGGACGGCGCGCGCACCGTGCAGTACACCTGCGTGACGCTGGACGCCAAGAACTGGGTGCTCCAGTATCATCTGAAAAACGGCCGCTGCGATAAAATCGATCATTACTACAAGCCCTGATGCGCCGTGCGACTGCCATTCATGAACGCAGCAATGCGCACGAGCGGTTTGCTTCCGGGCCACGGGGAGAGGAAGCGGGGGCGCGGCGGGGCCGCGTCGAGCTTTCGCGCCGAAGCCGCGGGAGAAAACGCCGTGCGTTGGCGGCGTTCATGATTTGAAACCGTATGAGCAACGGCGGCGCTTCACGCGGGCGAAACGGCCCAGATAACAGGCCGGCCATCACGGCGCGGGCCTGCGCCCAACCTCATGAGGTTCGGCCGCCAAGGCGCGCCGGCGCAGAACCCGCGCACCGCCGGCCAGCCGGCAGACAGGCGCGCGGTCCGGCGGCGCAGCCGGCATCCCGACGCGCCAGACCCGCCCCTGAAACACAACTGCACCCTGAAACGCGCCCGCCCCCTGAAACACAACTGCACCCTGAAACGCGCCCGCCCCTGAAACACAACTACACCCTGAAATGCGCCCGCCCCTGAAACACAACTGCACCCTGAAACGCGCCCGCCCTTGAAACACAGCTGCACCCTGAAACGCGCCCGCTCCCTGAAACACAACTGCACCCTGGAACGCGCCCGCCCCCGCGATGGAGCGGCCATGCCAACAGGCCGGTTTTCCTTCCCGTGGTATCGGCCGGGCGATGCCGCCGTGTGGGCGGCTTGTTTGTCTTTTTCCTGCTTTTCCCGGAAGCATACCATCCAGATATTGATAATGCAACCATACCCATGGTATGATATTTCAGTTGGGGTCAAGACACCCCGCCTTGTGGCGCACTCTCCGCGGCGCGCCGCCGCAGCCGCCCTCAGCCTTTCACAATCCGCATATCGGCGGGATGCCCGCTGGTCAGGCCATCCGAACAGAAAGGGGGCCGATGTCCATGTACAAAGATCAGCATTGGTGGGTTCGGCTCACGCTGATTCTTTGGGACTGCTTTGTGACCGTCGCAGCCTTTGTGCTGGCGGGGGTGTGGCGCTTTGACGGCCTCAGCCGCTTCTTGCAGGCCACCAACACGTGGGAGCTCCTGTTTGTGACGGTCCTTTCCAGCATCGTGGCTTTCATGTTTGCGCGGATGTACGAGCATTTCGTGACCCGCGGCTATCTGCGGGAACTGGTGTATGTAATCAACTACACGTTCTGGGTGCTGTTCCTCCTGTCGCTATACGTTTTCAGCACAAAAAACAACATGTCGCTGTCGCGGCTTACGCTTCTGTATTTTGTGCCGATGGCCGCGCTGGGGATGTACGCCTCTCACTGCTTCATTAAAAAATGCCTGCGCCTGCACGCCAGCAGCAACCGCGGCTGGAAGATGCTGCTGCTCACCGACGCCGCCAACGCGGAAGTCACCTGCCGCAACGTGCTAAGCAACAACGGCTGGAAAAACAAGCTGATCGGGGTGTTCATGCTGGACGGCCAGGAAGCCGGCGAACAGGCGCTGTGCGGCATCCCCCAGATCGGGCGGGAGATGGACGTCATCCAGTTTGTGACGCGCAACCCCGTGGACGAGGTGCTGTTCTCCGTATCGGAATACCGCTACCACACGGAAACCACGCAGGCGCTGCTGGCGGAACTGGCCAAAACCGGCGCGGTCATCAGCATCCGCATGCAGCTGCCGGATCTGGAGGATTTCACCACCTCGCGGATCGAACAGGTCGGCTCCTTCGCGGTGGCGTCCTTCGCGGAGCGCGAGTACGACTATGTTTCGATCATCTTGAAGCGCCTGATGGACATCGCGGGCGGCGCGGTGGGGCTTGTGATCACGCTGGCGGTCGGGCTGTTTCTGGCCCCCGCGATCCTGCTGGAATCCCCCGGCCCCCTGCTGTTCAGGCAGAAGCGCGTGGGCCGCAACGGCCGCATTTTCACGATGTACAAGTTCCGCAGCATGTACCGCGACGCCGAAGCCCGCAAGCGGGAACTGCTGGAACGCAACAAAATGAAGGGACTGCTGTTCAAAATCGACGACGACCCGCGCATCACCCGCGTGGGCAAGTTTATCCGCCGGACCAGCCTGGACGAGCTGCCCCAGTTCCTCAACATCCTGCTGGGTCACATGAGCCTGGTGGGCACGCGCCCGCCGACGCTGGACGAGTACGAGCATTACAACAACTGGCAGAAAAAGCGACTGTGCTTCCGGCCGGGGCTCACGGGCATCTGGCAGACGAGCGGGCGCAACGATATCACCGATTTTGAGCAGGTGATGAACATGGATTTGCAGTACATCCGGGAGTGGTCGATCCTGCTGGATGTCAAGCTGCTGGCGAAAACCGTGAAAGTGGTGCTGCTGGGCCGCGGCGCGGAGTAAGGCGGTCGCCGGCGGACGGGGCCCGGTTGCGGTTTCCGTAATACGGGGCCTGGCCGTTTCCCATCGGCGCGGGCAGCAAAAAACCGGGGGAATCCGCATCGGGCGGGTATCCCCCGGTTTGTCTGTTGGACGGGATCGCCGGCTTCCTTCGCTCAGCAGGCTTCGCTTTGGCTTGCGGTACGGGCGCCGGAGCCCGACCGGCCCGCGGAGGCGGTATAGCCCCCTTCGCCTTCATGGCCGGCCCCAGGGAGCGGAGCGCAGCTTCGTCTCGCCGCGACCGCGCGCAAGGCCTGAAACGGCTTAGCCAACGCCGCCCCGCCTTTCGGGCATGCCAACGCATGAACACATCCGCGCTCACGAGCGGTTTTCTTCCGTGGCGGGGAGCCGAGGCGAAGGCATGGCGGCCCGCGCCGAGTTTTTGCGACGATGTTACGGGAGAAAACGTCGCAAGGCGGGGGCGCTGATTATTTGCAATCGCATTACGCGGTCAGCAGCCGCGCCGCCTCGGCCGTCAGGTGCGCAAGCAGCTTTTCGGCCTCGGCCCTGTCGCGGTGGTTCACGTTCACGTACAGCTTGATCTTGGGCTCGGTGCCGCTGGGGCGCACGCACACGAAGTGCCCGCCCTCCATGGCGAAATAGAGCACGTCGCTTTCCGGGTATGCGAGCTTTTCCACCCGGCCGGTCGCCAGATCGGTGCGCGTGCCGGCAAGGATGTCCAACACCTGCGCCACCTTGATCCCGCCGATCGCCTTGGGCGGATCGCGGCGGATGCGGGCCATGGCGTCGGCCATCAGCTTCAGGCCGTCCACGCCGGGCATGGTGGCGCTCTGCACATGCTCCAGATAGTAGCCGTAGGTTTCGAAGATTTCGTTCATCACATCGGCGAGGTTCTTGCCCTGGGCCTTGTAGTAGGCCGCGGCCTCGGCGATGAGCATGCTGGCGTTCACGCCGTCCTTGTCGCGCACGAAGGTGCTGGAAAGGTAGCCGTAGCTTTCCTCAAACCCGAACAGGAACGTGTGGCTGCCGGTATCTTCAAACTGCTGGATCATCTCCCCGATGAACTTGAAGCCCGTGAGCGTATCGAAAAGCGCCACGCCGTGCGCGTCGCAGATGGGTTTGGCCAGCTGCGTGGACACGATGGATTTGACCACCGCGCCGTTCTTGGGCAGGGTGCCGTTGGCCTTCTTGCCGGAGAGGATGTAATGCATCATCAGGCAGCCGATCTGGTTGCCGGTCAGCAGGCGGAACTTGCCGTCCCGCTCCCGCACGGCCACGCCCAGGCGGTCGCAGTCCGGGTCGGTGGCGAAGCAAACCTCCGCGCCCACCTCGTCGGCCAGCTTCATGGCCAGGGTGAAGGCGTTGGGGTCCTCGGGGTTGGGAACCTTCACAGTGGAGAAATCGGGGTCGGGCAGCTCCTGCTCCCGGACCACGCTCACGCTGGTGATGCCGATCTCCCTGAGGATGCGGCGCACCGGCACGTTGCCGCTGCCGTGCAGCGGCGTGTACACGATCTTGAGCGTCCGGCCCTCTTGCCGCACGATTTCGGGGTTGATGGACAGGGATTGGACCCGGCGGATGTATTCGTCGTCCACGTCCGCGTCGCCGATCATCGTCAACAGCCCGCGGGCTTTGGCGGTTTCGGGGTCCAGCGGTTTGGCCGCGCCGTAATCCAGCGCCTCAATGGCGGCGGTCACCTCATCGGCGGTTTCGGGGCCGATCTGCGCGCCGTCGGGGCCGTATACCTTGTAGCCGTTATATTGCGGGGGGTTATGGCTGGCGGTGATCACCACGCCCGCGTCGGCCTTCAGCCGGCGCACCGCGAAGGAAAGCACCGGAACCGGGCGCAGCGCGTCAAACAGCTTGGCGTGCACGCCGTTGGCGGCCAGCACCAGCGCGGTTTGCAGCGCGAAATCGGCGCTTTTGCGGCGGCTGTCGTAGGCGATGACCACGGTGGGGTTTTTCCCGTGCGCGTTTAAATAGTCCGCCAGGCCCTGCGTGGCGCGGCGCACGGTGTAACCGTTCATGCGGTTGGTGCCGGCGCCCAGCACCCCGCGCATACCGGCGGTGCCGAAGCTGAGCCCCCGGTAAAAACGATCCTCGATCTCCTTCTCGTCCCCGGCGATTGCCCGGAGTTCCGCGGCCGTTTCCGCGTCCGCGGCGAAGTTGGCGAGCCACGCCTCGTACTGTTCCCGATAGCTCATACAACGGCTCCTTTCCATGGCTGGCATGGTTTTTCAAGGAAAGGCGGCCTTGCGAAAGGCCCCTGTTACGCCTATTATAGCCTGTCCGGCAGGGGTTTGCAAACGAAAACAAACAAGCTGCTTCTCCGAAACATGGGAAGAAGCAGTCTGCTTGTTCTCGGCTATCGTTCGATATAGTCAGATAATGCTATTGAATGAGTTTACTCGCGGTTTGCCTTTGAACAGCAGATTGCACAGCCATCGGCGTTCGAATAGAACTTCCTGGCTTCAGCAACCGCTATGATCTCGTTGGGTTGTTCGCCAAGGTCTTGTCTTTGTCCCGCAGGCACTAAGTTACCAAAAGGGCATTTCCCGGTTTTATGGACTTCATGATTATGATGGGGATTCGTCAGTGTGGAGGTGTTAACGAAATATCGTTCCATAATATGCCTCTCTGTTGCTTAATAGCAACGTTCATGATATGATTATTCTGGTTACAAGCCTGAACGATTCAACTGTTGCAGCAGGAGAATCGTTATTTAAACTCTCAAGCAGACCACCTTACCTTTCACAACTATAACTATATCGAACTGAAACCATTGTCACTATACTCCTAATGGGATGTATTGTCAATATGCTTTTATCGTTACCAAAAACTATTTTCAAGAAACATATCATTTACTGAATTGTTGTGCTAAAATATTGTATCCAGCCGCTTGATTGTTGCCGTCTGAATACCTCTGCACTGTAAGTGGTATTGAGCGTGGATTGAAAAGATATGGTTATTGTTATGGCTGGATACTAGGGGCGGCAGTCGGTGCCGCCCGGAACTTGGCGCAGGCAAGCTGAAATTGCCTGCGCCAAGTTTTTATCGTTACCGAGCCATTCTATCCTGTAGGTTTGTCAAACATGTTGGACAGTGTGGTTGCGAAGGAACTCACGGGGCGAGAGCCAGCGAAGCGGTCGCATGGGGAGATCGTTACTGCGATTTTGGTGGGCAGCGAGCTGCCCACCAAAATCGGCGAGCGAGTA
>JAAYUF010000112.1 GCA_012517815.1 Clostridiales bacterium
GGAAAGGAAGACGCCGTTGAAGCCCCAGAGCCAAACCAGCCACGCGGCGCTGTCCAGCCAAAGCGCCAGCAGATACACCCAGCAGGACCCGATGAGCGAAAGCAGCACAAGGCGCGCGGGCTGTACGCGATCGCCCAGATAGCCGTTGACGAGCTGGCCCAGCGCATAGGCGATAAAAAAGGCGCTCCCCACCTTGCCCAGCCAAAGCTCCGTTTGCGCGTAATGCCGCGCCAGCGTGCCGTAACCGGCCGATACGCCGGCCCGGGCCAGGTACGCCGCCGCGTAAATCAGCCAGCAGAGAAGGAAAAGAGCCGCCTTGCCATCCCCATGGACGGTAACTCGTTTGGTTCTCGCAAACATCACTACCATTACGCTCCATTTTCTGATTTGCTCTGTTTTCGGTTGTTAATACATTATGATGTAATGTGTCCTCCCTGTCAATGCAAAGCCTCCGATGCTCCGCTCCGATACGGCTGGTTTGCCCGGCGTTCGTGTGAAGCCTGCCGGGTTGCGGGTCTTGCCAGCCCCGGCCGTCGCGTTTCCAAGCGGCCGGAATCACGGAACCGCCTGAGCCGGCTTTGCTTTCGGGACTGAACCTCCGTTAACGCCGACATCCGGAAAAACCGCCTTTCAAACAGCCTTGCCCCTTCCCGGGCGTTTTTGTGCGGATGTCCGCGTTCCGCGGGCTCCGCCGTCCCGCCCGCGCCGCACGCCGTTCACGGCCGGGATGCCTTCGCGCGTTCGCCGTCGGACCGTCAGGCGCGCGCTTTCTCGCCGGAAACAGTCATAGGTAACGAAAGGGCCTGATGGACAGGTCGAGAAAGCCGGTTTTGTTACGGCTTCCGGTTGGCGGCAAAGGCTTGGCCCGGGATATTCTTTCCGCCCGGTCGCACCGGGTGGATGTGCCCGGTTTCCCGCCCTGCTCTGCTAATCGACGCGCGGCACCGCGGACACGCGCAACCAACGCGCCGCCGAATCCGCCGTTACGCAGGCAAGCATCGGCAACCCGGCGGCGCCGCGCATCGCAAAGCACCGAAAACCGGAATCATCGGCGTCGGACTACCATCCTTGCGTTTCCGTCGGCCGTCAGCTTTCGGTTTTCAGGTGCGGCCCGCGGTTCCGGTTCGCAGGCATTCGCTTGTACCGTGCGGGTTTGGGTTATCAGACGGCAATCGCCGGTTCCGTCTGGCATGCTGCGCGCGAGGAAATGAGCGGCGCCGTCTGCGGTTGGCGGCCGCGGCGACATGCTTGTCTCGGATTCCTCAGGTTGTCCGCGAACCGCCGCCGCGCAGGCCGCTGTGCAGGCTGCGCGGCGTGCGTTATGCCTTGCGCCGGCTTCCGCATCGCCGTGCGGGTGCAGGCAAACCAGCGCGGGCCGCGCGGTTTCAATCGGCACGCTTTGTTTCCGGTACCCGGTCGACCGGCGCGATCCGCGCGTAAAGATCGTTATCTTTCGCGCTCGGAATGAGCTGCCTCGTCGTTTTTGGTGCATCATTGACGATTTCTTTACAAATCGTGCGCATGCCTATTGACATATAAAGATAATGATGTTATTATGATTTCAATCGGAAAACGAGCCCTTTCCAGGAGGATACCGCCGCCGGGCATGAACCTGAAGCGCGGGACATGCGCTTTGGAAATAAACGAAAAGAGGGATTCCATCATGAAGAAACTCACGTCCCTGCTCATGGTTGTCGCACTGCTGGCCGGGATGCTGGCGTTCAGCGCCGTCGCCTCCGCCGAGGACGACTTCTACGCCGTATCGCTCGGTTGGGCGGAGAACGCCTCCGGCCAGCGCCAGAAGACCGGCTTCACCGAATCGTTTGAGAAGTTCGGCGTCACCAACTTCTCCATCGTGGACGCAAACTACGATCCCGTCCGCCAGACGGAGCAGATTTGCGCCTTCATCGCCAAGGGCCCCAAGGCGCTGTTCATCACCCCCAGCGATCCCACCGGCATTGCCGAAGCCGTGAAGGAAGCGGTGGACGCGGGCATCCCGGTGTACCTGTCCGACGGGTTTGTCAGCGGCGCGGACGCCGTGAGCACGGTGCTGTTTGACAACTACGCCTGCGGCAAAACGACGATGACCTATCTGTGCGACCGCCTGCAGGAGAAATACGGCGCGGCCGAACCCATCAAGATCGGCATGATCATGCTGCCCTCCAACGAAAGCTGGCACCAGCGCGATCTGGGCGCGGAGGATGTGCTTTCGCAGGAGAAGTATCAGAATATTGAAGTCGCCTACACCTGGTCCTGGGATTCCACCGGCGCGGTAACGCCTTCCTCCACCATCAGCACCTGGCTGGCCGCCGATACGGCCAAGGAACTCAGGGGCGTGTGGTGCGCTTGGGACGGCGCGGCGTTCGAGGGTCTGGTGCTCACCGGCGAAACCCGCCCGGAAATCATGTACACGGGCTGCGACGGCGGCGAGGAATGCTGGAATTACATGATCAACTATCCGGACAGCTTCGTGATGAGCGCGGGCGAGAACATCTACTCCATGCCCCGTTCGCTGGTGCAGTACGCCATGAGCTACAACGAAGGCAAGACCGTGCCGCGCCTGGTGCTGGTGGAAGGCTACGCCGTAACCAGCAAGATGATCGGCGAAGTGAACAGCATCCGCGATTACAAGGTGGGCGACAAGACCGCCTGGGAACTGCTGCTGGACTACGACCTGCCCGGCAACGTGGACCTGCTCAACCAGGCGCTTACCGAAAACGGCCTGACCGACAACCTCTGGATTCCCTCCATCTGACGGTAACGCCGACGGGGACAAGGGCGAGCCCTTGTCCCCGATTTTTTCCGCGGAGGCATGTTCATGAGCTATATACTGGAAATGCGGGGCATCCGAAAAAGCTTCGGCGGTCTGGCCGCCCTGGACGGGGCGGACCTGTGCGTTGCGGCGGGCGAGGCGCACGCGCTGCTGGGCATCAACGGCGCGGGCAAATCCACCATGATCAAGATTCTGAGCGGCGTATACGGCCGCGACGCCGGGGAGATCCGGCTGCGCGGCGAGCCGGTGCAGATCGCTTCCCCCAAGGACGCCCTCGCCTGCGGCATCTCCGCCGTGTATCAGGACCCGCAGATGGTGGAATCCTACACCGGATATGAGAACATCTACCTGGGCAACGAAGGCGGACGGGAGCGGATGCTGGCGGGCGTGAACCGCCGGCGTCTGCGCACGATGGCGCGGGAACTGGTGGCCCGGTATCCCTTTGACATCGACGTTGAAAAGCCCGTATACCTGATGAGCAGCGTGGAGCGTGAGATCATCGCCATCCTGCGCGCGCTGTCCAAGGAATGCCGCGTGCTGGTGCTGGACGAGCCCACCTCCATCCTGACCGAAAAAGAAAGGCACACGCTGTTTGCGTTTATCCATACGCTCAAGCAGAGCGGGGTTTCGATCATCTACATCACCCACCACCTGGACGAGGTCGCGCAGGTGTGCGACAGTTTTTCGGTATTCCGCAACGGCCGCAGCGTCTGCCGGGAGGCGATTTCGGGCGGCGCCGTGGATTGCGGGCACATCGCCGAGCTGATGCTGGGCGAGCGGTTAAGCCAGCTCTACCCGCCGCGCGCCGGGCAGCCCGGTCGGCGCGTATGCCTCTGCGCCGAGGGGCTGACGCTGGACGGCCGGTTTGAAAACATCGCCTTTGAGGCGCGCTGCGGAGAGGTGCTGGGCATTTTCGGGCTGGTCGGTTCCGGCATCGACGAGCTGAGCAAGGTGCTGGTCGGCGCCATCGGGGAATCCTCCGGCACGCTATCCAAGGGTGGGCAACCCCTGAAGCTCGCCAGCCCCGCCGCGGCCATCCGCAGCGGCCTGTATCTGGTGCCCGGCAACCGCAAGACCGAAGGCTTCCTCCACAACCTCTCCATCGCCTTCAACGTGACCGTCGTGCGGCTGGACAAGGTTGTCCGCCGTCTGGGCATCGTGGACCGCAGGCTGGAAACCTCCGCCGCGGCAGCCCTGACGGAGAAGCTCTCCATCGTGACCCCCACGGTGCAAAAAAAGGTGAACGAGCTATCCGGCGGCAATCAGCAGAAGGTCGTCATCGCCAAAGGACTGTTTGCCGAGGCGGACGCGTACATCTTCTGCGACCCGACCGTCGGCGTGGATGTCGGGGCCAAAAGCGGCATTTACGAGATGATTCGCACCCTCGCGGCCAAGGCGGCCGTGGTGATCATCTCCTCCGAACCCGAGGAAGTGCTGGGCAACGCCGACCGCGTGATGGTGATCTACCAGGGCCGGGTTACCCTGCGCAAGGACGCTACGGATACCACCCTCAAAGAAATGCTGGTGCACGCCATCGCCAGAGAGGAGGTGCGCGCCGGATGAAACGATACCTGAGCGACCGGCTCCCCGTGGTGCTGTTCGCGCTCCTGTTCCTGGCGGTGGTCGTCACCTTCCAGTGTTTGCAGCCTACGTTCCTCTCCTCCGCCAACATCGTCAACATGATGCAGTCCGTATCCACCACGGTCATCGCGGCCATCGGCCTTACGTTTGTCATCGCCATCGGCCGTTCCGATATCTCCTTTTACATGAGCTGCTGCTTTTGCGGCGTGCTCATGGCATGGCTGGTGAGCCTGGGCTGGCATCCCGTGCCGGCCATCCTCTGCGGCGTGGCGGCCGGCGCGGCCTGGGGCTCTGTTTCGGGCTTCGCGGTGGGCAAGCTCAAGCTGCCGGATATCATCACCACCATCGCCATTGGCTCCATCGCCTTCGGGCTGGGGTACCTGTTCTCCGACGGCGCGTTCATCATGCAGAACTTCATCGAGGCCAAAACCCACTATCTCTCGCAGTATCTGGTGCTGGGGATTCCGCTGCCGGTATACGTCATGGCCGCGGTGATGGTCCTGAGCTACTACCTGCTGGAGCGCTCCCGTTTCGGGCGTGCGTTTTACGCCGTAGGGGCCACTGAAAAAGCCGCGTACCTCAGCGGCGTCAACGTAAACCGCACCATCGTGCTGGCGTACGTGATCTGCGGCACGCTGGCGTCGGTCGCGGCGCTGATCATGACCGCGCGGCAGGGCTACGGCAATGTGAAAATCGGCATGAACCTCCTGATGCCCTGCTTTACGGCCGTATACATCGGCATGTCGGTGTTCAAGCGGCCCTGCGTGGTGGGCACGGCGCTGGGCGCGCTGCTGGTCACGGCGATCGCCACCGGGTTTACCTCCATCAACATCCCGTTTTACGTCAGCAATCTGGTCACCGGCTTTGTGCTGATCCTGGCGATTCTGCTGTCCAAAGTGGTTGTCCGGGAAAAACAGCCGCGCATGGCGGCAAAGGAGGCGGGGCGCACATGAAAGGCACGAGGATTTCAGGACGCCTCATCCGTATGGAATACGCGCTGCTCATGGTGCTGCTGCTGGTGTTCCTGCTGTTCAGCCTCCTGTGCGGGCAGGCGTTTTATCAGGTGTACAACCTCATGAACATCCTGAAAGCCGCCGGCTCCATCGCCATTCTGGTGCTGGGCCTTACCTGGGTGATCGGCGCCAACGAGATGGACGCGTCCTTCCCGGAGGTCGCCAGTTGCGCCAGCATGGTGTTCGCGCTGCTGCTAAACGGCAAGACCGACCCGATGCTGGCCGCCGGGGCGAGTCTGCTGGTCGGCGTCGGGTTTGGGTGCCTCACCAGTCTGCTGGTGGTTCGGTTCCGGTTCCATTCCCTGATTACCACTATCGCCACCTCCACCATTGCGGGCGCAATCGCCAACATCCTGTACAACGGCTCGGTGCTGTCCATCAAGGGGCTGAATTCCGCGGCGCTTTACAAGTTCTTCGGGCGCACGGTGCTGGGCTTCCCCATCGTGTTTGTGATCGCGATCGGGCTGTACGCCGCGGCGTTCCTCGTGCAGGAGAAAACACGCTTCGGCCATTACGTGTACGCGCTGGCCGAAAACCGGCAGGCTGTAACCGAGGCGGGCGTCAAAAGCGGGCGGGTGCTCACGGCCGCGTTTGTGCTCAGCAGCTTCTTCGCCGCGTTCGGCGGCATCGTCTATGTGCTCACGGTGTATAAGTCCGGTCAGCCGAGCATGGGCTCCTCGTTTTTTCTCAACGGGTTTACCATCGTGTTTCTGGGCGCGATGGCGCTTCGGCTGGGCAAGGCGAACGTGGTGGGCACGTTCATCGGCGCGCTGGTACTAAGCGCGCTGACCAGCGGGCTGACCATGCTGGGGTCCGGTTTCGCGGTCGGGCAGGTTATCAAGGGTCTGCTGCTGATTATGGGCGTTGCGGTGGTTACGGCATACCGCCGGAAAATTGTGCCGAAAGGGAGCAAGATGAAGTATGAATAGCTTCGAATTTTTCAACCCGGTACACGTGATCTTCGGCGCGGGCGAAGTAAGCCGAATCGGCGCGGAAGCCGAGAAACTCGGCCGCAAGGCGCTGCTGGTGTCCTACCGCGACGTGGGCTTTTTCGGCGATCTACCCGCGCGCATCCATGGCTGGCTTGCGGATGCCGGCGTAGCTTGCGCGGACGCCTTTCTGGCCACGGCAAACCCCAAGGTATCGGAGGCGCGGGATGGCGTGGCCATCGGCCGGCAGGTCGGGGCGGATCTGGTAATCGGCCTGGGCGGGGGCAGCGCCATGGATCTGGCGAAGGTGATCGCCGCGGGGCTCCTGTACCCTCACGATGTAAAGCAGATGTTCCATTTTTCCCACAGCGGGGCGGGGGTCCGGATTGCGCCGACCGAGGCGCTGCCGCTGCTGATGATCCCCACCCTGCCCGCGACCGCCAGCGAAATGAACCCCACCGCCGTGATCACCGATGAGGAAACCCTGCGTAAAAGCTACGTGTGGGAACCGGCCTGCCTGTACCCGCGCGTGTCCATCCTCGACCCCGCGCTGACCCTCAGCCTGCCCGCCTACCAGACGGCCTGCGGCGCGCTGGACGCCATCAGCCACGCGGTGGAGCCGTTCTTCTTCAGCGACGAGGCGACCTACGGCAATCTGGCCCTGCACGATCAGCTCCAGATGGGCGTGATCCGAGCCATTTACGAAAATCTGGAAAAGGTGCTGCAAAACCCGCGGGATTTGCAGCTGCGCGGCCTGATGCAGTGGAGCGCGACAGTCGGCCTCAACGGCTGGCTGACCTGCGGGGTGCAGGGCTGGACGCCCATGCACCAGATGGGGCACGTGCTCAGCTCGCATTTCGGCGCGACGCACGGGGCAACGCTGGCCTGCATGATGATCGCGTGGCTGCGTTTCTTCGACAGACGGCCGGATAACGCTCGTTTTGTGAAGTTTTCGCGCCTCCTGTACGGCAAGGACTCCCCCGCCGAGGCGGCGCGGCAACTGGAAGCCTACGTGCGCCATGTGGGGGTGCAAAGCCGCATCAGCGAGTTCGGCTGCACCGCGGCCGATCTGGACACGTTGACCGCCGGGCTGGTGGACGTCTCCTTCGGCGCGGACGGCAAACTCGCCAGCGTACCGAAAATCGACCGGGACGAGGCGCGCCGCATCTACGAGCTGGCGCTGTGAGGCGGCCCATGATCATCGAGCGCACCGTGTGGGACGGGCTAGACGCCGTCCTGCTGCAAACCGAAACCGTGCGGCTGGTCGCGGTTACCGCGGTTGGGCCGCGCATCGCCTGGTTTTCCAAACCCGAGGGCGAAAACCTGCTCTATTGGGATCGGGACGCCGTGCGCCGCGGGGAGTGGCGGCTCTACGGCGGGCACCGCGTGTGGCTGACCCGCCCCCTGGCCGACGAGAGCGAGGACGCCTATATGCCCGATAACGATCCCTGCGCCGTCACCCTGCTTGCGGACGGCATGGACGCATGCGCGCCCGCTTCGCCCACGCGCCGCGTGGCGCGGGGCCTGCGCGTGCGGGCCCTTCCCGACGGAAGCGTGAGCGTCGTAACCTACGCGCGCAACGACGGCGATATGCTCTTTTCTTGCGGCCTGTGGGCCCCCACCTGCGTGCCCGCGACCCGCCCCATCGAGATTCCGCTGGGCTGCGGGGATGCAACCACGACCTGGGATGTGGTGCATCTGGCCATCCCGCGGGTGTTCGCGGGCAATGTGACCCGGCTGGACGACGAATGCGTGGTCATCCGCGACAATACGATGATCCTGATCCCTGCCGGGCGCTGCGTCAAGCGTTGCGTGCGCGGCGAACAGGGAATTGTCCGCCTCCGGTGCGAAGGGTTTGCTTTTCAGAAAGAAACGCGGTTCCAGCCCGACGCGCGCTACCCCCTGCGCGGCTGCAACCTCGCCGCCTTCATCGGCGAAGGCAACTGGATGGCGGAGTTGGAAACCTACGGCGGCGAGCGGGCGGTCAAACCCGGCGAAACCCTGGCCCATGAGGAAATTTGGCGGCTGACGGACGACGCCTGACGGTGCGCCGGATACAAGCCCATGATCGTCAGGCCGGCGCCGCAACCGAATACGACGGCGTAGACGCGGTAACATCCCGGGAAAGCAGTCGCCGCGCAACCCCGAGCCCGTGATCAACGCAAAGCCAGCCGGCTTTCCCTCATGGAAGGGCCGGCTGGCTTTGGTCCTTGTCAGAGCCTGTACGGGGCAAAGCATGCATTGGGAAGTCCCTGATTCAAAAGGATTTCGGGGAGGATCATGTGAATACGGCAGGGTTTTTCAGTATCCGAAGCCAGCCGGCCATTCCTCATGGAAGAGTCGGCTGGCTTTGGCTGTTGAGCAGGCCCCGCCGCGGCGGGAGCCGGTTTGGGATGCCCTCCCGGCCCGGCTCCGCTGCGGCGGAGGTTATTCGGCAGGTTGCTCGGCGTCCGGCGCCGCTCTTGGGTTATGCGCTCCGGCGCTCCGCGCGTCCATCCGGTCTCGGCCGCGGTTGCGGCACAAGCCCGTTACCGTCTGTAATCGGCCGTCAGCACAGCCTGCGACAGCACGAGGCCTTCCAGCGCCTTCCGGATACTCTTAAGGGAGAAGCCTGTCTTCAGCGCCAGCGGTTCGGACAGCGCGTACACGGTCAGCACGTACGTATGCGTGCCGGAGGGCGGCGTCGGGCCGCCGTAGCCGACAAAGCCGAAGTCGTTTTCCCCCTGTATCATCTGATCCGCCAGATCGATGCTGGCGTTGGCCGGCCATTCTTCCTTCGCGGGGAGGTTCGCGGCCAGCCAGTGCACCCAGTTGTGGCCGTCCGGGTCGATCATGGTGATGGCGAGCGCGGCCGTGCCCGCGGGCAGGTTGCGCACGCTCAGCGCCGGGGACAGCGTGGGGATGCCATTGCGCTTCTGCGTGCCCTTCTTGCCGCACGCGTCCGCCAGCACGCCGTCCACCACGTCCGCGCTGGTCACGGTCATGGCGGCCGCCGCCTGTTCCACGGCGCATTCCGCCAGCAGATGCGGGGTGTCGTACCCTCCCGCGCGGTACGCCTGCAACCGCAGGGCGCCGGCCAGCAGGGCCGATCGGGCTTCGTCCGTCAGGGCGGTCGCTACCACAGCGCCCGCCTCGCCTTCGCGGACCGACAGCGTGCCCGTTTCGCCGGACAGATCGCAGGAGAACGCGACGGCTGCGCCGGCGCTTAGCGCAAGCGGCGCGCAGAAATCAGCGAGTTCCATCCGGGTCGAGCCGGATTCGCCAATGAGCACGAGGCGCACGTCCGCTTCCGCCGCCGGGAGGGTCAGCGCGCCGCTCAGCACCGTTCCATCCAGCCGCGCGGACAACGCCGTCTCCGTGATGCCGGGCACGGGGATCATCAGCATAGCCACTAAAGCAGGAAGCCATCTTTTCATTGCTGAAACGCTCCTTTCCACAAGAAGGGTCCGTCGTGTTCGGTTGTGCCTTCAACTGGCCGCAAGGCAGGCGGCCCGGCAGCCCGCCATCGGCGGACGAACGCCGCGCCCTGCCCTGGTCGGCTGCCGATCAACGGTCACCGGCGCGCCGTCCCGCGCCTTACGGTAAAGCATCGAGTCGCCTCAGACGGGGGGATGCCTTTCTGTCGCCTTCATTTTAGCGCGGAAATCCGGTTTGTCAACCGGCGCAATCGGGTTGGGGGCCAGGGGGCCGCCCGGGCGGCACGCGCGCCGCACGCCCGCGCCGCTCATTTCCCCCAACCCGGTTGCGCCGCCGGTCCGTTGGCCCGGGAGCTACCCTGCGGTTTTCGGCAATTGGCCGACCGCCGCGCCGACTGCCGCGCCAGAGTTGCCCGCGCGTCGGCGCGGGTCCTTCCGCCGGTTCGCGTTGCGCGGGGCGCGGCAGTCTGCTACAATGGCGGCATGTGAAACAATCGAAAGAAGGTCGATCGACGCATGAAGCTGTCCATTCGCAAGAAAATCATGCTGAGCTATACGGTGCTGGTGATCATCAGCATCACCATCAGCTCCGTGATCATCCTGTATTCGCGCGACTATGTGGCCAACCGCTCCATGCAGGAAACGGCGCTGGACGCCATCCAGGCCGACAACCGCGCCTTTGACACCGCGCGGCAGTACATCCACAGCACCTCCATGGCGATCATCGCCAACCAGCTGGTGCAAAACGCGCTGACGGAGTTTGACTGGGAAGCCGACCGGCTTGCGATGCGCTACGTGATGGAAACCGTGAACCTCGACCCCATCGTTTCCTCCACGTACATCCTCCGCCCGGACGGGATGCGCTACTATTCCGACAAGATCACCTACAAGGCCATCAGCTACGCCGCCGTGCAGGGTACGGAAATCTACAAGACCATCCTCGCGCGAAACGGCGGTTACGTGATCACGCGCAACGCGGGCGGGCTGGTGCAAGACGGGATTGAGTACTTCTCGTTCATGCGTACCATTAACAGCTTGAAAACACTGCGCCCCATCGGTTTGCTGTGCATCAACGTGGAGTTTTCCAAAATCTTCAACCCCCGCGACGAACCCATGCAACTGGTGGATACCCCGGACGGCACGCTGGTGCTGTGGAACAACGACGCGGGCATCGTCACCTCCGAGGAGGTCCTCGCGATGTTCGGCCAGGAAAGCGCGTTTGCGCAGGTGATCAACCGGCAGTACAAAAACTATGTGATTTCCGGCATCCGCAACCGCGAGCTGTCGATGCTCTTTGTGCGCTGCATCCCCATCTACGACGCGCCGCTGCCGCTGAGCCTGTATACGACGATCATCGCGCTGATGATCCTGTTTAACGGGCTGCTGCTCATTTTCGGCTCCGCGTGGATCTCCAGGTACATCTCCCAACCGGTCCAGACGCTGGTTGCGGGCATCGAAGGCGTATACCGCGGGAACTTCAATCTGGTGACCACCATCAACACCCACGACGAGATCGAGCGCTTTCAGGACGTCTACAACACCACCATCCGCAAGATTCAGCAGTTGATCAGCGATATCATCGAGGAACAGAAAGCCCTCCGCCGCGCCGAGCTGGAGATCACCATCGCGCAGATCAACCCGCATTTTCTCTACAACACGCTCAACACCATCAACTCGCTGGCCGTGATGGGCAAAACCGCCGAGGTTTCCGAAACCACCAAGGCGCTGGGTGATTTCTACAAAAACAGCCTGAGCAACGGCGACGATCTGATCCCCCTGTCGGCCGAGCTGGATACGATCCGCTCCTATCAGTACATCCAGCAGCTGCGCTATGCGGGGATGTTCCGCATCCAGTACGATATCCAGCCGGAGGCGATGGAGGCGCGGGTGCCCAAGATGATCCTGCAGCCGCTGGTGGAGAACGCCATCTACCACGGCATCCGCATGAGCGTGGAGGAGGACGGGCTAATCACCATTCGGGCGCGGCTGGAGGAGGGGTTCCTGCGCATCGTGGTTACCGACAACGGCATCGGCATGTCGGAAGAACGGCTCAACGAGGTGCGGCAGGGCAAGAGCATCGGCCTGGGGGGTACGATGCGGCGCGTCTCCATTCTTGGCGGGGATCTCAACAGCTTCACCATCGAAAGCGTGCTGGGCGAAGGGACCCGGATTACCATACAGATGTCCGGAGGGTTATGAAATGATCAGGCTGAAGGTCATGGTTGTCGAGGACGAATCACTGGAGCGCATGCTGCTGAAAACCTATCTGGAGGCGGAAGCGGACCGCTACGAGCTGGTGAAGGAAGCCTCCTTCGCGCTGGAGGCGCTGGAATACCTGGACGAGCACAGCGTGGACATCGTGATTACCGATATCAACATGCCCATGATGGACGGGCTGGAAATGGCGCGCCGCATCCTGGATATGGACCCCGCGACGCAGGTGATCGTCATCACCGGCTATCACGATTTCGAGCATGCCCGGCAGGCAATCAAGATCGGCGTCGCGGATTATCTGGTCAAGCCGGTGGATGCGAAAGAGTTTTCGGCCATTTTGGACGCGGCGCGCGGCAAGCTGCTCCGCAAGCAGGGCGCGGGAATCGAGCGCACGGAGCTGGAGCGCCAGATTGCCGAACGTCTCCCGGCCCTGCGGGACGCTTTCCAGCAAAAACTGGTCACCCAGACCATGGACGAACGGACGGTGCGAGAAAGCCTGGACTTTTACCGCCTGGAACTGCCCGGTCGCTGGCATCAGGCCGCGGTCGCCGCTGTTACCCGTTCGGACGGCGACGTGATGCACAGCCTGTTTTCGCTGTTCACGCTGAACAATCTGGCCCGGGAGGCGCTCGGGGAGGCGCTGATCTTCCCCGTGGAACCAAACCGGCTGGTGATGGTCGTCAGCCGGGAAAGCGAAAGCCCGTATGATTTCGGCGCCCTCAAGCGCGCGATGGACGCGGCGACGGACGCGCCCGTTGCGCTGGGCGTCGGCGGCATGGCGGAAGGGCTAGAAGGCCTGCGCCGATCCTTTGCCGAGGCGACGCGCGCCATGCTCTGCCATCCGATGCTGGGGGCGCAGCAGACCCTCTACTATCAGGACCTTGGCACGGTGGAACGCGCCCCGGGCTGGATGGAGGCCGCGCACGACACGCTAACGGAGCTCGAACAGATGGATTTCTTCCTGCGCTGCGGGCTGGATGTGAACGTGCGCGACTGGGTGGACAGGCATTTCCCGCCCGAGGAGGCGTCGCTGGACAACGCGCGCGCCCGCGCCCTGCTGGCCGTTACCGGCCTGGCCGGCATGCAGGCCGAAACCGGCGCGCAGCTTGGGGATCTGCTCCCCAAGGTGCTGGAGGCGGACTCCGCCGCGGCCATCCGCGAGCTGCTGCTCCACCTGATGGGCGAGGCGACCAGCGCGCTGGCCAGCATCCGGGTCACGACCGCCAACCGGCAGATGCAGGCGATCCTCGACTTCATTCAGGACAACCTCGCCGACCCGTCGCTCTCGCTGCACGGCACGGCGCGCCGCTTTTTCTACAACGCATCCTACCTCAGCCGCACCTTTAAGCAGAACATGGGCCTTTCCTTCCGGGAGCACGTGAACAAGCTGCGCATCGAGCAGGCGCGGCGGCTACTGGACGATCCGGAGGCGAAAGCCTACGAGGTGGCCTCTCGGGTGGGCATCGAGGATCCGAACTACTTTTCCACCCTGTTTAAAAAGTATGCGGGCGTCACGATCAAGCAGTACCGTTCCCGGGGCGAGAATGGCTGATCTGGTTGCTTGATGGTCAGATAATTCAAGGTTGCGGGTCATATTTCTCAATGTACATCCGCGGGCGTGTCGGGTATGATCATTGCATCAAACAACCCAATAGGAGGAGGTCAACCCATGAAAAGGTTTTCCAAGATCGTAGCCCTGCTCACGGTTGTGGCCATGACGCTTACCATGCTGGGCGGCGTAGCGCTGGCGCAGGAAAAAAAGACTCTTAACGTCTGGCACCTGTGGACCACCGAGTCGGATGCGAACGCCAAATCCTTTAACATTGTCCTCAAGGAGTGGCAGGCCCTCCACCCGGATGTGGACGTCGTGATCGACGCGACTGAGAACGAAGCCTACAAGACCAAGCTCAAGACCGCGATGGCCGCCAACGAGGTGCCCGACGTGTTCTTCGCCTGGGGCGGCGGCTTCGCCAAGCCCTTCGTGGAAGCGGGACAGGTGCTGGCGCTGGATGACTACCTTGCCGACGGCACCATGGACCGCCTGCTGGGCGGCGCGCTGGACAACGTAACCTACGGCGGCAAGACCTACGGCCTCACGTTTATCCAGTGGGTGGGCACCCTCTACTGCAACAAGGAGATGTTCGACGCCAACGGCGTTAGCATCCCCACCACCAACGACGAGCTGCTGGCCGCCGTCGCGGCCTTCAAGGCCAAGGGCATCGTGCCCATCACCGTCGGCGCGAAAGACGGCTGGCCGGCGATGTTCTTCCAGAATGTGTACGCGGTGCGCACCGCGGGCGCGCAGCTGAGCAACGAAGCGCTGTCCGGCGCCTCCTCGTTCAACGCCCCCGAGTTCGTCGCCTCCGCCAAGTATCTGGACGATCTGGTCAAGGCCGGGGGCTTTGATCCCGGCGCGCTGGCGCTGACCTACGACGAAGCCAAGATGCCCTTCCTGGCGGGCCAGGTCCCGATGATCTATCAGG
The DNA here is from genome assembly GCA_012517815.1 of Clostridiales bacterium. GTDB lineage: Bacteria > Bacillota > Clostridia > Christensenellales > Aristaeellaceae > CAXXOK01. Next base: position 14,410 of record JAAYUF010000112.1, read on the forward strand.
GCAGCTGGCTGGCCGGCGAAATTCAGGATCCCACCCTGTCCCAGGTTGTGGACAAAGTCGTGGCCGTCAACTGGCCTTCCCTCTCGGACGGCAAGGGCGACCCCAACGAAATTCTGGGCGGCGCCATCGACAGCCTGATGGTCAGCAACAATGCCTCGGACAAAGAGCTGGCCGCAGACTTTGTCAAGTACATCACCGAAAACATGAGCCGCGAGAGCTTCAAGCTGGGCGCCGGCATCGCCACCTGGAAGATCGACATGGCCGGTATTGAGGTAAGCCAGCTGGTGCAGAACATCATCGACTTTGCCAGCAAGTCCACCGGCGCCGTGCTCGCGTGGGACACCTTCCTTTCCTGCGAAGCGGCCGAGCGTCACAAGAGCCTTGTGCAGGAGATTTTCGCGGGCCAGCTGAGCCCTGAAAACTTCGCGCTGGAAATGAGCAAGCTCCAGTAACGCGCACGCCGGCCGGGGCGTTCGTCCGACCCCGGCCGGAGATCGTACCATACGGCGCTATCCCCTACGGAATCCGTTTCGTAGGGGATAGCGCGCACAGGGCCCAAACCGCCTGTGGACGCCCGGATTTCACTGTAGGGGTTGATGCTGTGGATAAGGTGCTGCGGGATCGGCGGGCCATCGCCATTTTTATCTTGCCCGCTCTGCTGGTATTCTCGTCGGTGGTGATCCTGCCCATCGCTTTTTCGGGCTACTACTCGCTGCTGGAATGGAACGGCGCAGGCAAGAGCACGTTTATCGGGCTGAGCAACTATCTGGAAATGTTCACCAACCCCTCCACGTATTTTGTGAAGGGGATCGTCAATTCCGCTCTGCTGGCCGGACTATCGGTTTTTGTGCAGATTCCGCTGGCGCTGGGGCTTGCGCTGCTGATTTCCCACGGCATCAGGCTGGAGGGATTCTTCCGCAACGTATACTTCATCCCCGTGATCATCTCCACAACGGTCATCGGCCAGCTGTGGATGAAAATATACCACCCCAACAACGGCATGCTCAACATCCTGCTGACCGACCTGGGGCTGGCCGCGCTCAAGCGCAACTGGCTGGCCGATCCCAGCATATCGCTGGGCGCCGCGTTTTTTGTGCTCATCTGGCAATACATCGGCTATCACATGCTGCTGATGTACTCCGCCATCAAGGCGATCCCCACCTCGCTGTACGAGGCGGCGGAGATCGACGGCTGTTCCAAGTCGCAGCTGTCGCGCCACATCGCCATTCCGCTGATCATGCCGATGATCAAGGTGTGCGTCACTTTCGCCCTCATCGGCTCACTGAAAACCTTCGATCTGATCTACGTGCTCACCAAGGGCGGCCCCATCCACGCAACCGAAGTGCCCACGACGCTGATGTTTGCCAACATTTTCCTCAACTATCGCTACGGCATGGGCAGCGCGATGGCGATTTTCATCCTTGTGGAGTGTCTGGTGCTGACGGTGTTTGTGCAGCGCTTCTTCAAGGTGGAAAACTACGAGTTTTAAGGGGAGGATGCGCATGAACCGCACCAAGCAGAACGTCCGCAAGATCGCCCTGTACGCAGGGCTGATCCTGATCGCCCTGGTGCAGCTGTTTCCGCTGTATTGGCTGTTCACCTTCTCGCTCAAGGACAACATGCAGATTTTTACCACCAACCCGCTGGGCTTGCCAAACCCCTACCGTTTTGAAAACTTCGCCGATGTGCTCCAGCGCGGGCAGGTGGCCAGCTTCCTGCTCAACAGCCTGTTGGTGACCACCGCCACCATCGCGGTTTCCACCGTGCTTTCCACCATGGCCGCCTACGCCATCGCGCGCATGAAATGGAAATGGAGCAACACCGCGCTTCTGTTCTTCCTGATGGGCATGATGATCCCCCTGCACGCGACGCTGGTGCCGCTGTTCATCTTCCTCAAGCGCACCAACCTGTACGATACGCCTTTTGCGTTGATCCTCCCCTATGTGGCGTTTGCGATTCCCATGGCGATCTACATCTTCGTGGGCTTTTTCAAGACCATCCCGGCCGAGATGGAGGAAGCAGCCTGCCTGGACGGGATGAGCATCTACGGCATCTTTGTGAAGATCATGGTGCCGCTGATCCGCCCGGCGATCGCGACGGTGGCGATCTTCACCTACCTGAGCTGCTGGAACGAGCTGATGTTCGCCATCTCGTTCATCAGCAAGCCGCAGTGGAAAACGCTGACGGTCGGCATCATGGGCATGGTGGGCATGTACGCCACCAACTGGGGCGCGCTGGGCGCCGGGCTGGTGGTCGCCACGGTGCCCACGCTGATTATCTATCTGCTGATGAGCGGTGAAATCCAAAAGAGCTTCACCACCGGCGCAATCAAGGGATAACGGAGCGGCGTCCGGTTGACGCCGGCCCAAGGCACCAAAGGCAGACGGCCGCTCAGGCCGCCTGCCTTTGGTTGTTCCGGGAACGGACGCACGCGACGGCTCGCCCGCAAACCCTTGCCGCAAAACGCCGCGCCGCCTGTGCTGACGCGCTGGGGCGCGCTTCATGGCGAGCTTCCCAAGGGGGCCGTGCGGCTCCCTTTCGCGGGGGGCGCCAGGGCCTCCCTCCGCGAGCGTTTGCGCCTCAGGCCCAGACAACGTTCGGTTTGGAAACCATTTCTTGAAGGAGTTTTGCGCTCGCCAATCGAATATCTTTCTTTATTTCCTGCACGAGGCAAGTCAGGGATGCTTTGATTCCGGCGACCCGTTGATGGCGGCGGCGCAGGCGGCGTGTTCGGCCCTCCGTTGCGCCGCTTTCGCGGGGAAGGAAGGGCAGTGATCCCCAATCGTTCGGCCGTCATCAGCCGCACGAGGGCTGCACCGGACCTGATCACCGTACTGGAGTGTGTGATATGGACAAGTGGCTGCTGGATCGCATCCTCGATGATCTGCCCTTTGCCTATGCCTACCATCAGATGGTTTACGACGACCGGGGAATGCCGGTCGATTATCAGTTTTTGGAGGCAAACAAAGCTTTTGAGGCTTTGACCGGTCTGGAGACCGCTAAAATCATCGGGCGACGGGTCAGCGAGATCATCCCCGGCATCGCTCAGGACCCCGCCGACTGGATCGGCGTCTACGCAAAAGTTGTCCAAACCCGGCAGAGCATCACCTTCAGGCAGTATGCCCAGGCGCTGGGCAAGTGGTACAACGTCTATGCGTTCAGCCCGCTTCCGGATTGTTTCGTAACCCTGTTCATGGACGTCTCGGAGGTCGTCGAGGAGCAAAACGAGCTGACCGAGCTCTTCAACGCGATGAACGATATCATCCTGGAACTCGATGAAGACCTGACGATCCTGCGGGTGCTCATGTCGCCCGATACGCCGGTGCCGTTGCCCCCGGAGCGCATGCCGGCCAGTTTGAAACAGCTGACCGGGATGAACGCGCTCCAGTTTCTTGAGTCCGAAGGCGTCGACGATTTTCTCCAGGCGATCAGGCAGGCGCGGGAGAGCGGGAAAAACACGATTTACTATCAGCACATGATCCTCATGGGCGAGGACGCGTGGTATCAGCTGATCATTAAATGCGCGCATCTGCGGGGGCAGCGCCGCTACATCGTCAGCATCATCAACGTCACGGAGCAAAAAAAGCTGGAAATCAAACTGCGGGAAAACGAGGCGCTTTTCCAGACGGTTTTTGAGCAGGCGCCGATCGGGATATCCATTACCACCAAAGGTCAGCCGCTGTATTCCACAGTCACATCCGGCGCCAGCGTGAATCAGGCTTATCTGAACATTCTGGGCCGGACGAAGGAAGAGCTGGCGGCGCTGGACTGGACGGACATCACGCATCCGGACGACCTCGCCGCGGATCTGGCGCTGCTGTCCCGGCTGCTCTCCGGCCAGGTGGATCACTACGCGCTGGAGAAGCGGTATATCCGGCCCGACGGTTCGCCCATCTGGGTCAATATGATCGCCTCCACGCTCAAGTATGAAGCCAACCAAAACCTCAGCCACATGTGCCTTTTGGAGGATATCACCGCGCGCAAGTCGCTGGAGCAGTCCCTCCGGGAAAGCGAGCGGAGCAAATCCGTGCTGCTTTCACACCTGCCGGGCTTGGCGTACCGTTGCCTGTACGACGAGCAGTGGACCATGATATTTGTTTCCGACGGCTGCCTGTCGCTGACCGGCTACCAGCCGGAAAGTCTGGTCCATAACCGCGATCTGTCCTATAATGATCTGATTTCACCCGAGTACCGGGATCTGCTGCGCAGCGAGTGGGCGCGGGTGATCGAGCAGCGGTTGGATTTCCGGTGCGAGTATGAGATCATCACCGCGTCCGGGCAGAAGAAATGGGTGCTCGAAATGGGGCAGCCGATCTTCAGCGACTCAGGCCGGGTGGAGGCGTTGGAAGGGGTCGTGTTCGACATCTCCGAGCAGAAGAACCGCGAATTGCAGATTCTGTTCATGAACGAGCACGACGACCTGACCAAGCGCTACAACCTGATGTATTTCGATAAGGAATGCCGGCGGCACAATCTGGAGCAAACCTTCCCGCTTACGGTTGTCCAATGCGACGTGGACGGCCTCAGGCTCATCAACAACGCGTTTGGCATTGAGGAAGGGAACGCGCTGCTGGTGCGCGTGGCGAACATGCTGGCGGAAAACAACACCCGCGGGGATGTGCTGGCGAGAACGGGCGACGATGATTTCAGCCTGCTGATGCCCGGCGTAGGCGTGGATGTCGCGGAAGATTTCATCCTGCGGGTTACCGCCTGCATCGACGCCAGCAACGATATCAAGGCAAACCTTTACAGCACAAGCGTTTCTTTCGGCTACGGCACCCGCCAGTCCCCTACGGAGAACGTCAGCGTCACGATGAAAGCGGTCTACGACAGCCTGAACAGCCAAAAAATCCTCAACGCGCAAAGCTCGCACAGCGCAACCCTCACCTCCATCATGGCCGCGCTGCACGCGCGCAGCGAGGAAACGGAGGAACATGCCCAGCGCCTGTTCGAGCTTTCCGAAATGATCGGGAAACAGCTGGGCCTTTCCCAAAAGAGCATGGCCCAGCTCGCGCTGTTTTCCAAGCTGCACGACGTCGGCAAGATCGGCATCAGCGACAGCATCCTCAACAAGCCGGGGCCGTTGACGCCGGAAGAATGGGTCATCATGAAAACGCATCCGGAGATCGGTTACCGGATCGCCGTTTCGCTGGAAGATATCGCCTATGTGGCGGAGGACATCCTTTCCCACCACGAGCGCTGGGACGGCACGGGCTATCCCCGCGGTCTGCGGGGAGAGAACATCCCCCTCCCGGCGCGCATTCTGGCGATTGCGGACGCCTTTGACGCGATGACCAAAGACCGGGTCTACCGCAAAGCCATGAAGACCCAGGACGCGCTGGAGGAGATCAGGCGGAACATCGGCACGCAGTTTGATCCGAAAATCGCGCGGCTGTTTCTGGATAGTTACCGATAGCCCGCGCAATCGGCACGGCCGGGCCCAAAGCCATACGGGAGAGCAGACGCTGGGCGGCGCGCCGCGCGGGTCTGCTCTCCCGTATGGCTGCGGCCCGACGAATGCTGTGGGACAGGATTTCGGCTTATGCATGCGTCAAAGCGCATGATCAGATTCTATCTCGGACAAGGCGCAAAAGCGTAGGCGTAGCGGGGCAACGTCGAGCTGCCGCGGCGAAAGGCACAGGAGAAAAGCGCCTTATGGGGAAGCGCTCATGGTTGGAGATCGTATGGGGTCAAACGCCGCCGGATCATGCTTCGGTCGGGCGCGGGCCGTTCAGGCGCGGTTCCCGGCCCGTTGCCGAACCGTGTTCGTTGGCCGCGGGGTGTGCGCCTTCCGACCGGTTGCTTTTCTCGCTGATCGGTTCAGCCTGTTACGCCGGTCCGTTTGCCCAGACTGATAAAACCGCCGGCGTCTGTCGCCGGCGGCGCATTTGGTTGAGAGCGTATGGATGGTTTGCCGCGGTATCCCGATTCGCCTGCCCGACAAGCTGCGTATGGTCAGCCTGAACAGGAACCGGGTCGAGGCTGCGGAGGGGCTCCGCAGGGGGTACGCAGGGGTTTTTACAGGGCTGGAGGCTTCCGATGAGCTGTGCCCCGGCTCCCCGCCGGGTTCGCGGCCGCGCTACCCTTGCACCGTTACAGCGGAAGGGCTTAGGCCCGCGCCGCTTCGGTGCCGGCGGCATCGCTGTTCCCTCACAATTCGCCTTCCGATCCCTGCGGATGGAAAACCTTTAGCTTCACGCCGTCTCGAATCAAGCGGCGCGCGCTTTCCAGACTGCCGATTTCCTTGGTCGCCATCCATTGCGCTATGAGGTTCCCCAGTGCCGTGGCTTCGACGGGCCCGGCGCAGACCGGCAGGCCCGTCGCATCCGCGGTCAACTGGTTCAGGGTGGCGTTTTGACTGCCGCCGCCGACGACGTTGATCTGATCCACCGGCTTGCCCGTCAGCGCGACGAGGTTTCGGACGGCTTCGCGGTAGCACAGCGCGAGGCTGCGGTGCACACAATACATCAGTTTGGCCTCGTCGGAAGGCAAAGGCGCGCCAGCCTCGCGTAGCGCGGCGGCTATTTCGTCGACCATGCTCCGGGGCGCCAGAAAGCGCTCGTCCGAGGCGCAAAACACGTGAGGATAGTCCCGGCCTTTGGTCGCCAGCGCCGCCAGCTCCTCATAGGAGTGCCGGTCGCCCCATTCGTGCCGGATGCTTTGCATAATCCAAAGCCCCATGAGGTTACGCACCAATGTCGTTCGCCCGCCATACCCGCTTTCATTGGTGAAGCCCGCGCGACGCGCGGCTTGTGTGAGAATCGGCGCATCCAGTTCCTGCCCCAGCAGGCTCCATGTGCCGCTGGAAAGAACCGCGGCGTTCTCTCCGGAAAGGGGCGCGGCCAAAAAGGCGCTGGCGGTATCATGGCTTGCGGGCATCACGACCGTGCAGGCATAACCAACCTGCCGCTCTACCGCAGGCAGAACCGGCCCAAGGATGGTGCCGGGCTCCGCGGGCGGGCCGCCCATCAGGCGCTCGGGGATGGCGGCCGCCCGCAACACTTCCTTATCCCACACACGGCTTCGCGCGTTCATCAGCCCGCTGGTGGACGCGATGGTATGCTCGTTTCGGGGGATGCCGGTCAGCAGAAAGTTGAGGTAACAGGGCGTGAACAGCAGCCGGGCAGGCTCCGACAGGCGCCCGGGGTGCGCCTCCCCCTCCGCCATCAACTGGTACACCGTGTTGTAGGACTGGCGGGCGATGCCTGTGCGCGCGTACAGCCGGCGGGGGGGAAGCACGGCGTCCAGCCGGTCGGGCATGCCGTCGGTGCGGGTATCGCGGTAGGCGACCGACTGGCCCAGCGGAGTCCCCTTGTCGTCAATGAGCGTATAATCCACGCCCCAGGTATCGATGCCGACCGTCGCGGGCATCCTGCCCCGTTCCGCGCAGGCGCGCATGCCGGCGATCACGTGCGCAAACAGGGCGTCCATATCCCAGCAGCGTCGCCCGTCCCGCCATACCATTTCGTTGGGAAAGCGGTACGCCTCCGTCAGCGTGATCCGCCCCTCCTCCATCCGGCCCAGGATGTGCCTGCCTCCGCTCGCACCCAGATCAATCGCCAGCGCGTCCTGGCTCATGGAGACGACCCCCTTCTCCTTGCACAGAAAAAACAGATTTTTACGAAGCCCAACGCAGACCGTGCGGAGGCGTACGCCCTCAGGCGACAGGCTAACTGCCGGAGAACGCGCGCGCCGTTTCCCTTCGCGCGTTTTTGCGCGGCGGCTCTGTCGCAGGCGTCCGCGTTATCCGTCGTTCAGGCCACCGCCTTGCCCCGTCGCCTGGCGAAAGGCTCAGCCGTACAGCGGGCCGTAATGCCGGCAGGCGGCATAATCCGCGGCCTCGGCGTCCATCGTGCCAAAGGCGGCCCAGCTGTGCGGGCGGAAGATCGCCTCCTCCGGCACGTTGTGCATGTTGACCGGGATGCGCAGCATCGCGCACAGGGTAATCAGCTCGGCGCCTACATGCCCGTACACGGTTACGCCGTGGTTGGCGCCCCAGTTGGCCATAACGCCGTATACATCACGGAACGCGCCGCGGCCCGTGAGGCGCGGCGCAAACCACGTCGTAGGCCACGTGCGGTCGGTGCGCTCGTCCAGCGTACGGTGCACCTCGGGGGGCAGCAGCAGCGTGCTGCCTTCGGCAATCTGCATTACCAGCCCCACGCCCTCTACGATGTTGGCGCGCAGCATGGTCACGGGCATTTCAGCCTGCGTGGCGAAATGGCTGGAGAACCCGCCGCCGCGGAAGTACTCGTAATTGGCGCGGCACCAGTCGGTCGCGCGGAGGCACGCCTCCATATCCGCGTCCCGCATCTCCCAGAAGGGTTTCATGACCGGCCGGCCCTGCGCGTCCCGGCACGCGCCGGTGCAATCCAGCGCCGTCGCGCCGCTGTTGATCAGGTGGATGAAACCGTTCGCGGCCAGCCCTTCCGGCTGCCAGCCCGTAACACGGTTCACGGCCTCTGGGCTCCAATAGGTGCGCACATCGTGGAAGCACGGCGCGGTCTGCGCAACCAGTGTGCCCAGCATCATCGCCACGCCGTTGAGGGTGTCGTTCTCGGTTGCGAAAGGCACCGGCGCCTTGGGGCCGTTCCAGTCGAAGGTGCCGGCCAGAATGCTCTCGCTGAAATCCGCGTTCGGGAGCCAGTCCGTCCAGTGGCGCTGCCCCTGAAAACCGCCTGCGATCGCGTTCTTCCCCAGCGCTTCCTCATGCCAGCCAAGTTCCGCCAGCTTCGGATTGCCAAAGAGAATGTCGCGGATGATCAGCGTCATCCGGACGACAAACGCCCAATCCTCCTCCGGCGGGATGGCTTTGGAGCGCGCGATCACGTCCGGCAGGCACTTGCCGGCGTTGCAGTCCAGGCCCTCGGGGCAGTTTTTCCGCACCCAGGCCATGGCGCGCTCGTATTCTTCGGGGTCGAAGATCGCCAGCTTCATGCGGCGCAGGATCTCCGTCATATCCACCCACTCGGTGCGGATGCCGAAATACTTCTGAAACCTATCCGTATCGCAGAAGCTGCCCATGATGCCCATGGAAACGCCGCCCAGGTTCACATAGGCTTTGTTGCGCATCCAGCCTGCGGCAACGGCGCAGCGCGCGAAACGGACGATCTTCTCCCGCACGTCGTCCGGGACGGTCGTATCGGCGGCATCCTGCACGTCCCTGCCATAGATGCTGAAAGCCGGCAGTCCCTTTTGCGCATAAGCCGCCAGCACGGCCGCCAGGTACACCGCGCCGGGTCGTTCGGTGCCGTTGAAGCCCCATACCGCCTTGATGGTCAGCGGGTTCATATCGAACGTTTCCATGCCGTAGCACCAGCAGGGCGTTACGGTGAGTGTGGCGACGACATTCTCGGTCGAAAAGTACTCTTCGCAGCGCGCCGCTTCCGCGCCCCCGCCGATGGTGAAGGGGGCGATGACCGCCTGTACGGGCGCGCCGTCCGGATAGCGCAGGCTTTCAATGAGCCCTTTGGCGGCCAGCGCCATGTTCAGAGTCTGCGTTTCCAGCCCTTCGCGCACGCCGCCCCAGCGGCCGTCAATCACGGGCCGGATACCGATCTTGGGGTACAGCATTTTCCTTGTCCTCCTTTTCGTCTTCGGTGCCGTCCGGCGCCTTGGCCGGGCCGCATTTTTCAAAGCCCGGGTGGCGGCCGGATACGTGGTAGTAATGCTCGCGCAGGTCCAGCAGTTTATCGATGTTCTTGCGGCTGATCTCCTTGGCGCCGCCCAACATGCGCGCCGTGAAGCTGATTTTTGCAAACAGCTCCAACGTTTCCATGCGGTAGTAGGCGGTCAGCAGGTCCTTGCCGAGGGTCAGCGCGCCGTGGTTTTGCAGCAGCATCACATCATGGGTTTGCAGGTAGGGTTCAATCGCGTCGGGCACCTCGTAGGTCGACGGTGCGCCGTAGGGCGTAACGGGAATCGCGCCGATGGCGATCACCGTTTCGATCATGCTGTATTCGTCCAGCGGGATGTTGGCCACCGCGTATCCGGTGGCCGTCGGCGGGTGCGCGTGCACCACGGCGCCCACGTCGTCGCGCTTTTCGTAGCAGCGCATGTGCATTTTCAGCTCGCTGGAGGGCACGTTATCGGGCGGGCCTTCCAGCACCTCCATGGCATGGTTGACGCGAAGCAGCTTTTTCGGCGTGATAAAGCTCTTGCTGATGCCCGACGGCGTGATCCAGAACGTGCCGTCCGAAAGCCGGACCGACACGTTGCCGTCGTTGGTCGCCACCCAGCCCAGTTGCCACATTCGGTGGCAAACCTCGCAAATTTGTTCTTTCAGCGCGTCCGTATTCACTTTCCATCCCCCCGTTTCCATATCTCCCGTACTGACAGGATACGCCTTGTCAAAGCGTTTTTCTCATGCTATTATGGCTAAAAGTAGCACAATATTCACCGATGATGGGAGGTGAGGCGTCACGAGCAACCTGCGGTATCATGAGAGCAAACAGCGCGGTTCCCTGTCGTTTCCGGTGGACTATCACTTCGTCGATCACCGTCACAGCCGGTACGAAATGCCCTATCACTGGCATGAAGAGGTTGAGCTCCTGCATGTGATCCGCGGGCGGTTCCGGCTGAACCTGGGCGGGAAGGCATACCTGCTCGGACAAGGCGATACGGCCTACATCGCCTCCGGCCTGCTGCACGGCGGAACACCGGAAGCGTGCGAGTACGAATGCGTCGTGCTGGATCTGCGCCTGCTGATGCGCAGCGACGATCTGGGCAGGCGCCATATCGGCGATCTGATGGACGGCCATGTCGCCGTTGCGCCCCTTTTGGGCGCGGAGAGCGAGCTGGCACGCCAGACGCTTTTGCCCATGTTTGACGCCCTGCGCAGCCGCTGCGACGGATACACGCTCATCGCGCTGGGCTGCCTGTACCGTTTCGCGGGTGAAATTTACCGGCTGAAAGCCTACGCCCCCTGCGAGCAACCGGGCGGGGCGGAAAACCGCCGCATGCTCCGGCTGAAAACGGTGTTCGAAATCATCGAGAACCATTATCCCGAGCCGCTGCACCTTGCCCAGCTGGCGGCTGACGTCGGGCTGACGCCAAAGTACCTGTGCCGGTTCTTCCGGGAAGCGACGCACCGCACGCCGGTGGATTATATCGCCTATTACCGGGTGGAAATGGCCTGTTACGCGCTGGCGGTCACCGAGCGAAACGTGACCGAAATCGCCTTGGATACAGGGTTTTCCGACCTGAATTACTTCATCCGGTGCTTTCGCAAATACAAGGGGATCACGCCCGGCGCTTACCGCAAGGCGGTTCGCGGGCACAGGGCCGGCACGCCTCGCTCGTGAGGGTAGCGCCCGACCGGCGCAAGGCTCGCAGCCTTCCGACAGGTACCCTGCTTGAGCGCGGCCGCGGACGCTTCGGGCGTCGTGTGACGTTTCGCCGCGTTTGCCGCTCGGTTTCGTTCCCCCGCCCCGCTCGTGGCGGGCCATCCGCCGAACCCCCGTCGGCGTTTCGTTCGGCGCGCCCGCCCCGTCACGGAAGGAAAACCGCCTCTCCCCCTGAGGGGAGAGGCGGCCAGACCGTCAAAAAAGCCCCCAAACACGGGGCTTTTATGGTATAATAGCATCAGGTGATGAAGATGCTAAAGCGAGAAGAAGAACAACGCCAAGCGGTGGAGATGCTCTGCACGGATATGGTCGTGCCCAAAGACCACC
>JAAYUF010000113.1 GCA_012517815.1 Clostridiales bacterium
CCCCGACCGCCACCCCGACGGCAACACCGACCGCGACGCCGACCGCCACCCCGACGGCAACGCCGACCGCGACGCCGACCCCCAAGCCGACGGCGACCCCGACGCCCAAGCCCACCCCGACCGCCGCGCCCACCGCGACGCCGACCGCGAAACCGACCGCGACGCCCACCGCCAAGCCCACCGCCACCCCGACCGCCAAGCCCACCGCGACGCCTACGGCCAAGCCCACCGCTACGGCGGCGGCCCTCCTGCCAGGCGCGACCGAGCCCAAAGTGTTCACCGCCGCGGAACTGGCCAAGTATGACGGCCTCAACGGCAACCCGGCCTATGTGGCCGTAGACGGCATCGTGTACGACGTCAGCGCCGTGCCCCAGTGGAGCAACGGCTCCCACGCGGGCGGCACCCTCCGCGCCGGGCTGGACCAGACCGACGCGCTCGCCCGCTCGCCGCACGGCGCAAAGAACCTGGTCGGCCTGCCCGTCGTCGGCGTTTATCAGTAACGCCGCAGGAGGTAACGCATGAAGTTTCTCAAAACGGATTTCGGCAAGGTTCACCTTGCCGTGATGCTGTTGGGCGTGATCAACGTCGGCTTGGCGATCGCCCTGAAGCTCCAGCTGGTTCCCTACGCCGTGGCTCTCCCCCTGCACCAGTGGAGCGGGATGCTGCTGCTGCCGACGCTTCTGGTATTGCCCGCGCTGTTCAAGCGCCGCAGGAATCTCTACGCCGCGCTGAAAACCCGCGTGCTGATCCAGCGGCGCGATGTGAAGGCCGGAAAAACCGCGATGATCCTCGCCAAAGCGGTGATCCTGCTGATGCTGCTGGGCTTCCTGATGCAGACGGTATCGGCCATTCTGATGAAAACCGGCCTGTCCGGCAGGATGTATCCGGCGGTGGACGTCTATTCGCTGCACACCGGGATGATCTACGTGATGCCGGCGCTGGTGGTGCTGCACGCGATCTTCATCCTGCTGGCCACGCGCCGGTCCGCCGCCGCGAAGCGGTAGCGGACGCGCAACGGACCGTTACGGATACGCAAGCAGGGGTGGGAACCGACGGTTCCCGCCCCTGTTGGATATTCTCCCCGCCGCGTCGGGCAGGGAATCGCGGTTACCACAGCGCGCTGCGGCTCCGGGCCGCGCTCCGGCCCGGGGAGGCGCGCTCAGTCTTCCCAGAGGTTGTCGGACAGCCGGTAATACGCCTGGATATCGGCGTAGCGCAGCTGCGCCTCAAAGTGATCGCTCCCGCTGGCGTGCACGGCCGGCAGGCTCAGCACCAGCCCGTCCGGCTTGAGGAAGCAGGCGATCTGGCCCGCCATGCCGAACGGATCGTAGCTTTGCAGGCCCGAAACCTGCAGGGCCAGCGCGTCCGCGAAGGTATCCGCGGCGTATGAGGTCACGGGATCGCCGGGGAATGCGGCGTGATCAAAAAAGACCTTTTCAAAATCCGCGTTCACCTCGTACAGGTCCGTCAGGGTGACGGGCCGCAGGGTTTCCCGGTCGACGTTGAGCGTGAAGAGGTCGTTGTAGGGGTGGATGCTTCCCTCCACGTTGCTGTAGCCCCAGAAAACCATGCTGACCATACGCCGGTTCAGCAGCGTAACCGCGCACGCGTACTCGATGGTCACGCCGGCCGTGTCCTCGGGCACCATCGCCTTCACCTGCGCCTCGACCAGCGCGTTGAGCCCGTCCTGATCCGAAAAGACGGGGTACGCGATCTGAATCTCCGGCGTTGCGGCGTACACCCGCATTTCATACCCCGACGCCTCCGCGCCGGCCGCCGGGGACGACGCCCGCGCAGGCGCGCCGCACGCGCCGGTGATCAAGAGAACCCCCGCCAGCAACATCGCAAACCGTTTGCAGTTCATGTAGAGCCCTTCCTCGCCTCGCCCCGGCAACTTGCCGAAGCGTTGATTCGCACAGTCATGATAACGTTGGAAACGCCCGTTATCTTCCCGCGCGGGCTTGCCCGGCGCGAAAACACGGATAGGGGAAACCCTGATTCATCCGGGTTTCCGGTTGAATCAGGGGGATACGGCCGGGTTTCCCGGCAGTCCGGGGGGGTCGGGAACCAGCCGGTTCCCGACCCCTCGGACTGCCGAAAAGCCCCCGCCGCGGCGGCGTTGGGTCAAGGGTTTCACCCTTGCGGGGTTTGGGGCGAAGCCCCAAAGCCATATGCTGAAGCATTTTACCAAAGCGAGCGAACAGCCCGAAGGGCGATGAGGCGAGCGGCACTCCGGATTGCATGGGTTCTTTGACGGCCTGAGGCTCGGGAACCAACCGGTTCCCAAGCCCGAAACTTTCGAGAAAATTCACGCGCCTTCGGCCGTGCCCCATGACGCTTCCGGCGCTTGCGCAGGATGGCGGGCGGGTGATACGGGAGCCTCCGGCGGGCAGGAACCTCCCCACCCGCGTTCCAATCAGGGCGCGCGCTTGCCCGGTTCCTGCGCGGCGCAGGCGGGCGGCGCGCCTCCCCGACCGCTGCGCGTCGGCGGTCCGCAAACCCCGCGCGCTGCGCGTCAGTCCGTTTCCGGCGGGTAATCCGGCACGTCGTCAAAGCCCTCGGTATATTCGTCCGTCGTGGCCCATTCCTCGTCGCGGCGGGCGATTTCCTCCGGCGTCAGGCGGTGGGTTTCGCCGCAGACCGCGCAGCGATCCAGCCCGCGATCCACATGCCGCCAGTCATGCGTTTCCTTCTCCTGGCCGCAGATGCGGCACACCTTTTCGCAGGGGGATTTCACCAGCCACAGGTGATGCGAGTCCCGCTGCGCGCCGCAGCGCTTGCAGCGGCAGTGGTGCCACTCGCAGGGCACGGTTTCCACAGCGCCGCAGACTTCGCAGGTGTGTTCGCACCGGCCCTCGGCTTCCACCCAGCGGTGGCCTTCGTTGCGGGTCGCGCCGCAGCGCGCGCAGCGGCAGCCTTCCCAGCGGTGTCCCAGCAGCTTGCAGATCCATCCCACGGTTGTCACCTCAGTCGTAGTATATGCGGTTCTTCCGGGCGCGTGCCGCTTGGGCGCGCGCCGCAGGGTGAAGGTCTTCCTTCGGCGTCGGTCGGCGGGGAAACGCCGGCGGGGCGGTTGCGCTTTGCCGCGGCCCGGCCCGCAACCCCGCGCCGGACCGTTCCCCTTCGCGCCGCGCAGGCATCGTCCCGAAGTGAAAATCCGCTTGCCTGCCCGCGCGCGACGGGCAAGCCACCCTCGGGAACGCGTGAGGGGGTGCGTTCCGTTGTCTCGCCTCAAGCGGCGTAACCCGCCGGTCTGGGGGGATGCGACGCTGCGGAACGACGGTTTGCCCGCGCCGGACAGCGCGCACCGGCGCAGGAGTCGCAACGACTGAGCGCAGGTTGCCACACGACGACGTGCAGGAGTCGGAACGGCTTCCCGCAGGATGCCACACGACGACGCGCAAGAGTCGAAACGACTTCGCGCAGGTTGCCACACGACTTCGCGCAGGTTGCCAAAGGACGATGCGCGAGATGCGAAATGACTTCACGCAGGATGCCACACGACGACGCGCAGGAGTCGAAACGATTTAGCGCACATTGCCACACGAGGACGCGCAGGAGTCGAAACGGCTTCCCGCAGGTTGCCGCATGATTTTTCGCGGCGCGCGGCCGTCAGGCGCGCTTCATCGCCAGCGCGAGCGCGGGTTCGGCGTTCAGGCTCAGGGTGGCAATTTCGCCCCGGCGCAGGCGGTAGTAGGCGGCACTGCCGATCATGGCGGCGTTGTCGGTGCACAGGCTTACCTCCGGCATGCAAAGGCGGAAGCCCTCCCGCGCGGCCAAATCGGTCATCTGCTCCCGCAGCAGGGCGTTGGCGCTCACCCCGCCCGCCAGGCACAGGGTGGAAAGCCCGCCCTCCCGCATGGCGAGCACGGCTTTTTCACACAGGCTGTCCACGATGGCCTTCTGGTAGGAGGCCGCCAGATCGGCCCGGGGCAGGGGCTCGCCCTTTTGCTCCAGCTTGTGGCAGGCGTTGACAAACGCGGTCTTGAGCCCGGAAAAGCTGAAATCGTACCGGCCTTCCGGATTGGGGCGCGGGAGCCGGAGGTACGTGGGATCCCCGTCCCGGGCCAGCTTGCTTAGCATCGGCCCGCCGGGGTAAGGCACGCCCAGCACGCGCGCGCCCTTGTCAAACGCCTCGCCCGCCGCGTCGTCCACGGTCCTGCCCAGCAGGGTGTACACGCCGTAATCCTCCACCCGCACCAGGTGGCTGTGACCGCCGCTGGCGACCAGGCACAGGAAGGGCGGCGTCAGGGCGGGGTCGCTCAGGTAGTTGGCGCTCACGTGGCCCTCGATGTGGTTTACCGGGATCAGCGGCAGGCCGGTGGCAAAGCTCAGGCCCTTCATGCAGCTCACGCCCGTCAGCAGCGCGCCCACG
The DNA here is from genome assembly GCA_012517815.1 of Clostridiales bacterium. Taxonomy (GTDB): domain Bacteria; phylum Bacillota; class Clostridia; order Christensenellales; family Aristaeellaceae; genus CAXXOK01. Next base: position 4,376 of record JAAYUF010000113.1, read on the forward strand.
AGCCCCGGGCCGTGGGTCACGGCCAGCGCGTCCACATCGGCAAGGGTCATGCCAGCGTCCTGAAGCGCCAGGTCGATCACGCGGTCGCACGCATCCACATGGGCGCGGCTGGCGATCTCCGGCACCACGCCGCCGTAGAGGGCATGCACGTCCACCTGTGAAAACACGATGTTGCTCAGGATCCGTCGGCCGTTTTCCACCACGGCGGCGGCCGTTTCGTCACAGCTGGTCTCCAGCGCCAGGATGCGAAGGGAAGCCTTGCTCTGCAAGGCTTCCAAATGGCGTTGCCAGGTTTCCGTTACGCTCATGGATGCCCTCAGTCCGATGCTTTCCGGGAGGTTTTGGCCCCGCCCGTTTTTTTCGCGGCGGTTTTGCGCGCGGCGGCTTTACCGGCCGCGGCGGTTGTCCTGCGCGCCGCGGTTCGCCTGCCGGTCGAGCCGGACGATCCGCCGCCCGACGCGCCCTTTTTGCCCAGCAGGTTGGTCAGCAGCCGCGACAGCGGCCAGAGCACCGCCGGCAGCGCCAGCACGATCGCCGCGCCGATGCCAAACGTGATCGCCACGGGCTTGAGGTAGCTTGCAAACATCGAAACCGGGAACAGCTGCATGATCTCTTCCCCGGCGTCAAAGATGCCGTCCGGGATCAGCGTGCGGTGCACCCAGTCCCACAGGCCGTCAAAGTTCAGGTAGCCCCACAGGCCCACCCCGGCGATCAGCATGAGCGGGATCGCCGCGCCCAGGTAGTAGCCGCCCACCGAGAAGGGCCCCCTGCGCGCGCCCTTGACGCCGACCATCGCGCGGGAAAGCAGCAAGAGCACGATGGCCACGCCGGCCAGAAGCACCGCCTTGGCGTTTTCCACCCAGCCCTTCACGGTCGCCATGTGGGCCTTGAAGGTCTCCGGCACGCCGATGCGGTGGTCGCCCACCGTAATCGCGGGCTCCCACACGGTTTTGATGCCGGTGAGGTAATCCAGCGTATCGTTGACGAAGGCGTCCGCGTCGCTCTGGCTGATGAGCCCGGCCGCGACGACGTGCTGATTGACCGCGTCCCGAAACAGGCTCACGCGGGTGGCGTTATAGGCGATGGAGCCGGCCAGCGCCAGCAGCACCAGCAGGGCGGCCGCAATCAGGCAGGTCCAAAACGCGCCGCGTTTCTTTTTCAGGTTGGCTTCGCTGAGCATTTTTCCGGGATCGACCCGATCCCCCAGTTGATCCTTCAGTTCCCCGGCGATGTTCCCAAGCGCGCCATTGTCCGCCATGCCGCCCGCCCCTTTCCGCCTTTGTCCCGTTCCCAGCCTTACTGCATCTTCAGGTAGGCCGTAATGAAGCCCGAAAGGTTCCCGTCCATCACATCGTCCACGTTGCCGCTTTCAAAGCCCGTGCGGTGGTCCTTGACCATCGTGTAGGGCTGGAACACATAGCTGCGAATCTGGCTGCCCCACTCGATCTTCTTCATTTCGCCCTTGATATCGGCCATCTGGTCTTCCTTTTCGCGCATGCGAAGCTCCATCAGGCGGCTTTTCAGGATGCGCAGGCACACCTCGCGGTTCTGGATCTGGCTGCGCTCGTTCTGGCACTGCGCCACGGTTCCCGTGGGAACGTGCGTCATGCGCACGGCGGAATCGGTGCGGTTGACGTGCTGGCCGCCCGCGCCGCCCGCGCGGTAGGTATCGATGCGCACTTCCTCCATGTTGACCTCGAACTTGTCGTCCTCCGGGAGGATGGGGGCCACGTCCAGGGAGCTGAAGCTGGTGTGCCGGCGGGCGTTGGAATCAAACGGGCTGATGCGCACCAGCCGGTGCACGCCGCGCTCGCTGCGCAGGTAGCCGTAGGCGTTGTCGCCCTCCACCTGAAAGGTGACGCTCTTGAGCCCCGCCTCGTCGCCGTCCAGAATATCGTTGATGGTCACCTTGAAGCCCATGCGCTCGCAGTAGCGCGTGTACATGCGGTAGAGCATCTGCGTCCAGTCCTGCGCCTCGGTGCCGCCCGCGCCCGCGTGCAGGCTCAGCACGCAGTTGCACTCGTCGTACTCGCCGCGCATCAGGGTTTGCAGCTCCAGCGCGTCCGAGTCGGCGCGCAGGGCGTCGATCTCGGTTTCGCACTCCGCGGCGATTTCCTCGTCCGGATCCTCCTTGAGCAGGGAAAGCATCGCCTCCACGTCGTCGCAGCGGGCGTGCAGCGAGTCCACGTGCTCCAGCTGGTTTTCGATATGGCGCACGCGGCGGGTGACCGATGTGGAGCGCTCCAGATTCCCCCAGAATTCCGGGGCGTTCATTTCTTCCTTGAGCTCGCCCAGCTCCTCCTGCAAATGCGGCAGGTTGAGCGCGTCCGCCGCCTTGCCGATGGTATCGCGCAGCGCCGTGAGCTGTTGCTGGTATCGTTCGGTATCGACCATACTGCCTCTCTTCTCCCGGATGCGTCCGTCCGCGCCCCAAAAGGGGCGGGGGCGTTCCTCCGCCATGGTGTTCGCCGCGCGGGGCGCGCCGGCAGGCCCGCGGGCCTCCGGCGGCAGGGTGATGTGCGGCTCGCTTTCAGGCGTTCTTGCCGCAGCAGTGCTTGTACTTTTTGCCGCTGCCGCAGGGGCAGGGCTGGTTGCGGCCCACCGCGCCGGGGGTGTTGATGCTGGAAGGCGCGCCGCCCTTCTTGGCCTGCCCGTTGGTATTGGGCTGATTCTCCCCGCCGGCGAAACCTTCCTGGGTCTGGGATACGTCCACGGCCTTGTGGCGCTCGGGCAGGCGCTCCACGCGGCTTTGGAACAGCCGGCGCACGGTGTCCTCGCGGATCATGTGTACCATGTCGTTGAACATATCGTAGCTTTCCAGCCGGTATTCCTGCACGGGGTTGCGCTGGCCGTAGGCGCGCAGGCCGATGCCGTCGCGCAGGTCGTCCATCGCGTCGATGTGGTCCATCCAGTGGCGGTCGATGGCGTTGAGGAGCACCACGCGCTCAAACTCGCGCATGTCGATGCCAAGCTGCGTAAGCATTTCCTCGCGCTCGGCATAGAAATCCTCGGCGTCCTTGTACAGCAGCCGGGTCAGCTCGCCGGGCTCGTCCATCTCCTTCATCTTATCGGCATAATGGACGAAGGTGCCGGGCTTCAGGCACAGGCGCTCCAGATAGTCGCGGGCCTCGTCCACGCTCCAGTCGAAGCTCCCGTCGCCGGTGAAGTTGCGCTCGGCGGTCGCGTCGATCATGTTGTGCACCATGCCCACGATCGTTTCGCGCATGTTGTCGCCCTTGAGGATATCGCTGCGCTGGCCGTAGATCAGCTCGCGCTGCTTGTTCATTACATCGTCGTACTCCAGCACGGATTTGCGGATGTCGTAGTTGCGGCCCTCGATGCGCTTCTGCGCGGCCTCGATCTGCTTGGTGAGCATCCCGGCTTCCAGGGGCTGGTCGTCCCCCATGCCCAGGCGCTCGATCATCGGGGCGATGCGCTCGCTGCCGAACAGGCGCATCACGTCGTCCTCAAGGCTAATGAAGAACTGCGAGCTGCCCGGGTCGCCCTGACGGCCGGCGCGGCCGCGCAGCTGGTTGTCGATGCGGCGGCTCTCGTGGCGCTCGGTGCCGATGATGTGCAGCCCGCCCAGCGCCATCACGCGCTCGTGCTCGGCGTCGGTTTCCCTGCGGAACTCCGCGAAGTAGCGGTTGTAGGTTTCCCGCGCGGCCAGCACCTCGGGGGGCACGTCCTCGTTATGGCCCACGGCTTCCATGATCAGCTCGTCGGAAAGGCCGTCCTGGCGCATCTTGCGGCGGGCCAGGTAATCCGGGTTGCCGCCCAGCAGGATGTCCGTGCCGCGGCCGGCCATGTTGGTGGCGATGGTCACGGCGTCCACCGAACCGGCCTGCGCGATGATATCGGCCTCGCGCGCGTGGTTCTTGGCGTTGAGGATTTCGTGAGGCACCCCGCGCAGGTCGATCAGGCGGCTGAGCATTTCGCTGGTTTCCACGTTGACCGTGCTCACGAGGATCGGCTGGCCGGTCGCGTGCCTTGCGACGATCTCCTCCACCACGGCGGCGAATTTGCCCTTGCGGGTCTTGTAGACGACATCGTTGTGATCCTTGCGGATCATGGGCATGTTGGTGGGCACCTGCACCACGTCCAGGCTGTAGATGCCCTGAAACTCGGCTTCCTCGGTCTTGGCGGTGCCGGTCATGCCGCTGATCTTCTGGTACATGCGGAAGTAGTTCTGAAACGTGATGGTCGCCAGGGTCTTGCTTTCCCGGTTGACCTTCACGCGCTCCTTGGCCTCGATGGCCTGATGCAGCCCGTCGCTGTAGCGGCGGCCCACCATCAGGCGGCCGGTGAACTCGTCCACGATGACCACTTCGCCGTTTTGCACCACGTAGTCCACGTCGCGCTTCATCATGGCGTGGGCTTTCAGGCCCTGCAGGATGTAGTGGTACAGATCGGCGTTTTCCAGATCGGCGATGTTTTCCACGCCGAAGGCCCGCTGCGCCAGCTCCACGCCCCGCTCGGTGAGGGTGACGGCCTTTTCCTTCTCGGCGATGGTGTAGTCTTCTTCGTTTTTCAGCCGGCCCACGAAACGGTCGGCCTTCTCGTACATATCGGTGGACTGTTCGCCCTGCCCGCTGATGATCAGCGGGGTGCGCGCCTCGTCAATCAGGATGGAGTCGACCTCGTCCACGATGGCGAACTCGTGCCCGCGCTGCACCCGGTCGGCCTCGCGGATGACCATGTTGTCGCGCAGGTAGTCAAAGCCCATCTCGTTGTTGGTGCCGTAGGTGATGTCGCAAAGGTAGGCCGCGCGGCGCTGGGTGTTGTCCAGATCGTGCACGATCACACCTACCGTCATGCCCATGAAGCGGAAGATGTTGCCCATCCACTCGCCCTGAAACTTGGCCAGGTAGTCGTTGACGGTCACGATGTGCACGCCCTTGCCGGCCAGCGCGTTTAGGTACGCCGGGAGCGTGGCGGTGTGGGTTTTGCCCTCGCCGGTCTTCATCTCGGCGATGCGGCCCTGATGCAGGCAGATGCCGCCCATCACCTGCACGGGGAAGAGGCGCTTGCCGTCCACGCGCCACACGGCCTCGCGGAACGCCGCGTAGGCGTCGGGCAGCAGCTCGTCCAGTGAAAGCCCGCCCTGCACCAGCCCTTTGAACTCGGCGGTTTTAGCGCGCAGCTCGCTGTCGGTAAGCGCCCTGTACTCCGCCTCCTTGGCCAGCACCTGATCGGCGATCTTTTGCAGGCGCTTCACTTCGGCCTCGTTGCTCTGGCCGATCATACGCTTAAACAAGTCTAATAGCGACAAAGTTTTTACTCCTTCATCAACGGCAGGCGGCCCAACGTCCGCCCGCCGAAATCACGGCGCAATACGCCAATTTCAATTATAGCATGGAGATACGTGTGTTTTCAAGCCACGGAGGCGAACAATCCGTGAACCGCCTGTGAAATGGGCGGGGAGGAAGCGGCAGACAGTGATTTACTTTTAATGGAATGCTGTTGTACAATAGATAACAGAACGCTTTATGCAAATCGAATCCTAAGGAGAACAAGCAAGTGCCCAGCTTCAGCATCGATCAGACACTTACCGTGATTGCCCTCGTTTTTGCTTTGGTCGGCGGGGTTTTCGCATGGATACAATGGCAAAGAGCCAATCGTCTCAAGCGCGCCGATTTTATTCACCAGATCACTGAGAAACTTAGAACGGATACTGAGATATCACAGGTCATCTATTTAATCGAATACAGTAAACCCTGGTATAACATGGAATTTCACGGGGGCGGTGAACTCGAACGCCAGGTGGACACAACGCTTGCGTTCTTTTCCTATATTTGTTACTTAAGAAAAGCGCGTTTGCTGTCCCGTTCAGATTTCCGTGTTCTTGACGATGAACTGGCTCGTATCGCAAACAATCCATCGGTACAGGCCTACTTAGATAACCTATATCACTTCGCTCGCAGGAACCGTTGTACCATACCACATCAATTTCTATTGGACGCGATTAAGCACCAACTGCCGGAAGCGTTTTTTGACGAGTGTTCTTCCTGCTATCCTCATTACCTGAATTTCCAGCGGGAAAATAATGGTCAGATTTCCCTTGGATCATCGTCGATCCATCGAGCCAAACCCCGCGCCGGCTTCTTGCCTGACGCGACGGGGGCGGCAATTCATCTTGCAATCCACACCCTCACGCCGCCGCTTCAGGAAACGCTTGCATATGTCCGCCCCCGTGTGGTATACTATTCCGCGATTACGCACCTTTGTCGACCGTACGATTGTGCCGCGCCTAAGCGCCGGTGACCGTACCGGGCTGACGCAAAGGGTGGATAAACAAGGAGGAACCATCCATGGCCGTTATTTCCATGAAACAGCTGCTAGAAGCCGGTGTCCACTTCGGCCACCAGACCCGCCGCTGGAACCCCAAAATGGCGCAGTACATCTTCACCGAACGCAACGGAATCTACATCATCGACCTGCAAAAGACCGTCCGCAAGGCGGACGAAGCGTACGCCTTCGTGCGCGACGTGGCCATGCAGGGCAAGAGCCTGCTGTTTGTGGGCACCAAGAAGCAGGCGCAGGAAAGCATCGCCTCCGAGGCGCAGCGCTGCAACATGTTCTTTGTCAACAGCCGCTGGCTGGGCGGCATGCTCACCAACTTCCGCACCATCCGCACCCGCGTGGATCGCCTCAACCAGATCGACAAGATGGAACAGAGCGGCCAGCTGGAAGTGCTCCCCAAGAAGGAAGTTATCAAGCTCATGCACGAGCGTGAAAAGCTCGAGGCCAACCTGGGCGGCATCCGGGAGATGAAACGGCTCCCCGGCGCGCTGTTCGTGGTGGACCCCCGCAAGGAACACATCGCCGTGAGCGAAGCCCGCGCGCTGGGCATCCCGATCGTGGGCATCGTGGATACCAACTGCGACCCCGATGAAATTGACTACGTGATCCCCGGCAACGACGACGCCATCCGCGCGGTCAAGCTGATCGCCGGCAAGATGGCCGACGCCGTTCTGGAAGGCAGACAGGGCCACCAGGATGCCGCCGACGCGCAGCAGTCCGCTGCCGAGGACGCCGCTAAGAACGGTATGGCGTAAGGCTTTTTCAGCGGGCGGCGCGCGCAGTTGCGCCGCTCGCTGTTGTGATGAAAGGCGGCCCATGCCGTCAGGATATGAACAGATAAGGAGAGAGTTCCCATGGCTGAAGTAACCGCTCAATTGGTCAAAGAGCTTCGTGAAACGACGCAGGCGGGCATGATGGATTGCAAGAAGGCGCTGCTTGAAACCGCCGGCGATATGGAAAAGGCTATCGAATGGCTTCGTGAAAAGGGCCTTGCCGCCGCCGCCAAGAAGGCCGGCCGCATCGCCGCGGAGGGCATGGTCGCCGGGTATGTGACCGACGACGCGAAGATCGGCGTGATCGTGGAAATCAACTGCGAAACCGACTTCGTCGCCAATACCGACAACTTTAAGGATTTCTGCGCCAAGATCGCCCGCCATATCGCCAAGGCGAGCCCGGCGAACGTCGATACGCTGATGACCCAGCCCTTCGCCGAGGATACCGGCAAGACCATCACCGACCTGGTCAGCGACGCCACCGTCGCCATCGGCGAAAAGCTCAGCATCCGCCGCTTCGCCCGCTACGAGGCCAAGGCCGGCGTGGTGGAAACCTACATCCACATGGGCGGCAAGATCGGCGTGCTGCTCGAGGTGACCAACGACAAGCCCGAAACCTATGCCAACGAGATGTTCAAGACCTATTACCACGACCTGACCCTGCAGATCGCGGCCGCCCGGCCCGGCTATGTGGTCAAGAGCGAAGTACCCACCGAAACCCTGGACAAGGAGAAGGAGATTCTCCGCGCGCAGGCGCTCAACGAGGGCAAGCCCGAAAAGATCGTGGACAAGATGGTCGAGGGCCGCATCGAGAAGTATTACAAGGATGTCTGCCTCACCGAGCAGCCCTTTGTGAAGGATCCCGAGAAGTCCATCAACCAGTACACCGCCGAGGTCGCCAAGGCGATCGGCGCGACCATCGCGCCGGTGCGGTTTGAGCGGTTCGAGCGCGGCGAAGGCATCGAGAAACGGCAGGAGAACCTGGCCGACGAGATCGCCGCGATGGCGAAGAAGTAAGCCTGAGAGGCGTTGCGCCGGACGGCCGCGAGGGGCGGATTCATCCCCCCGGGCGGCTTTCTCCCAAAGGCATCCGAAGGCCGGCGGCCCCGTGCCGCCGGCTTTCATTCGGCCTTCCCCGCGCGTCGCGGGGCAACGTCCCCAGCAGCTCGCCGGATCGCCCCGTCCGGCGTCGCACGGTTTGCCCCGCCTGCCGCGGGCCCTTGCTCAATCCGGCTCTTTTCCGAAAAAATGCCTTGACAGAGCACCTATCGAAGCGTATAATTGTCGATGCAGCTAACGCGATGGGGAATTGTGTAACGGTAGCACCTACGACTCTGACTCGTATTGTCTAGGTTCGAATCCTAGTTCCCCAGCCAAAACGGCTCCATGGTCAAGCGGTTAAGACGTCGCCCTCTCAAGGCGAAATCAGGGGTTCGATTCCCCTTGGAGCTACCAGTTGCAAACCCTTCTGTATCAACGGATACGTTAGGGTTTTTTTCTTTTTGCGGAGCCTTGTTCACCCTGGGCGGGCGCGTCGGCGGGCGCGGGCCCGTCGCGGCCCCCGGACGGCGCGTTTTCCCGGGAGGGCTTGCAAGCGCGCGGTCCGTCCCGTGCGGCGGCGACCCCGGCGGCACGGAAGAAACGGTCGGGCTTTCTTTCTGCTCCTGAGCATTGACGCGGACGTCCAACCATCGTATAGTATGGGCAGGATCGCCGGCACAGCCCTTCGGGGGAATGCGTAACCACATGGATGCGGGGAGGGACGGCCTTGAAAGCGTTTTGGTCCAAGTTCCTGGAAAGCGGCATCATCCTGGCATTGCTGACGGGAATCGCGTATTATCTGACGTATCTGTATCTGGACGGGTCGCTGGCCGCGTACGCGTTGCCCGACGAACTGGTGGAAATAGACGCGCCCGACATCATCTCCACGCTGATCCAGCTGATGTACCGGTTCTGGGGGGTGCTGATGATCCCGGCCTTCGGCCTGATGCTCGGCCGCCTGATCCAGGACGTCGAGCTGACCCGGCTGTGGCGGTTTTCCATCGTGATGGTGTCCGCGGTGGTGTTTGCGGTGCAGCTGGTTCAGCGCTTTGAGCAAACCAACTGGATCCTGCTTGGCATCATGGTCTTTGAATGGCTGGAAGCACTGCTTAAAACGCTGGCGCACGGCAGGGGGCGCAAGGGGTTGCGCGCCAAGTGGAAGGGCTATTGGGAGCAGCGGAGCCCCGCCGGCCAGGTCAACGAGCGCGTGGCCCTGAGCATCGGGTATCTGGCGGTGACCATCGCCGTGATGTATGTGTTGTCCGGCGCGGTGATGGAGCACGCGGCGATCGCCCGGCTCCAGCGGGAATCCTTCTTCATCGCCCGAGACTATGAGAACCAGGTGGTCGTGTTTGAGAACAGCAAATGCTATGTGCTCATGGCGCGGGAAGGCAATCAGCTGACCAACGCGTATCAGGTCGTCCGCTACGATCACATCGGCAGGCTTGATTATGTGCACACGGGCGTGCTCACGACGCCGGAAAAATACCCGATTGTTCAATAGTCCTGTTTCTGTCCATGACGCGCCGGCGCCCGCGAGCGCCTTGTTCTGCGGCGGGGAGCGGAAGCGAAGGCGCAGCGTGGCTGTGTGGGGCTTTCGCGCCGAAATCACGGGTGAAAATCGCCTTGAGACGGAAGCGTTCAGCATTGAATGCGGGATAACGCCCGCCCCGCGCCGGGTTGACCGTCCGCGCGCGTATTCCCCGCCCCGCGACGGGAGACGGCCGGCAATGGGCGCGGCGGTCTCCCGCACGGTTCGCGGGAGCAAAGCACGGCCCGAACCGATCGCAGGAAGCGGATCGGTTCGGGCCGTGCCTTCTTCACGGATAACGGTCGGGATGAGCGCGCGGCGACTGCGCGCCGATCGCGGTTGCCGGGTCATTCCGTAGCGCACCGGCGCGCCGCCCACGCAAAAGCGCGTTCCGGCCCCGTGTGTGCGCCGGGCGCCCCCGGCCCGCCCCGTTCAGGCGGTTTCCGTCTCCGGCGGCAACCCGTACAGCCTTTCCACGTTGGCGGTCGTCTGCGCGATCAGCGTTTCCAGCGGCACATCGCGCAGGGTGGCGACCATCTCCGCCACATGGCGCACGTAGGCCGGCTCGTTGCGCCTGCCGCGCACGGGCACGGGCGCCAGGTAGGGGCTGTCGGTTTCCACCAGCAGGCGGTCGGCAGGCACGTAGCGGGCTGCCTCCTGCAAATGGCGGGCGTTGCGGAACGTGACCGAGCCGGAAAAGGAGATGTAAAACCCCATCGAAAGGTATTCCCGCGCGCTTTCCACGCTCCCGGTGTAGCAGTGCAGCACCCCGGCAGGCAGCCGCCCGCGGTGCGCGCGGAAGAGGTCCGTCACGTCCCCGTGGGCGTCCCGCACGTGAAACACGGCGGGCACGCGCTGCTCGTAGGCAAAATCCAGCTGGGCCGCAAAGGCCGCTCGCTGCGCATCGCGCGGGGAGTGGTCGTAGTAGTAATCCAGCCCTATCTCCCCCACGCCCACGATGCGCGGCTGGGAAAGCCACTGCGCAAGGCGGGCGAGGGTATCCGGCGCAAACGTGGCGGCCTCGTGCGGGTGCACGCCCACCACGCCGTAGACGTTCGGGTGCGCGGCCACAATCGCTTCGATGCGTTCGCAGGTGGCTATATCGCTGCCCGCGAGGATGCAGCGGCCCACGCCGGCTTCCTTCATGCGGGCCAGCACGGCCTCCACCTCGCCGGCAAAGCGCTCGTCCTCCAGGTGGCAGTGCGAATCGATCAGGCTTGCGCTCATCGCACGGTCGCCCCATCCTCCATGCCGGGGGCGACGGACACCAGCTTAAGCACGGTATCCGCCTTGTCGGAGGCGCACAGGATCATGCCTTCGCTGAGCACGCCGCGCAGCTTGGCGGGTTTGAGGTTCGCCACCAGCACCACCTGCCGGTTCAGCATCTCCTGGGGGGTGTAGAACCTGGCGATGCCGCTGACCACGGTGCGCTCCGGCGCGTCCGCGCCCAGGCTCAGGCGGAGCTTGAGCAGCTTGTCGCTGCCCTCCAGCTTTTCGCAGGCCAGCACGCGCGCCACGCGCAGCTGCACGCGGGCGAACTCGTCGATGGTGATCAGCCCGTCGCCGGCGGGCGCTTCGGTTTTCGGGGCGGCCGCGGCGGCTTTGCCTGCTCCGGCCTCGGGCGCGACTTTCGGGGCGGGTTCGGGCTTCGCCTCCGCCTTGGGGGTAGGCAGGATATCCGCCAGCTCTTTTACAATGTCGATGCGGGGGAAGATCGCCTCGCCCTTGTGTACGGCGATGCCCGCCGGCAGCAGGCCGAAGGCGCTCAGGGAGTCCATGGTCATGCGGGTTTCGTCGGTCAGGCCCAGCTGCTCGAAAATTCGGCCGGGCGTGCGCGGCATGGTGGGCTGGATGAGCACGCCCACGAAGCGGATGCTCTCGCACAGCACGTACAGTACGGTTTTCAGGCGTTCGCGGCCTTCTTCGGTCCTGCACAGCACCCAGGGGGCCGTCGCGTCGATGTAGCGGTTGCACTCGCCGATCAGCGCCCAGATGTCGCTCAGGGCGGTGGAGTATTGCAGCTCGTTCATCTGCGCGCGCACCTTCGCGGGCGTGGCTTCCGCCAGCGCGATCAGCGCCTTGTCCAGCTCGTCGTAGCGGCCGGGCTGGGGCACCCTGCCGTCGAAGTACTTTTCCACCATGGCGACCGTGCGGCTGACCAGATTGCCCAGATCGTTGGCCAGATCGGCGTTGATGCGCTTGAGCAGCGCCTCGTAGCTGAACTGCCCGTCGCTGCCAAAGGGCATCTCCCGCATGAGGAAGTAGCGGATGGCGTCGCTGCCGTAGCGGTTGCAAAGCGCCACGGGGTCCACCACATTGCCCAGGGATTTGCTCATCTTCATGCCGTCCAGCACCAGCCAGCCGTGGCCGAACACCTGCCTGGGCAACGGCTCGCCCAGCGCGTGCAGGATGATGGGCCAGATGATGGTGTGGAAGCGGATGATCTCCTTGCCCACCAGATGGATATCGGCAGGCCAGTAGCGGCGGTAGGGCTCGTCGTGCGCGGTGCCGTAGCCCAGAACGCTGATGTAGTTGGTGAGCGCGTCCAGCCAGACGTACACGGTATGCTCCGGATCAAAATCCACCGGAATGCCCCACTTGATGGAAGTGCGGCTGACGCACAGGTCGTTGAGGCCCGGGCGCAGGAAGTTGTTGAGCATCTCGTTTTTCCGGCTGGCGGGCTGGATGAACTCCGGGTGCGTTTCGATGTAGTCGATCAGCCAGTCCTGATACTTGCCCAGCTTGAAGAAGTACGCCTCCTCGCGGGTTTTTTCCACGGGGCGGCCGCAGTCCGGGCAGCAGCCGTCCTTCAGTTGCAGCTCGGTAAAGAAGCTCTCGCAGGGCGTGCAGTACCAGCCCTCGTAATAGCCCTTGTAGATGTCCGCCTGCTCGTAGAGCTTGCGGAAAATCTGCTGAACGCAGTCCACGTGCCGCTGGTCGGTGGTGCGGATGAAATCGTCGTAGGCCACGTCCATCAGCTGCCACAGGCTTTTGATGCCCGCGACGATGGTATCCACATACTGCTGGGGGGTCACGCCCCGATCCTTCGCCTTGCGCTCGATCTTCTGGCCGTGCTCGTCGGTGCCGGTCACGAAATACACGTCGTACCCTTCCTGCTTTTTGAAGCGCGCCATGGTATCGGTGGCGACGCTGCAATAGGCGTGGCCGATGTGCAGGTTATCGCTGGGGTAATAGATCGGCGTGGTCACGTAGAAAGTTTTCCGTTCGGACATGGGGGGATGCCTCCTCTGTTCTGGCCGTGGCGGCCGGTGCGCCGGCTTTGAGATAGGCCCGTCGGGTTGGGGAGAACCGCGTTGCTTGCGCCGCGTGTCGGGGGCAGGCGTCGCCGCTCCCCCGCCGCTTTGGGCGGGCGTCGCCGTTTCCGCGCCGCGCGGCCCTCGCCTGCGCCGTTCAGCCGACGGGGCCGCCGGGGCCGGAAACACAAAGCCCGCCGCCTTCGTGCGAAGGGGCGAGCTGCACCCGCGGTACCACCCTTGGTTTCTAACTTACTGGCGGCGGATATCGGTGCCTGCCGTCCCGCCCTACCTGTCGGGCGGAAACGCTCCCGGGCCATGTTCCCCGCGCCTCTCGCGCCGCATTCCAGCTGCCGCGGCTCTCTTTGGCGATGACGGGCGGGTACTCTTCCGTTCATTGCGTATGCGTTTATTATACAGGTTTCCCCCTGGTTGTCAACGGACAATTCCGCCGCGGCCGCCGGCAGGCCTGCGGCGGCGGGTTGCCCCGGCAGGGGCGGAAACGCGGCTCCGCGAGCGGGAAACCCCCGCGAAAGCGTTGCAGGCCGCGATCGGACTTAGGCCCGCTCGCGCGCCGGGAACCGCGTGCCCCAAAGGCGAGGCGGAGTGCCCGCCCGCCTTTCTTGCGCCGGTACGGCCGCTCACCGGCCGGACCGGAAACAGGGCAAGAGAAAGGCGGCAGGCCTGCCGCCTGCCGCCCCAGGCTGTCAAGGAACCCATACACTAAGCAGTGCCGCTTGCCTCATCGCCATTCGGGCGGTTCGCTTGCTTTGGCAAAAGGCATCGGCATATGGCTTTGGGCCTCCGCCCAAACCCCGCAAGGGTTTCCCCCCGGCCCCAATTCCGCTGCGGCGGGGGTTTTTCGGCAGCCTGAGGCGGCAGGCCTGCCGCCCGGCGAAGAAGAAACCGGCCGGGCCGCGGGCAAACAGGCGCATACCGGGGAACGGCCTTGATGAACCCCCGCCGCGCATGCAAGGGCGTCGGCTACCCGGGCCCCGGGAGGGGCACGGCATCGTCGGCACAAGTCGCTGGGGCGTGCGGTTTCACCGCCCCGGCGGATACGCCGTTACAGCCTGGGTTTTTCTGCGGGTGCCATGCCTGCGTCCAAGCGCGCGAGCGCTTCCTTTCGGCGGCGAGGAGCGGAGGCGAAGGGATAACGGGGCTGCGTGGAGCGCTGGCGACGGAGGCGCGGGAGGTGCACGCCGTGAACGGCAGGCATTCATGCTTTGAAATCGGATGGCATCGGGTATCCCTACGCCGGGCTAAGCAAGGAAATCAGCGAAAAACCTTCCCTGTTCGGCGGGCGCGAATCACCCTGCGCCGCCCGGTTTGTTTCCTCCTGCATGCCGCGCCGGCATTCCTGAGCCCGTGGCGCGCCTGTCCGGGAGCGGCGAATGATCCATGCCGGGGTGCGTTTCCCCGCAAGGGCTGTTCCTCCGAGCAACGGCATGCCCGTGGGCATCGAGCCGCGCGCAACGCAGGTCGCGTTCCGGCCGATTGCCGCCAGCAAACAGGAGGCTGATATGCGCATTGAAAACGCCGTCCGCAAAACGCGGGCTTATGAAGGTTAAAAAATGTCCCGCGTTCCGCTCCAACCCGCTTGACAGACGCGTCCGCCGTGCGTATAATCATAACGCCGTTATGTAACGGTGTTATGAATTTAGACAGGAAAGGAGGCGCCATGGCCAAACAGATTAAGGGTGTGTCGGATCGCCTGTTGGCGTTCGCGCAGGCGGAATTTCTGCAAAAGGGCTTTCTGGACGCTTCGCTGCGCACCATTGCGGAAAACGCGGGAACCAGCACGGGTTCCATCTACACGCGCTTTGGCGACAAGAACGGGCTGTTTTCGGCGATCGTAGGGCCCGTGGCGGAAGGCTTTCTGGCCGCTTACCGCGAGGAGATCGACGCATTCAACGAGGGAGAGCCAAAGCCCGTCGAGCAGATGCTTCGTCACACCGCCGGGAGGCTGAACATGACGGCGGACGCCATCTACGATCACTTGGACGAGTTCAAGCTCCTGATCTGCCGCTCCGAGGGCTCGGGGTATGAGAACTTCCTCCACAGGCTGGCCCAAATCGAGGCGGAGCAGACCGAGCGCTACCTCCGATGGATCGGAAGCGACGCGATGGAGAGCGGCCGCCTTTCGCCCGCGCTCCTGCACATGCTGTCAAGCGCGTTCTGGGCGGGCGTTTTTCAGACGGTGGAACACGACATGTCCAAGGAAGAGGCGCTCGTCTACATCGCGCAGCTCAAGCGGTTTTACCGCCATGGCTGGCAGGACATTCTTCAGCCTGGTCCGGATTGCTGAAACGGCGGGCGTCTGCGGACGCCCGATCATTTCGGCCGTAAGTTAGTTTCCTCTAACAACGAAAGGATGGGATTTTGTGAATCGGGAAACGGATACGCGCACGATGCTTCTGACCGAACGCCCCTTCAGGCTGATGCTCTCGCTGAGCCTGCCCGCCATCATCGGCATGGTGGTCATCGGGCTGTATAACCTGATGGACGCGGTCTTCGTCGGGCAGATGATCGGCCCAAGCGCCATGGGCGCGGTAACGGTAGCCTATCCCTTTACATTGGTCAACAACGGCATCGCGACGCTGCTGGGCGTAGGCTCCGCCTCGGTGCTCGCCCGCGCCATCGGGAAGATGGATCAGGCGACGGTGGACAGGGTCATGGGCAACCTGTCGATGTGCGTGCTGGTCCTGTCCCTGATCGTCACCGCGGCGGGCATGGTTTTCACCCGCCGGATTCTCGCGCTCTCCGGCGCCGAGGGCGAGATTCTGTCGCAGGCCGAGCGTTATCTGCGCATCATCTACGCGGGCTCCCTGTTCGTCAACTTCGCGCAGGCCGCCAACATGGTCATGCGGGGCGAAGGGCTCTTAAAGCGCGCCATGCTGATCATGGGAATCGGCGCGGTTTTAAACATTGCCCTGGATCCTCTTTTCATCGCATTGACCCATCGCGTGGAGGGGGCCGCGTATGCCACCGTTCTCGCCCAGGCCGTACAGGCGGCCATCACCCTTTGGTATTTCGCAAAGAAGAGCAAAATCGTTCGCATCCGCCGCGTGCGCGTCGACGGGCGCATCCTCCCGGAGGTGCTGGGCGTAGGCGTCTCCGCCATGCTGATGCAGGTGATGCAGATGGTGCAGCAGACCATCATGTACAACGTGGCGGCCCAGTACGGCGGCGATTCGTGGCAAATTCTTCTGGGAGCGTGCCTACGCATTCAGGCGTTCGCGTTCATCCCGCTGTGGGGCCTCAGCCAGGGCTTCCAGCCCGCCGCGGGCACCAACTACGGCGCGGAGCAATTCGCGCGCGTGCGGCAGATGATGAGGGTGTTCCTTCTGGGCGGGACGGTGCTCTCGCTGGCGTTCTACCTTCCGGTGATGCTCAACCCCAGGGCGGTGCTCTCCCTGTTCATCACCGACGCGGCCATCGCGGGTATGGGCGTTGGAAGCCTCCGGCTGTTTTTCTCCACCTATATCATCCTTCCGCTCATGATCCTGTCCATCACCCTGTTCCAGTCCATCGGCAAGGGCGGAAAAGCGGCGCTGCTCACCATCCTCAGGCAGGTTGCGCTGTTTATCCCGCTGTGCCTTCTCTTGCCTAGGGTCGGCGGCCTGGGCGTGCAGGGCGTGTTTCTCGCGCCGGTGATCACCGACCTTGGGGTGCTTGTCATATGCGTGGTCATGACGGGGCGCGAGCTGAAGAAAACGCTGCCCCTTGCCAAAAGCGCCCTTGGTTCGACGGCCCCGTAACGCCGCCGCGGATCCCGCGCCGCGTTGCCTGCGCGGGATGGGCAAACGCGAGGGGGAAGGCCCGGCGCGGGCCTTCCCCCTCGCCCTATTTAAAGCCGAACAGAATCGCGGAACCCCTAAGCATCAGCCGCTTTGCTTCTTTGGGGCGCATGAACCTGCCGTTTGTCGTATCGATCAGCGCAACCTTGCGGTAGCCCCGTTTCTTCAGCTCCTGCGCAAACGCGCTCATGTCGCCGAATTTTCGCGGGGTCATCAGGTCGTGGATCGCAAAAACGCCGCCCGGCCTGAGCACGCGGAGCGTTTCAAGCAACAGCTTCTGCCGGTCCCTGGCGGGCACGTTGTGGTATACGTAGTTGCTCGTCACGGCGTCGAAGCTCCCGTCGGGAAAGTCGAGCCTGACCGCGTTGCCTTTGACAAAAACCGTATTCGTTACCCCTTCCGCCCTGGCGTTGCTTTCGCAGAGCCGTCGGCTGTAGGAAGCGTATTCCTTTCCCCATCGGTCAAGGCCCGTCACGGCGCAGCCGGGATTTCGCTTGGCGCAGGCAATGGTCAGGGCGCCGCTTCCGCAGCCGACATCCAGTATCTTTCCTCCGTCGGGTACCGAGACGTATTGCGCGAGCCCCTCGACGATTTTTCTGGAGAGCTGCCTTTGCCCGCCGTACGAAAACGCGCGGTATGCCCGAACGCACCAAACGGAAAAGCCCGCGCAAACCACAAAGGCGATTCCAAAGACAGCCGACATGAACGCCCTCAGGATCCCGTTTGGCAGCGCGCCGGTCGCCGCGCAAACGATCGTTCCCGCACACGTAAGCGCGGTGGCGCCCAGAATCCCGGCAACCATCCCTTTGGGTACCCAGTTTTGATAATCAGGCTTCATGTGCCTCACGATCCTTTCCATTCGAGCAGGGCTTCCGGCAAGCAAAGCACGCCGTCGATTTGCCGCCTCCGCGACCATCCGCTCCGAAAAACGCCGTCGCCTCCCAACGCCCGGCGGTTCCGGCAATCCGGAAGGTAAGCTGCCCGCTGCCACAGCCCAGTTCGAGCACGCTCATCTCCCGGGTCAGGTAGCGCCTGCACCGGCCGCCGATCGCATCGCAGGGCGGGCCCGCGCGGCGCATCAGGGGCGCGTACAGCCTTGCCGCGCGCTGCCGGAAGCGCTTGTTGATCCTTTGTTTCATCGGCCTTTCTCCTTCCTGTTCGATTTGGCAGTTAGTCTACACTAAC
Source organism: Clostridiales bacterium (assembly GCA_012517815.1). Classification (GTDB taxonomy): domain Bacteria; phylum Bacillota; class Clostridia; order Christensenellales; family Aristaeellaceae; genus CAXXOK01. The sequence continues at coordinate 22,263 of JAAYUF010000113.1, forward strand.
CGCCGGTCAAAAAAAGAACCGTTCTCAAAGCCACAGAAACAGCCTTTCCCGACCGATCCCATGCTATCACTCCTTCGGCATGCTTGTCAACCATTTCCTGCAAGGGCGCGCGCGATGGGGTAAGAACAGCCGGCCTTGCCGCCTCCCGAACGCAGCGGGGATGCGCCGACGCGTTCGAAGCTTCTCAAAGCAGGCCGGTCGGCCCCGCCTCCTCCAGGCGCCCGCGTCAACCCGCGCGATCGGAAGCGGGGAGACGGCCGCTTCGGGCCGTCTCCCCGCTTCCTTTCAGCTAAGTGAGGCACGGGCGCAAAGGAAAAAGGACACGGTGAAACCCGTGTCGAAGCACTGCGTACGAGCATGGCCCCGGCACGCGGACCGCACCCGGCTTTGTGCATGCGCCCAAAACGGGAAGCGCGCCCCGTAAGGCAACCCGCGACACGCGGGCACGCGAAAACGGGTATGAGAAGCAAAAGGCAAAGGGCATCCGCGGACGCCGCGCCGCACCCCTTCCGCCAGGCAGCGGGCCCGCGGCCGGCCGGTCGGGTGTGCCGCACGCGATGCATCCTTCCGGATCAGGGCGAAAAACGACGCGTTGCCGTTCGCGCGAACCCAAAACGTTTCATACGTCGGCCTATGTTTCCTGTTGACACAATCGGCCTTACCCATTACTATATCAATCAAATGAAGCCATGTGCCTTTGGCGCACAAAGGGAAACGTTTCGGTATTCAGGCGAAACACAGGCTCGCCGGCCGAACCGCCGCCACGCGGAGAGCCGAAAACGCCCCCGCGCGATCCGGGCCGCGACGTGAGGGCGCGCACCCCTGAAACGGCGCAAAACCCCTACACCCCCGAACGCATGTCCGCCGGTTCCCCATTTTCTTTTGAAGGGCAGGACCAACCATGACCACACTGCTGTCCGAGATCATCCTGGGGGATATGGCCGTGCAATACCATCTGGATGATGAAACCCAACGGGTCGGCCTGCAACTGATGCCCCAGGGCATGCAGGAGCGCGCGCAAGCCAAGCGGCAGGAGCTGGATCCGCTGGTACAGCTGATGATCCAGGGGGACGGCTTCCCCAACGGCTTTGCCAACGGGCATACCCTGCGCAACGGTTCCACGGTAAACCGCTTCCGCTACGCGGGGCAGACGGTCGCGCAGGCGCAAAACCTGCGGCACATCGTTACCACGCTGCGCTCGGAGGACGGGCAGCAGGTCACGCATACGCTGACGCATGACCGGCGCTTCGGCGGGGTACAGATCGTCACGGCCTATCAAAACAACGGCGACCGCCCCGTAACGCTCTCCCTGCTCAGTAGCTTCTGCCTGGGCGGCCTGACGCCCTTCATCGCCGGCGACGCGCCGGAGAGCCTCGTCATCCACCGCCTTCGCAGCAGGTGGAGCAACGAGGCGCGCCTGGAAAGCATCCCGGCGGAGGACCTGCAGCTGGAGCCCAGCTGGTCGGGCTACGGCGTGGCCTGCGAGCGTTTTGGACAAACAGGTTCAATGCCCGTGCGCAGGTTTTTCCCGATGGTGGTCGTGGAAGACACGCGCAGCCATGTGTTCTGGGGCGCGCAGCTGGCCTGCCCCTCCTCCTGGCAGATGGAGCTGTACCGGCGCGACGACGCGCTTTGCGTTTCGGGCGGGCTGGCGGATGAGGATTTTGGCCACTGGCAAAAAACCTTGCTGCCGGGGGAGGCCTTTACGGCCCCCGCCGCGACCCTATCGGTTTGCGCCGGCACGCTGGACGACCTGTGCGACCGGCTGACAGCCATGCACAGCAGGCCGCTGGAGCGCCTGGCCATGCCGGCGCGGCTTCCCGTGGTGTTCAACGAGTTTTGCACCACCTGGGGCAACCCGTCCAGCGGCAACATCCGGCGCATCCTTTCCCTGCTGCGGGGGCGGGATATCGACTATTTCGTGATCGATTCCGGCTGGTACGCCGATGAGGTCAAGGGCTGGGAAGCGAACATGGGCGACTGGGACATCAACGGCCGGCTGTTCCCCGACGGGCTGGAGGCAACGGTGGCGGAGATCCGCGAGGCGGGGCTCAAGCCGGGCATCTGGTTTGAACCGGAGGTGTGCGGGCAGGACGCAAGGGCGTTTCAGGAGACCCGTCACCTGCTCAGGCGTCACGGGGCGCCCATCACCGTTGGCAAGCGCCGTTTCTGGGATCTCTGCGACCCGTGGGTGCAGGCCTACCTGAAGGACCGTGTCGTGGGACTGCTGCGGCGTTACGGCTTTTCGTACGTCAAAATCGACTATAACGACAGCATCGGCATCGGGTGCGATCACCCGGATGGGCCGGGCGAGGGGCTGCGGCTGAACCAGCTTGCCGCCAGAGACTTTCTGGCAAGCATCCCCGAAGCCTTGCCGGGCATCGTGCTGGAAAACTGCTCCTCCGGCGGGCACCGCCTGGAACCCTCGTTTCTGGGCATCAGCCAACTATCCTCGTTTTCGGACGCGCACGAGGTGCGGGAGATCCCCATCGTCGCGGCCAATCTGCACCGCGCCATGCTGCCACGCCAGAGCCTGATCTGGGCGGTGCTGCGCAAGCAGGACAGCCCCAAGCGCCTGGCCTGGTCGCTGTGCGCCACATTCCTGGGCGTGATGTGCCTTTCCGGCGATGTGTACGACCTCAGCGAGGCGCAGTGGAGCATCGTGGAGGAGGGCATCCGGTTCTACCGCATGGTATCCCCCATCATTGAGGACGGCGTGAGCCTGCGGCACGGGCCCGCCGTCGCCAGCTACCGCCACCCCAAAGGCTGGCAGGCGCTGGAGCGCACCACCCGGGATGGAAAGGAAAAGCTGATCGTCGTGCACGTGTTTGACCGGGAGGAAGTTGCCATCGACCTGCCGCTGGATGGCGCATACCGAATCCATGCGCAGTTTGGCGACGCTTCCTGCCGCGCGGCCGTCCGGGAGGGCCGGCTCGCGCTCGCGCTGGCCAACGGCGCGTTCGCGCTCTGCCTGCGCGGGGAGCCATCCTGTTGCCCATCAGGCCGCCTCCCTCTTGCGGCGCTTTGATGCGCTCATGAATTGCAATCGGATAACGCTGCCGATCAGGCTTTCGGCAGGAATGACGGGGATGAACCTATGAATGAGACGGTCGTTGGCTCCAAGCCCATCCTGCATGTGGAACAGGTTGCGCAAAACATCGTGCACGTATCGTACGGCCCCAATAGCCAGTTGCCGGCGCAAAGCGACCTGATCGACCCGCGCTGGCGGCCCGACCCTGCCCAAGAACCGGTGGGCTTCGTGCGGGAAGCGGGCGGGATCCGCTTCCTCAACCGTCACGGGGACACCGTATTGGTGGCCGCGGAGCACACCCTGACGCCCAAAGCGGTTTACCGGTACGCCATCGACGGGGAGCCGGTCCTGCGCACCAAGCACACCGCCAACGGAGACGTGGCGTATATCGAAAACTCGCGGCAGGAGCCGGACGGCTTCGCCTTCCACGGCCGGCTCGGCTTCCGGGTCGCCCGGGGCGAGCACCTGTACGGGCTGGGGCAGCACGAGGATGGCCTTTTCGATTATCGGGGGCGGCGCGAGTACCTGTACCAGACCAACATGAAGATCACGGTCCCGTTCCTGCTTTCCTCACGCAACTATGGGCTGCTGATCGATACCGAAACGGCGATGGTTTTTGACGAGCACGACGGCGCCATGGCGTTCGATCTGGAAACGGTAACCGCGCTTTCCTATTACGTAATCGTAGGCGACAGCTTCGACGGGATCATCTTCAGCCTGCGGACGCTGACCGGGCGCGCGCCCATGCTGCCCCGCTGGGCGTTTGGATACGTGCAATCCAAGGAAAGGTACCGTTCCGCGGCCGAACTGGTCGAAACGGCCGAGGCCTTCCGGGCGCGGAACATCCCGGTGGATTGCATCGTACAGGACTGGCACACCTGGGAGGCGGGGCTTTGGGGCGAGAAGCGCCCGGACCCGAAGCGTTATCCGGACCTGAAGGCGCTGGTGGCCGTGCTGCACCGGCTGCACGTGAAGCTGATGGTTTCGATTTGGCCCAACATGGCCGCGGCGGGCGACAACTACCGTGAGTTTGAGGAAAGCGGGCTGATGCTGCCCAACGCTTCCGTATATAACGCTTTTCAAGAGGCGGGCAGAGCGCTATACTGGAAGCAGTGCGAGGAAGCATGGTTTCGCGCCGGCATCGACGCGTGGTGGTGCGACAATGCCGAGCCGTTTTCGGACGCGGATTGGAACGGAGCGGAGAAAAGGCCGGAGGAACTGCGCTACCGCCTGATTGTGGCGGATTCCGAGAAATCGATGGATTGGACGCGCCTGAACACCTACGGCTTGTATCATGCCAGGGGCATTTACGAAAACTGGCGCAGGCAGACCGAAGCCCGGCGCGTGGTCAACCTCACGCGCTCCACGTACGCCTCCGGCCAGCGGTACGGCGTGGTCGCCTGGTCGGGCGACCTGAGCGCGAAGTGGTCGGTGCTCAAGGCACAAATCGCCGAGGGCATCAAGTTTTGCATGAGCGGTCAGCCGTACTGGACCCTGGATATCGGCGGATTCTTTACCGTGAAGGACCGCTATGAGAACCGCGGCTGCGACCAGGCCGGCAATCCCGCCCCGCTGTGGTTCTGGAACGGCGATTATAACGACGGCGCAGACGATCTGGGATATCGGGAGCTGTATGTGCGGTGGCTGCAATTTGCGGTGTTCCTGCCCATGTTCCGCGCCCACGGCACCGATACGCCGCGCGAGCCCTGGCGGTTCGGGCAGCCGGGGGAACCGTTTTACGAGGCCATCGTTGCGTTTATCCGCCTGAGGTATCGGCTGCTGCCCTACGTTTATGCCACGGCGGCGGCGGTTTCCTTCCGCCATGGCACCATGCTGCGAAGCCTGATGTTTGACTTTCCGCAGGACGAGCGCGTCGCGGGCCTTTCCGACTGCTTCCTGTTCGGCCGCGCGCTGCTGGTGTGCCCCGTGACCGAGCCGATGGCCTACGGGCCGGGCAGCGCGCCGTTGCGCGGCGTCCGGCCAACGCGCAGTGTCTACCTCCCCGCGGGCTGTGTCTGGTACGATTTTTGGACGAATCGGGCCCTGACGGGCGGCCGCGACGAGTTGTGCGCGGCGCCGCTGGAACGCATCCCGCTATTTGTGCGGGCGGGCGCGATTGTTCCCGTGTCCGAGCCCCTCGCCTACGCGGACGAGCGCGGCGGCGAAGCGTCCGTGCTCTATGTTTACGACGGCGCGGACGGCGCCTTCACGCTCTACAACGACGCGGGCGACGGGTACGGCTATGAGCGCGGCGAATACGCCATGACGCCCGTATCATACAGCTGCTGCGACCAAACGCTGACCCTGGGCCGTGTGGAGGGCAGCTACCCCTGCCAGGCCGCTTACGCCGTCATGCTGGTTACGGACGGCTGCGTGCGCGATTGCGGCGTCGTGCGTTACCAGGGGGAGGAAACGACGGTCCGGCTCGCCTGACGAAAGGAGCGCGTGGCATTGCATAAGCTCATTTTGGAAAACAAATTTTATCTGAAGCTGATGCTTACGTACTGCCTGGTCATCTTTCTGGGGTTTGGCCTCACGTCCTATCTGGTCACGTCCAACATGGTCGATATCCTCACCGCCATGGAATCCCGCTTCGACAGCGAGGTGATCCAGAAGGTGCTGACCTACAGCGACGAGCGGTATCAGGATATCACCAATATCTTCGTGCGCCTGTACCAGAAACAGTATTTCAACAACAACACCAGCATCGTGGATTTCATTAACCCCGTGCGGGAAGCCCAGCGCAACGACAGCTCCAAATCGGTGTCGATCACAAGCTACCTGCAGGATACCTGCAGCGCCAACACGGCCATTGCCGATATCCTGCTGATCGACTACCATGACCGCCAGGTTTACTTCTGCTCCAACATCCACAACCGGGACGTGTCCCTGGGGTACGATTTTTTCCGACTGGACTTCATCGGAAGCGGTCAGGTGCACAACCGCACGGAGATTGTGCCCAACTATATCCCGGACTACATCAGTTCGGCAAGCATCAACAATTTCCCGGTGATCAGCTACAAAATCTTCCTGTTTGACGAAAACTCCGTCCGCTTTGACGAGCCGCTGGGCATGGCCGTGGTAAACATGAGGGCGGATTTTTTCGCAAACGCCTATAAGGATTCCTCCAGTTTTCTGGGGCAGATCTACGTGATCGAGCGGGGCGGGATAACGCTCTTTGACTCCTCGCGCGCGGTCACGGGGCAGCCCTTTCCCTACGGCGATTTTCAGGCGACCCGGTTGGACGATCTGGCGACCAACAGCCGCTACATCGTCAACAAGCGCTATTCGGAGAAAAGCGGCTTCACGTTTGTGGATATCGTGGACATGCGCATCATCGAAAAGGAGACCGACCGCATCCGCCTGAGCATCAACAACGTAATCGCCGCCTGCATCGCGCTGGCGCTGGCCATCGGCCTGGTATCGGCCGCCATGCTCTCCAAGCGCATCAAGGCGCTGGTCCATAACATGAAGGATGTGGAAAGCGGAAAGCTGGACACGCACATCGTGGTGGGGTCCAAGGATGAGATCGGCTACCTGGAGCAGAGCTTTTCCACGATGTGCGCCAAGCTGGCCGCGTACATCCAGAACGTGTATGTGTTTGAAATCCGCACCAAAACGGCCGAGCTCAACGCCCTGCAGGCGCAGATCGATCCGCACTTTCTTTTTAACACCCTGGAGTCCATCCGTATGACGGCGCAGATGAACCAGGACACGCAAACCGCCAAAATGATCCATATTCTGGGCAACATGTTTCGCTGGAACATCAAGGCCAAGGGCATCGTCGTGGATCTGAAGGAGGAAATCGACTATGTGCGCTCCTACATCGAGCTGCAACAGCTGCGCTACAGCAACGCCTTTGACGTGACGCTGGACCTGAGCAGCAGCATTCTGAAACTGGGGGTGCTGAAGCTTACCCTGCAACCCATTGTAGAAAACGCCATCCAGCACGGCATGCAGGAAATGACCGCGGGAGGGCATATCGCCGTGGGAGGAACGATCGTGGACCACAGGCTGGTGCTTACGGTGACCGACAACGGCAAAGGCATGGACGAGGAGAAAGTGAAAGCCATCACGGCCACCCTGACCCGGAGCTACGATGTGGAGCCAACCTCCAGCATCGGCCTGAGCAACGTGCACCAGCGCAACTGCATTCTGTTTGGCGAAGGATACGGCATCCGCATCTATAGCGGCGTCGGCCGCGGAACGCGGGTGGAACTGACGCTTCCCGTGATGTCGAGGGAGGAGATGGAGCGATATGTACAGGGTATTCCTCGTTGACGACGAACCGCTCATCTGCAAGGGACTGCGCGAGACGGTCGAATGGGACAGCCTCAGCCTGGAAATCTCCGGGGAGGCGCATAACGGCTTGGAAGCGATGGAGATGATCGCGGCCACGCACCCGCATATCCTCATCACCGACATCCGCATGCCGGGGATGGACGGCATTTCGCTCATCCGGGCGATCCGGGAGCAGGATCTGAACATCCGCATCATCATCCTGAGCGGGTTCAGCGATTACCAGTTCCTCAAGGAGGCGATCCGCCTGGGTGTGGACGGCTACCTGCTCAAGCCGATCGATACCGACGAGCTGATCTCCAACCTGAAAAACCTGGTGGACACCATCGAAAAGGAACAGCTGCGCTCCCTGCGGCTGTACCAGGGGCTGGAGCTCCTGCGCGCCAACACGCTCAACCGGCTGGTAACCGGGGAGATCGGGCACAGCGAGTTGGACGAGAAGGCGGCGTTGCTCAACCTCTCCCTGGACGCGGAACACTACCTGTGCGCCCTGTATGCGCCCGCGCCCGAAAACGAGGACACGGACGCGTGCGCGGACCCCGGCAAGGCCATGGAGATGCAGCGCGCCTGCCAGCCGCTTACGGAGGGCAAGGGCATCTCGTTTATCGACAGCCGCAACCATCTGGTGTTCCTCTTCTACGGCGGCAGCGAAAGCGAGGTGGCCGCCCACGCGAATGCCGTGCTGGCGCACGTGCAAACGCAGGCGCGGGAGAGCGCGGGGACGGCCGGCGTGACCCGCGCAGGCCCGATGGTGCACGCGCGGGATGATATCGCAAAGTCGTACGCCGCCATCTCGGAGGGCTGCGACCGGGAGAAAACCATCCTGGAGGGCGACCCGCTGGACAGCCGGTGGAAATGCGTGGTCAGCCGTACCGTCGACTATGTGGCCGCGCACTACCATGAGGCGCTTTCCCTCAAGCAGATCGCGTGCGATTGCGGGATCAACACATCCTACCTGGGGCAGGTGTTCCGCAAGGCCATGGGCGATTCCTTTACCAATTATGTGAACGGCTACCGCATCCAGAAGGCCAGGGAGCTGCTGGCCGGCACAAACCTGAAGGTATACGAGGTTTCGGAGCGCGTGGGCTTTACCGATTACCACTACTTTCTCAAGATCTTCAAGAAGGTGACCGGCAGCGTGCCTACGGATACCCGCACTGATAATTTTTACCACAAGAACTAGAATTCCTTCCATTGACGTTTTTCAGGCAAAAAGATAGCATAAAACCTATCAAAGGTTCCCATAATAAACAAAGGAGCGATCAGTCATGAAACGTACCCTCTCCCTGCTTGTGGCCGTAGCGCTGCTCATGGGCCTTTTCGCGGGCGTCAGCCTCGCGGAAACCGCCAAGGCAAAGATCGTGTTCTGCGTGAACATCCAGCCGCAGCTTCCGGTGGAGTTCTGGCAGTCCATCGCCGACAAGTATATGGCGGCCAACCCGGACGTGGATGTTGAGATCATCGGTCAGCCTTCCTCCAACGTGGACATCTTCCAGTACGAGAAAACCCTGCTTGCCACCGGCCAGTTCCCGGACGTGATGGTCATGCAGAACCCCGCCGACTTCGTGCCTTCCGGCGCCTTGCTGGCCTTTGAGGACAGCGAGCTGGATTACCTGGCCGATCCCAACATCGGCAAGATCGGCGGCAAGCAGTATGTCGCCAACTACAAAAAGCAGGTCATCGGCGTGTTCTACAACAAGGACATCTTCGCCGCCAACGGCCTGGAAGTGCCCACCACCTATCAGGCGTTCCTGGATGTGTGCGAAGCCCTCAAGGCCAAGGAAATCCTGCCCGTGTCGCTGGGCATCAAGGACGGCTGGCCGCAAATCATGCTGGCCAACATGATCGCCGGCACGGACCTGCTCGCCAAGAACCCCAACTGGGGCTCCGAGCGCAACGCGGACACCGTGAAGTTCAACAACCCGGAACTCGTCAAGGCGATGGAAAAGTACCAGTACATCTGCCAGAACTACGCCGGCGACAGCCTGCCCAGCATCACCTACACGCAGATGCTTGAGCAGTTCTTTACCGGCAAGGCGGCCATGCTGCCCATGGGTTCCTGGGTGAACGCCGAAGTCGCCAAGGCGCAGCAGGATTTCGAAGTCGGCTGGTTCCCGATGCCCGGCGACAACGACGCCAGCGTGCTCAGCGTGTTTGTCAACGAGGGCATCTCCATCAGCGCCACCTCGAAGTATCCCGAGGTCTGCAAGGACTTTGTGAAGTTCTTCTTCACCAACACGGATCTGTACAGCTACTTCCTCAGCAGCGAGCAGCTCTTCGCCACCACCAAGGCGAGCGTTCCCTACGAAATGATCCCCCTGCGCCAGTACATCGAGCAGGCGATCGCCGGCATGACGGAAGTGGAAGGCTTTGAGAGCATGACGGGCGACGCCGCCTTCCTGCCGGGCCTGAAGGACTACTACACCAACAAGCTCACCCAGAACATCGCGCTGGGCAACGACGTGGCAACGGAACTGTCCAACTTCGACAACGAGTGGACCATCGCCAAGGAGGCCATGAACTGATCGTCATGGTCGGATAACCGCCACAGGTTCGGTGTCGCCGGGGGGTAAGCCGTAAAAAGTTTACCCCCCTTTCATAGTGGAGGGATCGGGAATGAAACACAGCAAACTTTACGATACGCTCTTTCTGGCTCCCGGTTTTTTGATCTATCTCATTTTCATGATCGTGCCGGTCGTCATGTGTTTTTTATACAGCTTTACCAACTGGGACGGCATCAGCGTCACCTACCGCATCATCGGCCTGAAAAACTTTGAAAACCTCTTCCGGGACGCGTCGTTCTATCAGGCGATGCAGGTGACCGTGATCATCATGATCGTGACGACGCTCATCTACAACGTGCTGGGCATCATCCTGGCCACCCTGCTCAACGACAAGGGCAAGCTGCTGGGCATCTCCCGCAGCGCCATCTTTATTCCCACGGTCATGAGCAGCGTGGTCGTCGCGTTCATCTGGTCTTATATGGTGCAAACCAACGGCGGCGTGATCAACTCCGTCATCGAACTGCTTGGCGGCCAAACGGTGGATTTTTACCGTACGCCTACGACGACCATTTTCATGATATCCGGCATCATCTGCTGGAACAGCCTGGGGTTCTTTGTTGTGATCTACATCTCCACGCTGTCCACCATCCCCCAGGAGATCTACGAGGCGTGCATGGTGGACGGCGCGGGCTGGTTTCAGCGGTTCTTCCACATCACGCTGCCGCTGCTCGCGCCGGGCATCACCATCAACTGCATCCTCGCCGTGGCGGGCGGCCTTAAGCAGTACGACCATGTGAAGGTGATCACCGGCGGCGGACCGGGCGGCGCCACCCAGACGGTAACGCTGTTCAGCGTGGAAAAGGCGTTCGAGTACAACCGAAGGGGGTACTCGTCGGCGGCCGTCATCATCCTGTTCCTGATCATCGTCATCCTGTCGGTCATTCAGCTTTCCATTTCCAAGAGGCACGAGGTGGAATACTGATATGAGAAAGGCTGCGATTGGCGGTTGGATCAAGTCGATCCTGGTACTGATCTTTGCGCTGGTTTACCTTGCGCCGCTGTATATCGCCGTGGTCAACTCGGTCAAGCCCTACAGCGAAATCATCAAAACGCCCCTGAACCTGCCCCAGGCCTTCACGCTGCAAAACTTTGCAGACGCGTTTGAAACCTCCAACATGCTGGAGCTGTACCGCAACAGCATCGTGATTACGGGCTCCTCGGTCGCGGTGCTGATCCTGCTTACCTCCATGGCGGCCTACGTCATCGCCCGCCGCAGGGGAAAGGTATACCAGGCGCTGTACGTGTTTTCGCTGGCGGGCATCATGATTCCGCCGGTGGTCACGCTGATCCCCAGCATCAAGACGCTCAGCGCCCTGCACCTGCTCTATACCATGCCCGGCCTGCTTATGTTCTATGCAGGCACCTATTTCAGCACGATCATCTTCCTGTACGTCGGGTTCATCCGCACCATTCCCGCCAGCCTGGACGAATCGGCCTACATGGACGGCGCAAACCCTTTCCGGACGTTCTTTTCGATCATCTTCCCGCTGATCAAGCCCTGCACGGCGACCGCCGTGATCTTTCTGGGAATGTGGATCTGGAACGATTTCCTCAACCCCATGTACATTTTGGGCTTCCGGGGCGGCAAGACGATCACCACGGGCATCTACAACGCCATCGGCGCATACACCTCCATGTGGAACCTGGTGTTCGCCAACGTGATGCTGGCGTCGCTGCCCATCATTATCCTGTACCTTTCCATGCAGAAGCTGTTCATGCAGGGGCTTACCTCCGGCGCGGTCAAAGGGTAGCGGGTAAAACGGTCGCCGCGCGGTTCAACCCCGATACCGACGGCGGTCCGCAAACGCGGCCGACGGTTGCGCAGCGACGGCTGTGCCGACCGCGGGCGCGGCAACGGTGAGCTCGCCTCAGACCTCCGCCGGCAAACCCATCCGCCTGTCGCGGGTCGGGGGAAGGCAACGCCGTCGCGGGCGGCAGCGGTTTGCCCGGCTGCCGGACGCCCCCGCGTCGCAAGCCGGGGAAACCGCGCTTGCCAAACACAGAACCGGGCCTTGCGCAGCACGCGGAAGGCCCGGTTCCGGTTTTTGTATTTCGGCCGGGGCCCGCCGCGGCCCCCATTTCGCCGTACCGTCGGCCGTTACCGCAAAGCCGTGCGCGGCGGCATGTGCGGCGCCCGCGTCCGGGTGCGCCGAGCCGATGCGCTGCGTTTCCGCCGCGGGCTTCGCCGGCCCGCCGCAGGTCGCCCGGTCCGTCACCCTTCCAGCTCCACACGCTGCCCGGCGGGCACGCACCCCGTGCGCCCGCGGCACGCGTACCATACGTCCGTAGACGTCGGGTTTTCCACCAGCCGCCCGTCGCAGCTCATCCGCAGCGCGCGGAACGCGGCCACGTAATCGCACAGCTCGCCGTTGGTCGCGTAGCAGATGTCCTCGCGCCCGCCCAGCCGTTCCGCCAGCCGTTCCATCAGCGCCCAGTTGCCCTCGCGCTCAAACTCGAAACTGTGCCCCCAGAGGTAGAAAAGCAGCGGCCTGCGCTCCGCCGGATCCGAAAGGAACCGCGCGGTCAGCTCCTCCAGCCGCGGGTCGCCGTGGTGGCAGGTGGGGGGAAGCAGCAGCCAGTCCTGCGGCACATCGAACCCGCCGGTGGAGGCCGTCGTGCGGCAGTAAGCCGCGCCGCACGCGCGCAGCGTTTCCACGGTCTGCGCGTTCCACGTGCCGTAGGGGTACGCCCCGCCGCGCACCAGCGTGTGGAACATCCCCTCCAGCCGCCTGCGGTCCTCCAGTATCTCCTGCGCGACGCGCATCGGGGGCATCTGCTCCCAGTAGGCGTGCGTCAAGCCGTGAAAGCCGATCTCGTGCGCCGTGCCGCCAAACGTGCGCAGCGCCTGCCGCGCCGTCATGCGGCGCACGGCCGTTCCCTCCGGCCACGGGTTTCCCTCGTCCCTGAACAGCCCGCCGTTTAAGTTGAACGTGCCCTTGAGCCCGTTGCGGTTGAAGATGTCCGCCAGCCGGGCGTCCTCCTCCACCCCGTCGTCGTAGCTGAAGGTGAGCGCCTTGGCCCGGCCCCCGGGAAAGCGCAGGAAAAAGTCCAGCAGCATGCCGATCCCCTCCCCGGATGAAACATGGCCGCGGTTTGCGGCTTCTGCGCAGATCATACCACGCGCGCCGTAAAATGGAAAGGCCCGCCGATAGCTTCCGACGGATGAAAGGGCTTTCTAACGCTTTATTTGTCATCGGCCGCGCGCACTAGATTTGTTCGGGATGGCATTAACATGGCGTTTTCGCGCATGCATTGAATGCCCGAAAACGATTTTGCCCAAAAATGCGCGGTTTGCGCCCGCGCGATCGTCCGCCCGTCGCGCTCCGGTTAGCGCAATATTTGCACGCAATATGGTAAAAAACGCAAAACCGGCGCTTTACGCTCCGATAAGGCTTTGGTATAGTACTCTCAGCGGAATCCATCTCTGTCCAAATGAAAAGGAGGCAACGGAATCATGAAAAAACTCTTTGCGCTGCTCCTCGTTGTGAGCATGCTTGCCGCGGCCGGCGCCAACGCGCTCGCGGCCGAAACCACCGCCATCAGCTTCGCCTGGTGGGGCGGCGACGCGCGCCATGAAGCCACCCAGGCCGCTGTAAACGCTTACATGGCCGCCAACCCGGGCGTGACCATCAGCACCGATTACGGCGCCTGGACGGGCTGGGAGGAGAAAGTTTCCACCGCGCTGTACGCCGGCACCGCCGCGGACATCAACCAGGCCAACTGGAGCTGGCTGATCAACTACGGCAACGGCGGCAAGACCTTCGTGGACCTGAACGACTACGCCGAGTACATCGACCTGACCCAGTTTGACCAGAGCGCGCTGGACACCTGCACCGTGGACGGCAAGCTCAACGGCCTGCCCATCTCGGTCACCGGCCGCATCTTCTACTGGAACAGCGACACCTTCGCCAAGGCCGGCATCGATTTCCCGAAATCCTTCGCGGAGCTCAAGGCCGCGGGCGAAGTGTTCAAAACAAAGCTGGGCGACGATTACTACCCGCTGGTGATGGGCGAGTACGATCGCATGATCTTTATGGTATACTATCTGGAGAGCAAGTACGGCAAGGCGTGGATCGAGAACAGCCAGCTGCAGTACGGCGCGGCCGAGATCGCCGAGGTGTTTGACGTGCTCAAGGAGCTGGAGGCCGCGCACGTCATCCCCAGCATCAAGACCATCCTGGGCGACGGCGCCGAGTCGCTGGACAAGAACCCCAAATGGACGGACGGCCGCTACGCCGGGATCCTGGAATGGGATTCTTCCGCCAGCAAGTTCCAAAAGGCCCTGAGCAATCCCGATGCCTTCACCGTGGGCGAGTACTTCGCCGATCTGGGCGCCTATCAGGGCGGCTTTACCAAGGTTTCGATGTGCTTTGCCATCAGCTCCACCGCCAAGGACCCCGTCGCCTGCGCGAAGTTCCTCAACTACCTCCTCAACGAGAAAGAGGGCGTGGAACTGCTCAACAGCCAGCGCGGCATTCCGGTGAGCAAGCAGGGCCTGAGCATCTGCAAGGAAAACAGCCTTCTGGATCCGCTGGTAGCCGCCGCCAACGGCAAGGTGGTTGCGTGGTGCCAGTTCAAGCTCGACCCCTACTTTGAGGACGCGGGCCTGCGCGCGGAAAACGACGGCGTGTACTACGACGCGCAGCAGGGCGTGAGCTACGGCGATTACACCTCCGCCGAGGCCGCGCAGATTCTGATCGACGGCATCAACGAGGTGCTGGCCAAGTAACGTTCCCTGCCCGCCCGTGGACCGCCGCCGTACTTTCCCCGGCAGGCGGTCCGCGCCGGGCGGGCGTCGCCCCGCCGAGGCCGCCCGGGCATCGCCCGGGCATCGCAGGCGCTCGGCCGCCGCCGGGCAGGCGCCGCCGGACAGGGTTCCGGCGCGGCCTGCCCGCGGCTTTCCCGCCCCGCATCCGGCTTACGCCTCAAAGGAGGTCGCGCCATGACCCGCCCCACCGCCGCCCCCGTCCTACGGCCACGCACGGGCCGGGCGTATGCCCGCCGCAACGTCGGCTGGCTGTACATCCTGCCGTGGATCGCCGGCTTTCTGGTGTTCAAGCTCTATCCCTTCGCGTCGTCGCTGATCTACAGCTTCACCGATTTTCACCTGTTCAAGGGCATCACCGAATACGGCGTGATGAACTACGTTGATATTTTCTCCACACGCAAAATTGTCGCGGCGCTGTCGGCCACGGTGTGGTACGCGCTGACCACCGTGCCGCTCAAGCTGACCTTCGCGCTGCTGATCGCCTATATTCTCAACTTTAAAATCCGCGGGCAAAACCTGTTTCGCACGGCGTACTACGTCCCCTCCATCCTGGGCGGGAGCGTCGCCATCGCGGTGCTGTGGAAGGCGCTGTTCCGCGACGAAGGGCTGGTTAACACCCTGCTTGGCTACCTGGGCATTCAGGGCCCCACGTGGCTGTCCGATCCGGCGTACGCCATCTGGATCATCTGCCTGTTGCGCGTGTGGCAGTTCGGCAGCGCCATGGTGCTGTTTCTGGCGGCCCTGAAGGGCGTGCCGGAGGACCTTTACGAGGCGGCCACCATCGACGGGGCGGGCCGCGTCCGGCAATTCTTCGGCGTTACCGTTCCGCTGATTACCCCGGTGATCTTCTACAACCTGATTACCCAGCTTTGCGTGGCGTTTCAGGAGTTCAACGGGCCCTACATCATCACCAACGGCGGGCCGCGCGGCTCTACCACGCTCATCGCCATGCTGGTGTACAACTACGGCTTCAAGCTCAACGAAATGGGCATGGCCAGCGCCCTGGCCTGGGTGATGTTCCTGGCCGTGGGGGTGCTGACGGTCCTTTCCTTCCTGAGCCAGAAATACTGGGTTTACTACGGCGACGGGGAGAGGTGATCATACGTTGAATGCCCGCACCCATAAAAAGCTGACCCTGCTTGCCCAGTACGGCATCCTGCTGCTGGTGGGCACGGTGATGATCTACCCGCTGCTGTGGATGGCGATGTCCACCTTCAAGACCAACGCCGATATGTTCAACGGCGTAAGCCTCCTGCCCCGGGCGTGGACGCTGGACGGCTGGCGGGACGCGATGGCCGACTACGGCGGCGATCTGGACATCTGGCGCGCCATGGTCAACACCTACCGCTACGTGCTGCCCAAGGTGCTGTTCACGGTTATCTCCTGCACGCTGGCGGCCTACGGTTTTGGCCGTTTCCGCTTCCGGGGCCGGGGCGCGATGTTTGGGCTGATGCTTTCCATGCTCTTCCTGCCCCAGGTGGTGCTCAACGTTCCGCAGTACATCCTGTTTAACCAGTTCGGGTGGATCAACAGCCCGTGGTACGCGCCGCTGATCGTGCCCACGATGTTCGCCACGGAAAGCTATTTCGTTTTCATGCTGGTGCAGTTCATGCGCGGCATTCCCCGGGAGCTGGACGAGGCCGCCACCATCGACGGCTGCGGCTCGCTTCAGACGCTTTGGCGGGTGATCGCGCCCCTGCTGCGGCCGGCGCTGGTATCGGTGGCGCTGTTCCAGTTCATGTGGTCGTCCAACGACTTCATGGGGCCGCTTTTGTACGTGACCACGCAATCCAACAAGCCCGCCTCGCTGTTTGTGAAGCTCAGCATGGACGCGGACGCGGGCTTCAGCTGGAACCGGGTGCTCGCCGTATCGCTGATTTCCATCCTCCCGTCGCTGCTGGTGTTTTTCGCGGCGCAAAAGCAGTTCATCGACGGCATCGCGGCGGGCTCCATCAAGGGCTGAAACGGCGCGCGGGCAGGATAAAGCCGCCCGGGCGCTCCCGGTCAGGGCTGTACGCGGAACATCTTGCGGTACTCCTTGGGCGAAAGTCCCGTGCCGATGCGGAACATCCGCGAAAAGTGCCCGGGGGTCGCGTAGCCCACCTCCTGGGCGACCTCGGACACCGGCGTCGCGGTGTTCTCCAGCAGATCCTTGGCGGCGCGCAGGCGTACGCCGTTAACGTATTCCATCACGCCGATGTTGGTGGTCTGCTTGAACAGGCGGCTTAGGTAGCAGCGGCTCAAATGAAAGCGACCGGCCAGCACGTCCAGGGTGAGCTTCTCCCGGTAGTGCGCCGAGACGTACCCGGCCACGGCGTCGATGGTCTTGTTGCTGATGCGCGCCGCGTCCCGTTCGGCCTTGCTCTGGGAGGCTTTGTACTCGGTCAGGAGCACCAGGAGCTCGCAAAGCAGCAGGCGGCGCATGGCGACGGCCGTGGGGGTTTCGCAGGCTCCCGCGGTTACAAGCTTGGCCAGGATTTCCTCCGTCTGCGCGCGGGCGCGCATGTCCAGCGCGAGCACCTTTTGCCCCGAGTGGAACAGCGCCAGCAGGTCCACATCCGGGAAACAGCGCGCGACCGGGGCGATCAGCTCCTCGCAGAAATTGAGGACGACGCGCGCGTGCGGCTCGTCGTGCACGCTGGACGCCTTGTGGATCTCCGACTGGTCGATGAGCACCACATTGCCCACGTTGATGAAATACGCGCTGTCCTCGATGAAATACTTGCGCGTGCCGGAAAGCTGATAGTAGATTTCGTACTTTTTGTGGAAATGGAAGCTGGACATGCTGTAGCCGCCGCTGCGCTGCGCCTTGTTGATGTAAAAATCGTAGTGCGGCGAAAACACGTAGTACTGCACCATCGATCACAGCCTCCCTTCCGGTTCCGTATCAAGCCCATGATACCGCAAGCCGCCCGCTTCCACAAGCCCCCGGGCCCTTCGCGCGGGGCGGCGGCGGGGCGGATCACCCCAAGCAAAGGATGGATAGGCGCATGGATTTTTCCCTGCCGGCCATTGGCAAACGCTGCGTAACGCTGGAAATCGACGACGATACCTGCTACTTTTCCCGCGCGCCCTACGAGGTGTACCTCAACGGCGCCTTTTTGCGCGCCGAGCGCCACAATGTGATCACCCTGCACGGCCTCGCCCCTGCCACCGCCTACACGGTGGAGGTGCGCCGCGAGGGCGAGAGCGCCGACCGCTCGTTTACCACCGCGCCGGAAACGGTGCTGCTGGACGTGCGGCGCTTCGGCGCGCGCGGCGACGGCGTAACGCCGGATACGGCCATGCTGCAGGCCGCCCTGCTGGCCTGCCCCGCCGGGGGCACGGTGCGTGTGCCGGCCGGCGCGTACCTCACCGGCCCGCTGTTTTTGCAAAGCGACATCACCCTGTGGCTGGACGAGGGCGCGGTGCTGCTGGGCGACCCCGACCGCGCGCATTACCCCGTGCTGCCCGGCATGAGCGAAAGCACCGACGAAACCACCGAGTACAACCTGGGCACCTGGGAAGGGAACCCTCTGGACAGCTTCGCCTCGCTGCTGACCGGCATCGGGGTGCGCAACGTGGACATCGCGGGCCCCGGCGCGCTGGACGCCAACGCCCACAACGGCGACTGGTGGCGGGACGCCAAGGTGAAACGCGGCGCGTGGCGGCCGCGCATGGTGTTCCTCAACCGCTGCGAAAACGTGCGCCTGCAGGGCGTCACCCTGCGCAACGCCTACGCGTGGACGGTGCACCCCTACTACTCCCGGCGGCTTCAGTTTTTAAACCTCGTGATCCAAAACCACGCCGATTCCCCCAACACCGACGGCATCGATCCCGAATCCAGCGAGGATGTGGCGATTCTGGGCTGCCACCTGTCCACAGGGGACGACTGCATCGCCATCAAAAGCGGCAAAATCTATCAGGGGCTATACCACTACGCGCCCACGCGAGGCGTTGATATCCGCAACTGCCTGCTGTGCCGGGGGCACGGCGGGGTGGTGATGGGGAGCGAAATCGCCAGCGGGGTGTACGACGTGCGCATCAGCCGCTGCCTGTTTCGCGGAACCGACCGGGGCTTGCGCGTTAAAACCCGGCGCGGCCGCGGCGAGCGCTCGGTGCTGGATCGGGTCACCATGGAAAACGTGCGCATGGAGGACGTGGCGGTGCCCTTTACCATCAACATGTTCTACTGCTGCGATCCCGACGGCCACAGCGATTTTGTGCAGAACCGAAACCCCCGGCCCGTGGAGCCGGCGGTCACCCCGGCCATCGGCACCCTGCGCGTGCGGGGCGCCGTGTGCGAGGGCGCGCAGGCGGCGGGCGGGTTCTTCTTCGGCCTGCCGGAGCGGCCCATCGAGGCCGTGGAGCTGACGGATGTGGAAATCGTCTTTTCCCCGGATGCCCGGCCCTCCGTACCCGTGATGATGGACGGGCTGGAACCGGTGTGCCGGCTGGGGCTGTACGCGCACAACGTCAAGCGGCTGGCGCTGCGCAACGTGACCCTGCGAAACGCCCAAACCTGCGCGCCGGTGCTGGTGGACGTGGGGCGCTTTTCCGAGGAGGCCTGCCGCTATGACGCCGATTGAGGCCTGCGACCTGCTGCGACGCTCTCTTGACGGGATGCTGAGCGGCAGCACGCCGGACCGCCCGCTGTGGAACCAGGAACTGCTGCGAAGCGGCGGGAAAAACCGATGGAACTACATTGACGGCGTGATGATCACCGCTGTTTTGGCTCTCTGCGAAGCGACCGGCGAGGAGGCGCTCCTGCGCTTTGCCGACGGCTTCGTGGGCGCGTTTGTGGCGGAGGACGGCACCATCCGCGGGTACGACGCCGCCGAGCAAAACCTGGACAACCTGAGCCCCGGCCGCAACCTGTTCCCCCTGTACCGCCTTACGGGGCGGGAGAAGTACCGCCGGGCGATGGATACCCTGCGCGCCCAGCTGGAAACCGCGCCGCGCACGCGGGAGGGCAGCTTCTGGCATAAGCGCATCTATCCGGGGCAGGTATGGCTGGACGGCCTGTACATGGCCCAGCCCTTCTACATGGAATACGAAACCCGCTACCACCGCATGCGCGGCTGCGCGGATGTGTTCGCCCAGTTGCGCAACGCGCGCCGCCTGATGCGGGACGGGGCCACGGGCCTTTACTACCACGGCTACGATGAAACCCGCGCCATGCCGTGGGCCGATCCCGTAACGGGTTTGAGCGCGAGCTTCTGGCTGCGCTCAATCGGCTGGCTGTATGTGGCGCTGGTGGATTGCCTTGCCGCGATGAGCGACGAACTCTACTACGAGTACCGCACCCTGCAAGCCATGCTGCGGGAGCTGAGCGACGCGCTGCTGCCCTGGCAGGGCGAAAACGGGATGTTCCATCAGGTGGTGGACAGCCCCGGCGAGCCCGGCAACTACCCCGAAACCAGCGGCACCGCGCTGGTGGCCTACGGGATGCTCCGGGCCGCGCGGCTGGGCTTCCTGCCCGCGCGCTACGCGGCGCACGGCCTGCGCGCCTTTCAGGGTACGGCGGATACCTGGCTTGCCGCCAACCCGGACGGTTCCGTCCGGCTGGGCGGCATCTGCCTGGTGGCGGGGCTGGGCGGGCCGGCCGGCCGAGCCGGCACCCACGCCTACTACTACGGCGAGCCGGTGGTGGAAAATGAGGCCAAGGGCATCGGGCCCATGCTGCTGGCCGCCTCGGAAGTGCTGCGCCGGGAGGCGGCGGGCGGAGCGCCGGCAAATCGGTAACGGGAAATCCTACAGGGGGTTCTGCCGGTGCCGCTCAGGGCCTGTCTGGTTTACGCTGGGGCGGGGAAACGGCATGGGTGCCGGCGACGGACAAGGCCGGTGCGCGGCATGGGTTCGGCTTGGTTCAGGTAAGTGGCGCGGGTTGCGGGTTGCTCGGTACAGGCAGCCGGAACGCGTTGCGGGCCTTGCAGCATGGGCGGCCGGAATGCGTTGCGATCCTCTCGGTACGGGCGACCGGAATGCGTTGCGGGCCTCGCACCATGAGCGGCCGGAATGCGTTGCAGACCTTGCTGCACAGGCGGCCGGAACAGATTGCGAACCTCTCGGTACGGGCGACCCGAATGCGTTGCGAGCTTTACATCATAGGCGACCGGAACAGGTTGCGTTCTTATCAGTACGGGCGGCCGGAATGCGTTGCGGGCCTCTCGGTACGGGCGACCCGAATGCGTTGCGAGCTTCACAGCATAGGCAGCCGGAACGCGTTGCGGGCCTTGCAGCATGGGCGGCCGGAACAGGTTGCGATCCTCTCGGTACAGGGGACCCGAATACGTTGCGGGCTTTACAGCATAGGCGACTGGAACAGGTTGTGGGCCTCTCGGTACAGGCGGCCGGAATGCGTTGCAGACCTTGCTGCACAGGCGGCCGGAAAGGTTCACGATAAAGCAGCCGTGCGACAACCTTCTCCAGCCAACTTGCCGCCCGTTTCGCCAGGCGCCACCAGGGGCGCTGGATGCTGGCCCCCGTGGCCATCATCCAACAGGCTAAGCCGTATCGCTTCTATTTCATCCTTGCGCCGCGCCCCACAGCGACAGCCGTACCCCAAACCTTGCCGGCAAGCCCTTGGGAGGTACCGTCATGCTCACCATCCGGGTGGAAAAGAATGGCACAGGCGATTTTCGCACCGTTGCGGAGGCGCTGCAAAGCGTACCCTACGCGCTGCCTGCCCTTATCGTGATCGGCGAGGGCGTGTTTGAGGAAAAGCTGTTCAGCGATCACCGGGACATCCGGATGGAGGGCAGCGGCCCGGGCCGCACGGTGCTTCGCTGGGCGGACGGGGCGAAACACCCGCACGCGGACGGAACCCTCACCGGCACCTTCCGCAGTTACACGCTGTTCCTGGGCGGCGGGCGGGCATCGCTTGCGCGCCTCACAGTGGAAAACGCCGCGGGCGACGGCGAGCGGCACGGGCAGGGGCTCGCCGTCTACGCGGACGCGGAGCGGGTTTTCATGGAGGAGGTTCAGCTGCTGGGCTGTCAGGATACGCTGTTTTGCGCCCCCCTGCCGCAAAAGGAACGCCTGCCGCGAGGCTTTCTGGGCCCGCGCGCGCTGACCCCGCGCGTGCCCTCGCGGCAGCAGTACCGTCGCTGCGAGATCCACGGGGACGTGGATTTCATTTTCGGCGGCGCGGACGCTTTGTTTGAGGATTGCACCCTGGTATCCCGCGACCGGGGCGAAGCCGTAAACGGCTATGTCGCCGCCCCCTCGGGCGGGGCGGACGGGGCGGGCTTCCTGTTTGCGGGCTGCCGCTTTGTATCCGCCGCGCCCGCGGGCACCGTATACCTGGGCCGCCCATGGCGCGAAACCGGCCGCGCGGTGCTTTTGGGCTGCGCGCTGGGCGCGCACATCCGACCGGAAGGCTGGTCTGCCTGGGAGCCCGGGCAGCGGGAGCCGCGCGCATTCTTTGCCGAGTACCGCAGCGCCGGGCCGGGAGCGAACCCCGACGCCCGGGTGGAATGGTCGCATGAGTTGACGGAGCGCGAAGCCGCCGATTGGTACGCCCGGGCCGAGGCGATCCGCAGGGATGCTGCGGGGATCGATCCGCCGACATCCGCATGAAACGCAGACAGGCGGTACCGATGCGCTGCGCTTCTCTGTGAAACGTCCGGCGCGCAGTTTGGCGTGGCGTTTGGCGTCCGTTCATCCGTTGCCGCGATGTACCCCGGAAAGCCAAGATTCCCGCGGTTGAGCACGGAAAGCATCCCCCGCTGGAGAAGCCGCCCGTTGCGCCATGCACCGGATGCCGGCGGCGCGCGCCGCTTCCGTGATCAAAAAACAGGTGGAACCAGCCACGCGGTGTCCTGCGCGATCCGCCAAAACCGCATCCCCCTCCCGCCATGGCGGGGAACGGGCGAGCCCCGGCGAAAACCGCCGCGCGGACGCCTGTTTTCGCTTTCGCGGATTTGTGGTAGAATAGTCTTATGGCAAAGGAGCGTTCAGCCTCACGGGAGTGATCCCGATGTCCGCGACACGCGGCCGGGCTGTCCGGCGCAAACAGAACGGGGTTGTGCGTGGAGACCCGCTTGGCGGCTTGCGACGGCCACAAACCAAGCCACGGCGGCTGCGAACCGCGCGGTCACCGGATGCGGAAAAGCAACCGAAGCCGTGCGCGGAGAACCGCTTGGCGGCTTGCGACGGCCACAAACCAAGCCACGGCGGCTGCGAATCGCGCGGTCACCGGATACGGAAAAGCAACCGACGCCGTGCGCAGAGAACCGCTTGGCGGCTTGCGACGGCCACAAACCAAGCCACGGCGGCTGCGAACCGCGCGGCGATCGGCAGCGGTCCTCAAACGGGCATTACCGGCGGCGAACCGCGCGCCGGCCGGAAGCGAAACAGGAACAAACGTCGGCCGCAAACCGCCGCGCGCAGGCCGGAAGCGAAGGAGGTAATCCGCATGAAAACCATGAAGCTTGGTACATCCGATCTGCAGGTGCCGGTGATCGCCGTGGGCTGCCTGCGCATCACAGGGCTTAATCAGACCGAGGCGGAGCGTTTCGTGCAAACGGCGCTGGACGCGGGCGCCAACTTTTTCGACCACGCGGACAAGTACGGCGACGGCGCGTGCGAGCAAATCTTCGCGGACGCCGTCCACATGACCCCCGCCGTGCGCGAGCGCATCCTCCTGCAATCCAAATGCGGCATCCGCGACGGCGTCGCGTTTGATTTTTCCAAGGAGCACATCCTGGCCTCGGTGCACGGCAGCCTCAAACGGCTGAAAACCGACTATCTGGACGTGCTGCTTCTGCACCGCCCGGACGCGCTGGTGGAGCCCGAGGAGGTGGCCGAAGCCTTCGATCACCTCGTGCACAGCGGCAAGGTCCGCCACTTCGGCGTTTCCAACCAGAACCCCATGCAGATACAGCTGCTCCGGAAATTCGTCAGGCAGCCCATCGTCGCCAACCAGCTACAGCTGAGCATCATGCACGCCGGCATGATCTCCCAGGGCCTGCATGTGAACATGGAGGACGAGCGGGCCGTGAACCGTGACGGCAGCGTGCTGGATTTCTGCCGCCTGAACGACATCACCGTCCAGGCCTGGTCGCCCTTCCAGTACGGCTTCTTTGAGGGCGTGTTTCTGGGCAGCGACAGGTTCCCCGCTCTCAACCGCAAGATCGACGAGATCGCCGCCCGCTACGGCGTAAGCAACACCACCGTCGCCATCGCGTGGCTGCTGCGCCACCCGGCCCGCATCCAGCCCGTGACAGGCACCATGAACACGGGCCGCCTGCTGGATTGCGTAAAGGCCGCCGAGATCCGCCTGACCCGCGAGGAGTGGTACGAAATTTACCTCGCGGCGGGGAATGTGCTGCCCTAAGGCATGGTAGGAGCGACGCGGAACCGTTTTGCGCCGCTTTGCAGTGTTCAGCTTGTGCAACCCCGCGGCTACCCTGCCGGCATTGGCTCGGTCGGGCGCGCGATGGGTGCGTGTCGTTCGCATGGACGGAGCGTTGTTCCGTTCCATGCGTACGCGTTGTCCGTTTAGTACCGGGTGCGTATTCAGGCGGCATGAGGCGGCCCCTGTTCCGCAAGGGAGCACAGGGCCGTTTTCGTTTGGGCGAAGCGTAAGGCGCCAGGCATCAGTAGCATTTGCTGCAAGGGGTAAACCCCCTTCTTTCCGCTTCCTCCCGTGTGATCCTCTCCGCTTATTTCGTGTTGCCGCAGTGGTCCGTCCGATGGTATTTGGTTCCGGTTTTGGTAATCCACACATAGACGGTTCCGGTCTTCTTCTCCGTCTGTTGTTGGGGCGTGGCGGCGGCGGCAGGTTTTGCCGCCGCCGATTCCCCCAATAGCGCGCCAAGCGTTGCGGCTCCGGCGATCCCGTCGGCTGTCAGTCCGCTGGTTTTCTGAAACTCCAGGATCGCCTTTTTCGTCTCGGTGCCAAACACCCCGTCCGGCGTGCCGCTCAGGTAGCCCAGTTGAGCCAACCGCCGCTGCAAGGCCAGAACCTCGTCGCCCTTTGCGCCGACTTTCAGGACGGCCGGGGAAGGTGCGGGGGTGGGCGTAGGGGTTGGCGTGGGCGTGGGCGTCGGCGTCGGCGTTGGCGTTGGCGTCGGCGTGGAGGTTGGCGTCGGCATAGGGGTTGGCGTGGAGGTTGGGCTCGGCGTAGGGGTTGGCGTGGGCGTAGGGGTTGACGTGGGCGTGGGTGTCGACGTAGGCGTCGGCGTGGGGGCTGAGGTCGCCGTCTGCGTCGGCGCGAGCGCAGAGGCGAGCAGCGACGCTGTCTGCATAGCCGGGGCCTGTTCCGTCGCCGCGCCCTCGGCGGACGAACCGGCCTTCGCCGCCGGTCCATCTTCCAATAGAACAAAGGACGCGGGCCGGATTGAGCCGTCGCCCGTCACGGACGAGGCGGCGACAGTCTGCGGGCCGGCCGCCGGGCTGCCGCCGGAACGGTCGCCCGGCGCACGGTTCAGCGCCCATAGCGCCAATGCCCACACAGCCGCCGTGCAAACCGCGAGCGTGGCGATGACCATTCTTCTGTTTTGACTATGTTTACGACGCTTCGGGTGGGGCATGGGCTCTCTCCATTTCGCGGACGGGGCGGAGGCGCTGCGGGCCGCGCGCCGTCTGCCATGCGGCGGGAGGTTGAACGTCTCAGGGGAGGGTCATGCGGTCGGCGGGGTCTGTCCGTCCGGCGGTGATGGGGCGGCGGGCGCTTCACATCGGTTGAGTAACCATAATATACCATTTTTCACCGTCGGATACAACCGAAACTTGCCGGGGATGGAAGGCGGGCCGGCAAACCGGCACGGGCTTGCCCGTCCGTTGCGCCTCCGCGGCCTTCCGCCACCGAACGGTTGCGTTTCCCCATTATCTGCGCGGCACCGGAGAAAACCCAGCGCCCGGATTCCCAACGGAACCGGGTGCTGGGTTCAAACCTTCAGGTTGATCATGAGGCGGTACCCGATGCCGCTTTGCGCATTCCGGCCGGTAGGCCGCCCGCGGGGCGGCAGGCGGGCGGCTGCCCCGGGCGCGCGGGCGTCGCGGGTTGCCGCGCGGCACGATCGCGCACAGGCCGGTTCGCTCCTGTGGCCGGAAATGCGACGCGGGTTGCGTCGCCACGGCGGGCGGCCCGGCCCGTGGTCCGCGCGCCCCAACGGCGCAGCTTTTCTACACCAGCTCGTCGGTCAGGATGCTGATGGGCACCTGCACCGAACGCTCCGGCTCGATGCCCTTGATCAGGTAGTTGAACAGAATCTGCACCAGCTTGTAGCCCTGATCATACGCGTTTTGCTCAATGGAAAAGTCGATGACCCCGCTTTTGAGCAGCGGGCACACCTTGGCGGGGATGTCGTGGCAGATCACCCGGATGCGCCCGGCCAGGCCCAGGATATCCAGCGCGCTGCAAATGCCCGAAACGCCGCCGCTGGTGATGTAGATGCTGTCCAGATCGGGGTACTTGCGGCACAGGTCCATCGTGTATTTGAAGGATTCCTCGCTCTTGTCCTGGTTTTCCAGCGTCTCCACGATCCGGATGCCGGGGTAGGCTTCGCCAAGCTTGTCCCGGAAGCCGCGCATGCGCTCCGTATGGCAGGACAGGCTGCGGGAGCTGTAGATGATCGCGGTTTTCCCGTCGCCGCGGATCCGGCGGCCCAGCAGACTCGCCGCCACCCGGCCCCCGATGTAGTGGTTCTGCCCCACAAAGCAGATCGAGTGGATGCTCTCCACCGGGGAGTTGAAGGTGATCACCGGCATGCCGTCGGCGATCATCCGGTTGACCTTCCTGACCACGGCCGGATCGTTGATCGGGAACACCGCCACGCCGGCAAAGCTCTCGGATTCGAAATAGTTCAGAATATTGATCAGCTCGCCCGCGTCCAGCGAAACCATCATCTTGGTTTCGATTTCAAGCCCGAACGGCGCGATCTCCGCGGCCGCCGCGTTCACGCCCTCCAGCATCGCCTGCACGAAGGGGTTGTAATAAGGCGTCATGACGATGCCGATTTTATTCCTTTTTTTGCTCATCACCAGCGCCTTACCGATGAGGTTGGGCTGATAATTCAATTCCTTGGCGATTTTCAGAATCGTCTCCTTGGTTTCCTTCTTGACGCCCGCGCGGTTGTTGAGGACCTTGTCGACCGTCGCGCGCGATACGCCGGCAATCGTGGCGATCTGCTTAATGGTAACAGCCATAGCTTTACTCTCCTTGAGCGAAAATTCTATGCTCACGGGCGATCCGGCCAAACGGAACGCGCCGCCGGTGTGCCCGTACATGAGGCGGGCGCTTCGGTCGGCCGCGCCGGCCGGCGATCCCGGCAGGGCGACTCCGTGCTGTGCACGTGCACATTTTGGATGGATTCCCTGCGCCGCGGCTTTGCCCGGTATCGGGCGCTTTGCGACGCGCGTGCCGCCCGGCGTCGGGCGGCGCACGGCCCGCTGATAAGGGCGCGCGTTGCGGCGTTCATCGCCGGAACCGGCCGCCGGGCAGGCGCCGGGTTGCCGGCTCCCGCGACGTTCCGCGGCGTTCTGCCCGGAAGGGACCGGCGGCGCTGTTGCGCGCTCTGCGGCCGGCAGCGGCGTCGCCTGCTGTTCCGGGTTGCCCGGGGCTCGCCCGGCCGCGTCTGCTTGCGCCCGGTTTCACCGGCCGCGCTCGGTATCCGCTGGCTCCCGGCGGTTTGGCGGGGTTTCCGTGCGGCCTTTCCAGGTTGGGGCTCCATGAGCCGAAAGCCGGGCAGGGGGCGCCGTTGGTTCGGGGTACCGCGCTCCGTGTTCCATGCTCCGTGTTCCGCGCTCCAATCGCCTTGCGCCGCGGCGCGCGCTCCGCGCGCCCGCCGCATCCCGGCCGCGTAGCGCGCTCTTCCCGGCAGACGGGCACGGATCACGTGCTCGTTCCACGGCCGAATTTCGACCGTTTCCCCACGCCTTTGCGGTTTCGGTGTTCCGCCGCGGCTGCGCCGAGGCCGCGCACCTCCGAGAAGCTTCCATATCCCACCAAATGCTCCTTTACCATACCACATTTCGGAGCCAAGCACAACATCATTCTTGTACAAAGCGGAAAAAAAGAGCCGTAACTAGACACGAGCAACTACACCAAACCTGTACATATTCACCAAATCCAAATATGATAGTTTATGATATCGGTATATTTACAAACCTTCCGGGGCTGATGTACACTCTGTCTATAGAGCACGAGCACATTTTCGACATCCCACTAACTAGCAAAGGAGGATGTGTTCTTGAGCATGTTACGGTTGGAACTGAAGAACCTGCACAAGCGTTTTCTGGGCGTTTATGCGGTGAACGACGTTTCGCTGCAAGTCCTGCCCGGCGAGGTGCACGCGCTGGTCGGCGAGAACGGCGCGGGCAAGTCTACGCTGGTCAAGATGATCATCGGGGAATATACCCCGGACCAGGGCACGATATTCCACAACGGCGCGGAAATGAAGCCCCGCACGATTTCCGAATCGATCGGCAACGGGATCGCCATGATCCATCAGGAACTGGCGCCCCTGCCCAACATGACCATCGCGGAGAATATCTTTCTGGGGCAGGAGATCATGAACGGGGTGTTCCTCAACCGCAAGGCCATGTACGACGCGACCATCGACATCCTCAGGGAGTACGGGCTGTCGTTTAACCCGGATAAACGGGTCAGCGAGCTGAGCGTCGCGCAGACGCAGATGCTGGAGATCATCAAGGCCACCCGCCGCAACGCCGACGTGGTCATCATGGACGAGCCCACGTCCTCCCTGTCCAACGAGGAAGCCAGGAAGCTTTTCAGCATCATCGACCAGCTGCGCAAAAAGAACGTCTCCATCATCTACATTTCGCACCGGCTGGAAGAAATCATGGCCCTGGCCGACAACATCACCGTGCTTCGGGACGGGCGGCTCATCGACACGGTGGACGCCAAGAGCATCACCCAGTCGCGGCTGGTGGAAATGATGGTCGGCCGCAAGCTGGATCAGGTCTACCCCAAGGAGAAGGTCGATATCGGCGAAAGCGTGTTTTCCGTCGATGGGCTTTCTTCCCACCGGCTGTTCAAGGATATCCGCTTCGAGGTCCGCAGGGGCGAGATCCTCGGTTTTTACGGGCTGGTCGGCGCGGGCCGCAGCGAAGTCATGCGCGCCATTTTCGGCATCGACCGCTACGACGGCGGCCGGATGACGCTGGACGGGAAGGAAATCCGCATCGCCTCCTCCAAGGACGCCATCGACCACAGGATCGCTTTGGTCAGCGAGGACCGCCGGCTTTTCGGGCTGGTGCTGTGCCGCTCGATCCGGGAAAACATCTCGCTGCCCAACCTCTACCGCTATTTCAGGTCCCTGTTCATCAAACGGAGCCTGGAAACGCAAAAGGTAACGGAATACGAAAAAGCGCTGGATATCCGCTGCCCCTCCGTGGACGCCAACGCGGGCAGCCTGTCGGGCGGCAATCAGCAAAAGGTCGTGCTGGCCAAATGGCTGATGATGAAGCCCGAGGTCATGATCATGGACGAGCCGACCCGCGGCATCGACGTGGGCGCGAAATATGAAATCTACAAAGCCATCGTCAGCCTGGCCCGGCAGGGGATGGCCGTGATCATGGTATCCTCCGAGCTGCCCGAGATTCTGGGCATGAGCGATCGGATCATCGTCATGTCCAAAGGCCGCATCACCGGCGAGTTTACGCGCGAGCAGGTCGATTCGGGCCGGATCACCCAGAAGGATATCCTGAACAGTTCTCTGGAAGCGATGTAACGGGAGGAATACCCATGAAAACGAGAAGGCTGACCATCGACGCGAACTTCTATAAAAAGTACGGCATTTTGCTGGTGCTGGTCGTGATGTGGGCGATCATGTTCTGCGTATCCCCCACGTTCCGCTCCCTCAACAACGTGATCAACATCTTCCGGCAGGTGTCCATCAAGGGGATCATCGCGGTGGGCATGACGTTTGTCATCCTCATCTGCGGCATCGATTTGACCGTGGGCTCCCAGGTGGCGGTGGCGGGCGTCTTTACCGGCAGCATTCTGGTCGCCTTCCCGGGCAACGACACCATGGTGGTGGTCGCCTGTCTGGCGGGCATTCTGGTGTGCGGACTTCTGGGGCTGGTCAACGGCCTGTTCATCGCCCACGCGAAGGTGCCGCCGTTCATTGCGACCATCGCGGCCATGACCATCGCGCGCGGCATCGCCTACGTCTACTCCAACGGCCAGCCTTACACGCTGCCCCCCTCGATGTTCCGGGACATCGGCCAGGGCTATACGCCGATTATCATCTTTGTGGTGATCTGCGTGGTGTTCCACCTGATCCTCTCCAAAACGAAGTTCGGCCGCTACATCTACGCCGTAGGCGGCAACGATAAGGCCGCGGCCGCCTCGGGCGTCAAGGTCAAGCCGCTGATCGTCAAGGTGTACGTGATTTCGGGCATCCTGTCGGGCATCGCGGGCCTGATCCTGACGGCGCGCACGAACTCCGGCCAGCCGGCCGTGGGCACGGGGTACGAAATCGACGTCATCGCCGCGGTCGTCATCGGCGGAACCAGCATGACCGGCGGCATCGGGACCATCTACGGCACCTTCATCGGCATGATCATCATCGGCACCCTGGAAAACGGCATGAACCTGATCGGCGTATCCTCATACTGGCAGCAGATCATCAAGGGCTCCATCATATTGATAACAGTTGTTTTGGATACCTACGCGAGGGAGCGTTTTCAGACAACTGTTAAAAATACCATCCTACAAGAAGAAAGGACTGTCACAAAATGAAAAAGACTCTGGCTCTGGTACTGGCACTGGTCCTGGTGTTCACCCTGGGGATCGCGGCGTCCGTCGCCGAAAGCAACACGACCGCCGCCTTCAAGATCGGCGTGTCGATGAAGACCATGTCGGACGCGTATTCCAACAAGCTCGGCACCGACATTGAAACCTACGCCGCCGCCACCTACCCCGGCTGCCAGCTGGTTCTGCTGGACGCCAAAGCGGATATCGCCACGCAGATCTCACAGGTGGAAGACCTGATCGCGCAGAAGTGCGACGTGATCATCCTCAACGCCCAGGATGCCGACGGCTCCGGCGAGTGCGTCGTCAAGTGCAAGGAAGCCGGCATCCCCTGCGTGGAAGTGAACGCCAGCACCAAGAACACCGATTACGTGAGCTACATCGGCTCCAACGACGTGGAAGCCGGCGAGATCATGGGCAACTTCATCATGGGCAAGCTGGGCGAAGCCGGCGGCCAGATCGCCATTCTGGAAGGCAACATGGGCCAGAGCGCGCAGATCGACCGCTATCAGGGCCTGACCAACACCATCCTGGCGCAGGCCAACATCGAGTGCGTGTACACCATCACCTGCGACTGGCAGCGTGACACGGCGCTGAGCACCACCGAGGACATCCTGGCCCGCTTCCCCGACCTCAAGGCGCTGTGCTGCGAGAATGACGACATGGCCATGGGCGCGCTGCAGGCTTGCGAAGCCAACAACCGCAGCGACGTGATCATCTGCGGCATCGACGCGATCGACGACGCGCTGCAGGCTGTCAAGGACGGCCGTCTGGACGCCACCATCCTGCAGGATCACGCCGGGCAGGCCCAGCAGGTGATCGACGTCGCGGTGAAAGTCGCCGCCGGCGAGCAGGTGGAATCCCTCTACTACATCCCCTTTGTGCTGATCACCAGCGACAACATCGGCGACTATCTGAAGTAAGCGGACGCACCCCAGATAGCCCCCAAGGACGAACGGGTAGCTTCTATAGGTAAAACCCTAGCGGCGTAGAGGCTCCCTGCGGTTTGCAGAGAGCCTCTACGTTTGGGCCCGGCGGCTGCGTGCCAACCCGGGTGTTCCTGTCTGGTCAGCGTGCACGAGCACAACGCCATCCGGCCCATCGCCCGCGCGACGCGGCCGGCCGGCGGGACGGGTCCCGGGCTGCCCCCTCGCAGGCCGCAACGGTCTTCCGGCGCCGGCCGGCGGTCCGGGTTTCCCCTTCTTGGGAACGGTAAATCGATTGGGAAGCGGTGACACGGATGAATCCAGTGAAAATCGCGTTCGGTTGCGACATCGTGGGGTTCGAGCTAAAGGAAATCATCAGGCAATACCTCGTGCAGGAGAAAAACGCGCAGGTCGTCATCGATCCGGTGCAAACCCCGGAGCAGGCTTCCATGCTGTTTACGGACCAGCTGGAGCTGATCTGCACCGGCATCCAGAGGGACGAATGCCGGCTGGCCATCCTGATTTGCGGCACGGGCCTGGGGTTTTGCACGGTCGCCAATACCTACTGGGGCATCCGCGCGGCCCACGCCTCCGATTGCTACACGGCGGAGCGCGCCCGCAAGAGCCTCAACGCGCAGGTGCTGTGCATCGGGGCGCGGGTGCTGGCCCCGGAATACGCCAAGAAGGTCGTTTCCGCCTGGTTTGACGAGCCCTTTTCCTTTGATAGAAAGTCCTCCGTGTACAACTTAAAGCTCATGGAGGACGCGCAATATAAACGCATGCCCAAGCCCGCCCACGTCGCGTGGAGCATGGGCTTTGACCCCGCGGACGCGGACCCGCAGCCGGGGCAAAAATAACCGGAAGAAACGCGAGGTGCACGCTATGCCCAAACTTCAGCTTGCCCTGGACGCCATCGGGCTGGAGGACGCCCTGACGCTCCTTGGGCGCATCCGGGATCACGTGGACATCATCGAGATCGGCACGCCTTTCCTGATGGAATACGGCCTGGAGGCGATCCGCCGCGTTAAGGCCGCGCTGCCGCGGCACGAGGTGCTCTGCGACGGCAAGATTATGGACGCGGGCGATTACGAGGCCCGGCAGATGTTTGCGGCGGGCGCCGACTACGTGACGGTGCTGGCCGTTACCGACGAACAGACGGTTGCCGCCTGCGTGAAGGCGGCCCGGGAGCACGGCGGCAAGGTGATGGCGGATATGATCTGCGCAAACGGCCTTGCCGGCACGGCCCGGCGCATGGAAGCGCTGGGGGCGGACGTCGTGGCGGTGCACACGGGCGTGGATCAGCAGGCCGTAGGCCGCACGCCGCTTCAGGATCTGGCGGAGCTCAAGCAATGCGTCCGGCAGGCGCAGGTGGCCGTCGCCGGTGGCATCCGCGCGGATACGGTCGAAGCGTACCTCCGACTGGCGCCCGATATCGTCATCGTCGGCGGCGGGATCCTGAGCCAGCCGGACCGCGTATCGGCGGCGGAAACGCTCTACCGGGCCATCCACGGCAACGCCTGACCCTCGGCCTCCCGAAAACGCCGGCCCGAAGGGCACGTAAGAATCACGGCGGTGGCTCGCCGCCAAAAACGCCTGTCGTTCTCACCTTTGCTACGCGGCAGGGCAACGTCGGTAAAACGCGCGCCTCCGCGCCGGAAACCGGCCAGGGTCATCGGCGCATACCCTTTGGCGCAAACGTCGGCAGGAGCTGCCCTCCGCGTTGGAAACCAGCAAAGGTTTCCCAACGGATACACGGCGGAGCGAGCGGCGGCAGGGAACGTGCCTCCGGATTGGTAAAATAACCAAGGTCGCTAACGGACAGGCTTCGGCGCAAACGCCGGCAGGGGCGTCCCTTAACGTTGGGAACACGGCGCGCACGCGCGCCGGAGGCGCGACTTCTTCGCGAAAGCGAGGCGCGGCCGCATGGCGGAGGCGAAGCGCGGCCTGCGTCGGGAAGGGGGCTTGCTTCCCCCCCCGACGCCACGCGGCGCGTACCGGCGGCGGCACGCGGGTTCCGCGCAGGCTCCGGGGCGCCGCGGCCCCGGCGACCCTCTGCCGCGACGCCCCGGGATTCTTCATCGGACTGAGATATAGAAGGTGACGGTATGGGTTACTATCTGGGGATCGATCTGGGCACGTCCAGCACCAAGTCCCTGCTGATGCTGGCGGACGGCCTGATTCTGGGCTCGGCACAGGAAGGGTATGATTTTTCTCAGCCGGCGTTGGGCTATGCCGAACAGGACCCGGAAGTGCTCTGGCTGGCCGTGCGGCGGACGGTGCAACAGCTCACCGCGGATTATCCCAAGGAAATGGCGCAGCTCAAGGGCATCGGCTATTCCGGGCAGATGCACGGCCTGGTGATGCTGGACGCGGACAACCGCCCGCTTTCAAACATCATCATCTGGCCCGACATCCGTTCCACCCAGGAGATTGCGGAAATATACCAAACCGTCCCGTGGGACGAATACAACCGTATTATCCTCAACCCGCTGTGCACCGGGTACCAGGTCAGTTCCCTGGCGTGGGTGCGCAAGCACCGGCCCGAGCTGTACGCGCGCACGGCCAAAATCGTGTTCCCCAAGGACTACATTCGCTACCTGATGACCGGCAACATCGGCGTGGAAAGCTCCGACGCCTCCGGCGGGGCGCTCTTTGACACCTCCCGGCGCCAGTGGTCCTGGGAGCTGATCGACAGGCTCGGCTTCCGGCGGGACATTTTCCCCGAGTGCCACGAGTCCTACGAGTTGGCGGGCCTCATCACCGAGGAGTGCGCGGCGCTCACGGGGCTGCGCGCGGGCGTCAGGGTGGCCTTTGGCGGCGGGGATACGATCATGCAGCAGGTGGGCAACGGCATGGTGTCGGATAACGGCGTCTGGGTTTCCAACATCGGCACCTCCAACCAGCTTTCCTGCGCGGTCAGCCGCCCGGTGTACGATACGCAGTACCGCAGCAACACCTTCTGCCACGTCCACGAGAAACTGTGGATGATGATGGGCGCCAACGTGACCGGCGGCCTCGCGCAGAAGTGGCTTAAGGAAAAGGTGCTGCACATGCAGGACTACCGGGATTGGGACCGGGAGGCCTCCCAGGTGCCGCCGGGGAGCGACGGCCTGCTGTTCCTGCCCTACCTCAGCGGCGCGCGCTGCCCCCACAACGACGCCAACGCCAAGGGCATCTATTTCGGCCTCCAGCTGGGCCACACGCGCGCGCACCTGATCCGCAGCAACATGGAAGGCATCATCTTTTCGCTGATGGACTGCTACCGGGTGTTCCAGAGCTGCGGCATGGAGCCCGACCGGCTGCTGGCTTCGGGCGGCGGGGCGCGCAGCGAGCTGATGCTGCACATTCAGGCGGATATGTACAACCGGGAAATCTACACCAACCTGGGCAAGGAGCAGTCCTGCATCGGCGCCGCCGTAGCCGCCGCCGTGTGCGCGGGCGAGTACCGCGATTATGAGGAGGCCTGCGCGCAGATCGTGCGCTACAGCGATACGGTGATCAAGCCCGACAAAGAAAACCACAAGGTGTATCTGGAACGGTTCGAAGTCTATCGACAGCTGTACGACCACACGAAGGATCTGCTGTCGTAAACGCGTTTAGAAAGCAATCGAAAGCGAGGAATCACCGGATGAAACGTTCGCAGGTCAACCAGATCATCAGGGATTTCGAAGCGTTGCTGGACAAGCACCGCTTTGAACTGCCGCCTTTCCTGAAATTCACCCCCGAAGAATGGAAAACCAAAGGCCACGAATACGATGAGATCCGCGACAACGCCCTGGGCTGGGACATCACCGACTTCGGCATGGGCGAGTACGACAAGATGGGCCTTGCGCTGATTACCCTGCGCAACGGCAACGTGAACAACCCCAAATACACCAAAACCTACGCCGAAAAAATCTGCTACGTCAAGGAAGGCCAAAGCTGCCCCCGGCACTTCCACTGGAAAAAGATGGAGGACATCATCAACCGCGGCGGCGGGACCATCGACTTCCGGCTGTGGGTGGCCAACGAGGACGGCACCGTTTCCGACAGCGATGTGACGATCTTTATGGACGGCCGCCGCTATACCGTGCCCGCCGGCCAGGAGATCTCGCTGCGCCCCGGCGAATCGCTCAGCCTGTACCCCTACTATTACCATGAGTACATCATCCGCGAGGGCTCGGCGCTGGTGGGCGAGGTATCCATGTGCAACGACGATCACGAGGACAACTATTTCTTCCTGCCCATCGGGCGCTTCCCCGCCATCGAGGAGGACGAGCCCCCCTACCGGCTGCTGTGCAGCGAGTACCCGCCCGCGGCGGATTGACGCAGCCGCGCCCGCCGGGCCGCCGGGAGCGCCCTCTGCGGGGCGCTTCCCCGCCCGGGCCGCGCCGCGCGCCACGTCCCAACACAATCGACTGGGGAGGTTTTTACCATGAAGTACGGTTTGCTGTTTCATTACTGGATGGATCGGGCGGACGCCAAGTGCGACTATCTCGAGGTTGCACGGAAAATCAAAAAGGCCGGTTTTGACGTGATCGAGATCGACGGCGGAGATCTGTACCGCATGGGCGGCGTGGAAATCGACCGGCTCAGGAGCGCCGTGGAAGACCTGGGGCTTGAGGTATCGGTCAACTGCGGCCCGTCCAAGGAGACGGATTTCGCCTCCACCGACCCCGCGGTGCGCCAAAACGGCGTGCGCTATTTCTCCGACATTCTCCGGCAGATGAAGCGGCTGGGCAGCAAAACGCTGATCGGCGGCTTGTGCACCGCCTGGCCGGTGGATTGGAACCTGGAGTACGACAAGGCGGTTTCCTGGCGCAACAGCGTCAACTCCCTCAGGGAGCTGTGCAAGGTGGCCGAGGAATTGGGCATCACCATCCATCTGGAGGTGCTCAACCGCTTTGAATCCTACATCGTCAACGACACGGCGGAGGGCCTGCGCTACCTGGACGAGGTCGGAAGCCCCAACCTCAAGCTGCTGCTGGATACGTTTCACATGAACATCGAGGAGGACAGCCTGCCCGGCGCCATCCGTCTGGCGGGCCGCAAGGTGGGCCACCTGCACCTTGGCGAGGGCAACCGCAAGCTCCCCGGCCTTGGCTCGCTGCCGTGGGCCGAAATGGGACAGGCCCTGCGGGACGTTCACTTCGACGGCTTCGCGGTGATCGAGCCCTTCATGCTGCAAAACGGGCCGTTTGGCAAGCCCGTGCACCTGTGGCGGGACTTCGTGCCGGGCGTGACCCCGGAACAGTACGACCAGATGCTGCTGGATTCGCTCGCGTTCCTGAAAAAGAACCTCGGCGCCTGAGGCGCGGCGGAGAACCCCGGCGTTCTCCCTGGCGCGCCCCGCCATCCGGCGAGGGGCCGCGCGCGGCGGTTGGCTTTGGCGTTTTCCCCCCTGCACCATGCTTACCGCCGGAGCGGCCCGGCAGCCGGCGGGGCGCGCCGCGGCGGGCGGCCCGCGACCCAAACGAAACCCCCGGAGGTCCATATGCTGCAAAACACCCTTGAAATGCTGAAAAGCGCCCAACGGGGCGGGTATGCCGCAGGCGCCTTTAACGTGGAAAACCTGGAGATGGCCCAGGGCGTGATCGCCGCCGCGAAGGCGTTGGACGCCCCGGTCATCCTGCAAACGACGCCTTCCACCCTGAAATACGCCGGCGTGCACGTGTTCGCAAGCCTCCTGACGGCCCTTGTCCGCGAGGCGGGCGTTACCGCCGCGGTTCACCTGGACCACGGCAACCGCGTGGAGCTGTGCCGGCAGGCCGCCGAGGAAGGCTATACCTCCGTCATGTTTGACGGTTCCGACCTGCCCTACGAGGAAAACGTGCGCCTGAGCGCGCAGGTGGCCGCCTTCAACCGCGCCCGCAACATCACAACCGAGGCGGAACTGGGCGCGATCGGCGGCAAGGAGGACTCCCTGAAAGCCGAAATCGCCTACACCGATCCGGAACAGGCCGAGGATTTCGCGCGCCGCACCAGCGTGGATTCCTTCGCCATCGCCATCGGCACCGCGCACGGCTTTTACAGGGGCGAGCCGAAGCTCCGCTTCGACCTGCTGGAAGCCATCCGGGGACGCGTATCCACGCCGCTGGTGCTGCACGGCGCATCGGGGCTGAGCGACCGGGATGTTTCCACCGCGGTTTCGCTGGGTATCTGCAAGGTGAATTTCGCCACGGAGTTGCGCTGCGCCTACACCGACGCCGTGCGGGCGTTCCTGAACGCCGACGCCGGGGCGTACGACCCCAAGAAGTACGGCGCGGCCGGCCGAAGCGCCGTGCAGGCGCTGGTGATGCGCAAGATGGCCGTCTGCGGGTGCGCAGGCAGGGCCTAACACCGTTGCAACGCAGGAATGCGCCGGCGGTCCCGAGCGCTTTTGGCTGCGGCATGCAACCGGGCTGCGACGTGCAACCGGGCTGCGCCGAGCCTGCGCGACCAAGTCACGGCAGCAAACGCCGTGAGGCGCGGGCGTACAGGAGGAGAAATCGCTTGAGCCCGATCCCCGGTTGCCCATTCTGTTTTCCGAGGTGACGCGACCATGTATGACATTCTCACAATCGGGGAAATTCTGGTGGAAATTCTCGCCGAGCAGACGGATCAGTCGCTGGATCGGCCGGGCGTCCTGCTGGGGCCCTACCCCAGCGGCGCGCCGGCGATCTTCATCGACCAGGCGGCGCGGATGGGGGCGAAATGCGCCATCATCGCCAAAACGGGCCGGGACGATTTCGCCAGCCTGAACATCGAGCGCCTGCGGGGCGACGGGGTGGATGTGTCCCACATCCTGCAAACGCCCGACAACACCACGGGCGTCGCTTTCGTGACCTATTTTTCGGACGGCTCGCGCAAGTTCATCTTTCACTTTACGCACGCCGCCTGCGGCGAGCTCGCCCCCAAGGACGTGGACCTGAGCCTGATCGGCAGCGCCCGCTACCTGCACGTCATGGGCTGTTCCATCACCGGCAGCCCCAGCATGGGCGAGGCGATCCTGCGCGCCGTCGAGCTGGCGGCGGAGCAGGGGGTGCAGGTTTCGTTTGACCCCAACATCCGGCCGGAGCTGCTAAGCGGCAAGATCACCGCCTACTATCAGGCGATCCTGAACCGATGCGACGTGCTCCTGACCGGGAAAAGCGAGCTCTCGCTGATCGTCCCCGGGGAAACGGACCCCGTAGCGGCGCTGCTGGCCGGAAAGGATCGCCTGATCGTCGTGAAGGATGGCGGCCGGGGCACGACCGTCTACACCCGGGACACGGCCCTGCGCTGCGCCGCCTATCCCGCCCGGGAGGTAGACCCGACGGGCGCGGGAGACTGTTTTGACGCGACGTTCCTGGCAGGCCTGTGCCGGGGCCTGAGCCTGGAGGACTGCCTGAAAACGGCGAACGCCGCCGGCGCCAAGGCGGTGGAAAAGCGGGGGCCCATGGAGGGCAACACCACCCGCGACGAGCTGGCGGCGTTCATGGCCTCCTGCCCCGCGCCGAAGCTGGAAGTCCTGCCGGTGCGGTAAGGGCCGCGCGGGGCAGCATGCGGTTACAAACCGCAAACGCCTCGCTCTTGCGGC
Source organism: Clostridiales bacterium (assembly GCA_012517815.1). GTDB lineage: Bacteria > Bacillota > Clostridia > Christensenellales > Aristaeellaceae > CAXXOK01. The sequence goes on from JAAYUF010000113.1 coordinate 61,094, forward strand.
GCGCTTTCCCCTGTGGCTTCGTCGGGCAAGCCCGATGGCACAGCAGAAAAGCGCCGTGAGCTAACCGCATGCAGGAGCGGAAACCGGATCGGCGGCCAGGGCGGCACCGCCCCGGGGGGCGGATCGGGCCGGCGTCGCCGGACGGGCAATCATCAGGGCACATGGCAAAGCGCCGCGCGAAATGCGCGGCGCTCCTTTTGTCTGCGAATCCCTGCGGCCGGCTGCCGTCGCTTGCCTCACAGCGCCTTTGGCGCCGTTCGCTCGCCGCGGCGTCTGAAACGGTCGGAACCCCGGGGGATCCGGTCGGTTCCATCATCGCTCCGAGCGTTGCCGTGTCCGGCCCTTGTGAAGCGCCCCGCCTCCGGTCGATTTGGGCATCGCGCAAGCGGCCGCGGGTTGCGCGCCTCCCTCCGGCGCACCGGCCCCGGCTGCGCCGCGGCGGGGTACTGGGCCCCGCCTGGCGGACGCTGCGCTTACCCCAGCGCCTCGTATACCAAATCGCGTATTCTCGGGTGGATCGTCCGGTAATTCTCCTCAAATCCCAGCACATGCTCCGCCACAAACAGGCTCAGCCGGTTCTCCGGGTCGATCAGCACATAGGCGCCGGCCGCGCCGTCCCAGCCGAATTCCCCGACGGGGCTTCGGGCCGCGCTCGCGTCCATCAGCGTGCGCACCCCCAGCCCATACCCGTAGCCCGTTTTTCCGGTGGCGGCAAAATCGCGGAGCATCCGCTCGTCCAGCCAGTTGCGCCGCATCAGATCAATCGATTCCGAGGTGAGGATGCGGTTCCCCGTTGCGCCCACGCCGCCGTTGGCCAGCGCCTGCGCGAAAAGGCTGTATGCGTTCACCGTGCAGTAAAGCCCCGCGCCGCCGCTCTCGTACGCCTCGGTAAGCCGGTAGGGAGAAGGCTCCTCCCACGGGACGATCCGGCCTGTGGCCGCGTCGGCCTGGTATTGCGCGCTCAACCGCGCCCGCTGCGCCGCGTCCGGCGTGAGCGTCATGTCGCGGATCTCCAGCGGCTCAAACAGATGCCGTTGCAGGTACGCCCCGTAGCGCTCGCCCGATACGGTTTCCACTAGCCCGCCCAGCACGTCGTGGGCCAGGCTGTACACCCAGCGGGTGCCGGGCTCGCAGATCAGCGGCATCCGCGCGATGGCCGCCATCGCCCCTCGCATGGTGCCGCCGTGCCGGTTGTCCCGCACATAGGCTTGCAGCGCGGCGGCGCCGAGGTCATACGTAAGCCCCGCCGTCATCCGGAACAGATCCAGCACGCGGATGGGGTTTTGCGCCCGCGCCGGCGACGCGTCCCCGCCGGGCGAACGAAGCGGCGCATCGCCCGCAGGGTCGCCCCGCGACACGAAAAGTTCGGCAAATTCCGGCAGGTAGGCGTCCAGCCGGTCGGAAAGGCTCAGCTTGCCCTGTTGGATCAGTTGCAGGGCCGCGACGGCGGTTACTACCTTCGTCGCCGAGTAGACGCCGTACAGGTCGGTATCGGCCACGGGCCGCGCGCCCTGCGGATCGGCGTATCCCGCGCCGTGGCGGTACAGGGTTTCGTAGCCGCGCGTCACCTTGCAATCCACCGCGGGGATGCCATAGGTTCCCGCCAGCGAGTCCAGATAGGCTGTCAGTTTTGTAAAATCCATCGGTTCCTGCCCTTTCTGACCAGGCGTCCGCCGGCCGCCTTCGCGCCGCGCCGGCAACGGTTATCGCGCGCCGGTCAGCAAAACGCGCTTGCGCCGGTCTGGGCCCGGCTGCGCGCAAGGAGAATTCACACACAAGCGTAATGCCGTGTGCCCGTCCGTGCCGGGCTGCAATGTTCCGCCGCCCGTTTGCAACGGCCCGCCGCGCCGGTCTGGGCCCGGCTGCGCGCAAGGAGAATTTACACACAAGCGTAATGCCGTGTGCCCGTCCGTGCCGGGCTGCAATGTTCCGCCGCCCGTTTGCAACGGCCCGCCGCGCCGGACGGCCGCGCTTCCCGAAGCCCGGCCGCCCGGCGCGCGTCACGCCTGCCGGTACACCGGGGCGCGCTCGCCCGCCGCGTCCGCCGTTTCCACGGTAAAGGCGAGCGTTCGCAGGTTCGCGTCCAGCGTCGCCTCGCACCCGTTCCCGCGCCAGGTGAGGCGCAGGGTTTCGACGCTCGGCCGGGCGATGTCCAGCGCCGCGTCAAAGCCGAAAGCCGGGCAGGCGTTGCGGAACCTGAGCAGGGTCAGCTGGTCCTGAACAACCGGCTGTTGCAGGGCCCGTTCGACCGCTTCGGCGGTCAGGTTGGTACGGTTGATCTCCTTGTGCCCGGCCGCGCCCGCGCCCCGCGCCGCCGCGAGATCGTTGCGGCCCGCGAACAGGTCCAGATACCACACCTGCGGCTTGCCCGGCATGAAGAGGTGAATCGCGCGCGCCAGCAGCAGCCGCCGTTCGTCCTCGCCCAAGGCGCTGAAATAGGTGGCGTTCACCTGATAGTACACGTTTTTTTGCCCGTGCAGGTCCTTGACCAGCCCGCCCCGGCCGACGACCACCCGGATGAGCGCTTCGATCTGCTCCTCCGTAAGCAGGCCCTTTAAATCCAGCAGCGGGATGCCGTCGTGGCAGCCCAGCATGGTCACGGAGCGGATGCCCTTTTCCACCTGTTCCTGCGCCCAGCGCGCCAGCAGATCGCCGTTTTGGCGTTCCAGCGCGTCGATCACAAGCCCCGGCAGGAAGAAATCATAGCACGGGTAGCCTTCCCGCGCGAGGCGCGCGTAGGTTTTTTCCGCGTAGCTCGCGTGGATTTCCGGCAGCAGGGTCAGCCCGTAGCGGTCGGCCAGGGCGCGCACGCGCGCGAGCAGCTCCCAGGTGTCCGGCTCGTTGAGGAAGTTCCGCTTGCCGGGCGCTTTGGGCGCATACGCGAAGGCGTCCAGCCGCACAATCTGCGCGCCGTAGCCGGCGAGGGTGGCAAGCGTCCTGTCGTAATAGTCCCACACCAGCGGGGAGCGGATGTTCAAATCCATCAGGCCCAGATACTTGCGGCCCGCCTCCAGCCATTCCGTCACCTGCGGCTTCATCCGGCCGAATTGTCCGAAGTCGATCGCTTCCGGCGCTTGGCCCGCGTCCAGCGCGCGGTTGACCGCGGCGGCCAACCGCTGGGCGGCCGCGTACTGCAGCCCCGCAACGCGGATCAGGTCCTGCTCGTCCACGCGCGGGTAGCGCACTTCCTGGTAGAAGGTGTTCCAGTACGGCACGCGCCGCCCGTCGGGGAAGCGCACCATCAAGAGCGGCAGGCCGGGTTTGCGCATAAACATGTCCCGAATCTCCGCCTCGTCCGGCTGGATGTAGCCGCCCTCCGTCATGCGCCCGCGGCCTTCCCAGAAGCGGTTCCAATCAATGAAAAAATCGCGGTAGGGAGAGGCTTCGCCGTTTGTCAGGATATCCTGAAACTGCGGCGACAGCACCGACGCATGGTTGAGCAGAAAATCAAGCTTGAGCCCGATGCCCAGCGCCCGCAGCCCTTCCAGATCCGCGGGCGTGGCCAGGCATTCGTTCAGGCCGTAATCGATCACCGAAAACCCGCGGTCCAGATCGGTATTGAACACGCTGGGCAGCAGGTACGCCGAGGCAAACGCGCCGCGCACGCCGTCGCGCCCTAAAAATTGCACCGTTTCCGCGAGCGTGCCGCCGATGCTGTCGGGGTAGGCGTTGAACATCGGCCCATTGGTCAGGGGGGCTGTCTGTAGCTCCGACATGGTCATTCCTCCGCCATCAGGCGACGGTACTCGCGGTAGCTCAGCCGTTCGCCGGTTTTGGACAGGATCAGCCGCGCCTTTTCGGCCTGCATCTCCAGCAGTTTTTGTTCCAGCGCCAGCACCATGGTGGTAAAGGGGCTGTCGGTGCCGCCGTCGCGGTGGCGCGCCTTGCGGTAGGCGAGCGTTTCGCTGGGCGTGCTGTTAAGCAGCACGGGAATATCCACCCCGTGCAGGTGGTCGCTGTTGCCGTGCGTCCACTCAATCACCAGCACCTGCACGTTGGCAAAGGGCACCGGCTCGTACCAAAGCGCCGTGTCGTCCCGCCCCATGCGCTTGAGCAGCAGGGTTTCCGCGCCGTTTTTAAACTGCGCGATGATCCCGTTGAGCTCGTCAAAGTCGATTTCCGCCGGCGAACCCAGATACCCGGCCAGCGCCGCGCGCCCTTCGCGCTGGTAAACGGCCAGCCAGGGGCAGTCGGCCGCCGCGGCGGGGTCCGCGTCCCGGCCCTCCGCCTGCAGGGCGCGGATGGCTTCCCCGCGCTCAACGGTGTAGCCGCCGCTTTGCGCCAGCCCCTTCATGCCGCCCCCCCGGAAGATGCGCAGGCGCTCCGCGTCGTTATACAGCGGGATGCGGCGCGGATAGTTGTCCCCGCTCAGGGTATAGCTGCCCACACCCGCCTGGCGCAGGTAATGGGAAAGCAGCGAGGCCGTTTCGGACTTGCCCACGCCCGAGCCGCCGCAAATCGAGATCACCGCGCGCCCGGCGGGGTTTTGCGCCGCGATGCCCGGCAGCAGACGCCAAAGCTCCGGGAAGATCACCCCGGCCTTTTGCACATGGATGTCCGAAATGTGCACGCTGTCGCCGGGCATATCCCCGTGGGGGATATCCGGCGGCGGGGCGGGGGGCGTCCACGCGGCGGGAAGCGCGGTCCATGGAAGGCTCATACGGTTTGCTCCTTTCCCAGCCAAGGTTTCAGGGCTTCGGCCAGTTCGTGCCCCATGCGAATCTGCGTTTGGCTGTTGGGGTGGCCAAGCCCTCCGAACCCTTCGCCCCAGGGGTCGATCGGGGCGAACTTCATGCAGAACAGGCGGGCGTCGCCGGTGTCGGCGCGGTAGCGCGCCA
>JAAYUF010000114.1 GCA_012517815.1 Clostridiales bacterium
GCTTCGCCCAGCTGCGCCAGGGTCATGGTAATCGCCGCCGTCAGCGTCGTCTTGCCGTGATCCACGTGCCCGATCGTTCCGATGTTCACGTGCGGCTTGTTGCGTTCAAAATGTGCCTTCGCCATGGGTGGTTCCTCCTTAATTACAGATGTGCAAGCGATTCAACGCTTTCAATTTGGGGAAAATGGGTGACTCAGTCGTCCTTGCGTCCGCGTCCGGTCACTTTTTCGGCAATGCTCTTGGGCACTTCCTCGTAGTGGTCAAACTGCATGGTGAACAGCCCGCGGCCCTGCGTGCGGCTGCGAAGGTCAGTCGCGTAGCCGAACATCTCGGAGAGCGGCACGAACGCGTGCACGCTCTGCTCGCCCAGCCGGGCTTCCATGCCCTCGATGCGGCCGCGTCGGCTGGAGATGTCGCCGATCACATCGCCCATGTACTGCTCGGGGATGATGACCTCGACCTTCATCATGGGTTCCATCAGGCATGGATCGGCTTTGGACAGCGCTTCCTTGAAGGCCATGGAGCCGGCGATCTTGAAGGCCATTTCGGAGGAGTCGACTTCGTGGTAGCTGCCGTCGTAGACGCTCGCCTTGAAGTCCACCACCTCGAAACCGCCCAGAAGGCCGCTCTGGGACGCTTCGCGGATACCGGCGTCGATGGGCGCGATGAATTCCTTGGGAATCACGCCGCCCACGATTTTGTTCTCGAAGGAATATCCCTCGCCGGGCGCGACGGGTTCGATGCGGATTCGGCAGTGACCGTACTGGCCGTGGCCGCCGGTCTGGCGGACGTAACGGCCTTCGGCCTCGGCGGCGCGGCGAATGGTTTCGCGGTAGGCCACCTGGGGCTTGCCGACCGTGGCCTCGACCTTAAACTCGCGCATCAGGCGGTCCACGATGATTTCCAGGTGGAGTTCGCCCATGCCGGAGATGATGGTCTGGCCGGTCTGCTGGTCGGTATAGGTTTTAAAGGTCGGATCCTCTTCGGCGAGCTTGATCAGCGCCATGGTCATCTTATCCTGGCCGGCCTTGGTTTTGGGCTCGATGGCCACCTGGATCACGGGATCCGGGAAGTCCATGGATTCGAGGATGACCTGGTTGCTCTCGTCGCACAGGGTATCGGCGGTGGTGGTGTCCTTCAGACCCACGATGCCGCAGATTTCTCCGCTGTAGACGGTATCGACCTCTTCGCGGTGGTTGGCGTGCATCATCAGCAAACGCCCGACGCGCTCGCGCTTTTGCTTGGTGGAGTTGAACACGTAGCTGCCGGAGGACAGCATACCGCTGTAGACGCGCACGAAGGCCAGCTTACCCACGAACGGGTCGGTCATGATCTTGAAGGCCAGCGCGGAGAGCGGTTCGGCATCGGAAGCGTGGCGCACAATCTCCGTATCCGGGTCGCCGGGCTTCGTGCCGCGGATGGCCGGGATGTCCAGAGGGCTGGGCATGTAGGCGATGACGGCGTCCAGCATGGGCTGTACGCCCTTGTTGCGGTAGGATGTGCCGCACAGCACCGGCGTCATGTCGTTGGCGATGGTTGCCTTGCGGATGGCGGCCCTGATCTCGTCCACGGACAGCTCCTCGCCGCTGAAGAACTTCTCCAGCAGCGCCTCGTCCTGTTCGGCGACGGCTTCGATCAGGTACTGACGGTACTCCTCGGCCTGTGCGAGAAGCGATTCGGGGATGTCCTCATCGCGTACGTCCTTGCCTTCGTCGTCATAATAGACCTCGGCTTTCATGCGAACGAGGTCGACGATGCCCTTGAAGGTGTTTTCGGAACCGATGGGCAGTTGGATCGGTACGGCGTTGGCGTTGAGGCGCTCCTTCATCATGTTCACCACGCGGAAGAAGTCCGCGCCGGTGATGTCCATCTTGTTGACATAGGCGATGCGGGGCACCTTGTATTTGTTGGCCTGGCGCCATACGGTCTCGCTCTGGGGCTCCACGCCACCCTTGGCGCAGAATACGGCGACGGCGCCATCCAGCACGCGCAGGCTGCGCTCCACCTCGACGGTGAAGTCCACATGGCCGGGGGTGTCGATGATGTTGATGCGGTGACCGTCCCACAGGCAGGTTGTCGCGGCGGACGTAATGGTGATGCCGCGCTCCTGTTCCTGCTCCATCCAGTCCATGGTGGCCGCGCCTTCATGCACCTCGCCCATGCGATGCGTGCGTCCCGTGTAAAACAGGATGCGCTCGGTGGTCGTCGTCTTACCGGCGTCGATATGGGCCATGATGCCGATATTCCGCACCTTTTCCAGGGGGTGACTTCTAGGCATATACGATGGGTCTCCTTTCGAATGCGCATTGCGTGAGATCAGGCTTTCTTACCAGCGGTAGTGCGCGAAAGCCTTGTTGGCCTCGGCCATGCGGTGCATTTCCTCTTTGCGCTTGACGGCGTTGCCGGTGTTGTTGGCGGCGTCCATCAGTTCGCCGGCGAGGCGCTCGGCCATGGTCTTCTCGCCGCGCTTGCGGCTGAACTCGACGATCCAGCGCAGGCCGAGCGTCTGGCGGCGCTCCGGGCGGATCTCGATAGGCACCTGGTAGGTGGCGCCGCCCACGCGGCGGGCCTTGACTTCCAGCTGCGGGGCAACGTTGGCCAGGGCGCTGGTGAACACCTCGTTGGCATCCTTGCCGGTTTTTTCAGCGATGGCGTCAAAGGCGGTGTAGCAGATGTGCTGCGCGGTGCCGCGCTTGCCGTCCAGCATGATCTGGTTGATGAGCTTGGTAACGACGGTGGTCCCGTGAACGGGATCCGGCAGTACCTCACGCTTGGGAATAAAGCCACGACGGGGCATGAGTTTCCCTCCTTAACATTGGTCTTGGCGGCCTTGCCGGCCGCCTGCGGCGTTCCAATCCGTTCCCGGCGATTGTTTGCGCGCTGTACACGGGTTTTCAGACGGCCGTCAGCATCAGCCGCTCCGTGTTCACGGAAAGCCACGCGGTGTGCGGGGCGGGTGGCGTGGGGTTACACGCTCGCCTGCCTGGCGCCTGCGCCCGCTTCGAAAGAGCTCCTGCATGGGCAGCGCAAAGTGCGGTTACTTCTTGGGCCGCTTGGCGCCGTACAGGGAACGGGCCTGCATCCGCTTGGCAACGCCGGCGGTATCCAGCGCCCCGCGGATGATGTGGTAACGAACGCCGGGCAGATCGCGTACGCGGCCGCCGCGGATCAGCACCACGCTGTGCTCCTGCAGGTTGTGGCCGATGCCGGGGATGTAGCACGTACCTTCGATCTGATTGGTCAGACGGATACGCGCGATTTTGCGAAGCGCCGAGTTAGGCTTTTTGGGTGTCGCGGTTTTCACGCTCAGGCACACGCCGCGCTTCTGCGGGCATCCCTGCAGGATGGGAGCCTTGGAGTGCTCCTCCAGCTTTTCCCGCCCTTTGCGAACCAACTGATTGATCGTGGGCAAAAATAACACCTCCGAGTTAGTCTATCCATAAAGGCCCCTCAACCCCAGGAGCATTACGGTAAGGTTAGGAAAGCAGCGCGGCCGCTGCCGTGGGCACGCCCACCAGGCACAGCTTGCCCAGCTTCTCCATGGTATCCACCGCCGTCACGGGCACCTGATGCTCGTCGCAGGCCGCCTGGACCTGACGGTAGATGAAGTCGTCCGCATCCCGGCTGACAAACACGCGAACGGCCCGACCGTCCCGCACGGCGCGCAGCACCTGTTTGGTGCCCACCACCCGTTTGCCGGGCTGGCGCAGCTGATCTTCCAAAGCGGTTCCACCTCCGGCTGGGATGTCGTCTTTGCCTTTGTTCAGGCCGGATGCGGCAGTGTCTGCCACATTTTGCCTCGTGCGAGTGCACATAACGGGCAACCATAGCATATTAGCACGATCGCGCGGGTTTGTCAACGATGACGCGGGAGGAAGCGCAGTCGGTGTGGATTGCAGGCTGCATTGCAGGCGTCCGGGCCAGGTCGGACCGGCCCGACCCGTTCACGAAAAAAACGGCCGTCGCGCGGAGGATCGCGCCGGCTGTCGGGCAACGGGGCCGCGCCGGGAAGGGCTGAAACGGTCCGCGAGTGGGCGTTTGAGCACAGCGCGGCGTGCGGTGCGGCAACCGGGGAACGGCCCTGTGCCCCGCACCCGGCCCCTGGCCCGGTCAGTGTACCATGCGGGAAACGGCCCCGCAATGCAACATCGGGTGCGGAAATGGACAGAATGAGCTTAAGCGTGGTAAACGCCCGCCCCAGGGCGCACGCGCGCAACGCGGCATACCTCCGGCCGAGGCGCGCGCCGCGTCCTCAGCCGGGCCCGTGTTCGGGAGAACCCCCGCTTTCCGGCCGGCTGCGGCATACGGGAACCGAACGCGCGCGGTTGAGCACGCTCGCCTTTGGTTGCGCGCGGCCGCGCGCCGTGGTACACTGCTGCCGGAGGGCGCCGCGGATCAGGACCTGGGCGTTTCGGCGGGCCGTGCGTTCGTCCGCGCGTACTGCGCGAGGCCCAGCAGCACCAGCGCGCCGCCCAGCAGCTTGCCCGGGCTGAACACGCCGGTCAGCAGATAGTCCAGCATCAGCCCGCCGCCCAACTGCCCCAGAAAAATCAGCAGCGTCGCCTGAAACGCGGACAGCCGAGGCGTGAGGTAGATGGTCAGGCGGATGAGCACCACGCCGACCGCGCCGCCCAGGAACATCGACACCGAACGGAAGGTGAGAACGCCAAGCGGCTGCGCGTCGGCAGGCGCGCCCAGCGCCGCCAGCGCCAGTAGCGACGTCCCCAGCCCCGTCAGGTAGTTGAGCAGCGTACCCATGGGCAGGCTGTTGTGCCGCGCGTACAGCGCGTTGAGGTACCGGGAGATCACCGTGTTTGCGCCCACCAGGGCGGCGACGAACAGCATCATGTGCGCACCCCCCTCACAGCCAGATCATCACGGCCACGCCGCCGGCGATCAGCGCCAGGCTGATCAGATGCCGGGGTTGGAACGGCCGCCTGTCCGCCCCGAAAAGCCCGAAGTGATCCACCAGAAGCCCCGTGACCACCTGCCCCAGCAGCATCACGGCCACGGAAACCGAAACGCCCAGCGACGCGAAACTGAGGTTGCAGCCCAATACCGTGAGCACGCCCAATACGCCGCCCATATAGCCGTACCAGGGCGTGCCCCGGTTCCAGCGCAGTTTTTCCCCACGGACGGCCATCCACAGGAGGATCGTCGCCAGCCCGACCAGATGAACCAACACCGTCGCCTGATGGTTGCCGTACCAGGCGGCCAGATCGCCGTTTTGCACCACGGTCACGGAGATCAGCACACCGCTGATCACGGCCAGAAGCGCCAGCATCCTGCATCCCTCCCGTCTGTTTACACGGCCAGCATAGCAGATTTCGCCGCGGCCCGTGATGACGGATGTCATATGCGCGACCCGCGAAACCGGACCGAAACAAGGAGCGAATGCCATGAATGCGTCCACAGGGGCCCTGTGGCGGCGGCACGAGGACCGGCTGCCGCCGCTGGCGGGTTATCCGCTGCTGTCCCGGCGGTTTACGGCCGGCCAAACCATCGTCACGGCGGGCGAGCCGTTGCGGTGGCTGGGTTTCATCGTGGAGGGAAGCGCCGCCGTGCGCACGCTGATGGAAAACGGGCGTGTCGCGATGATCACCGAATATCGCGGCGTGCAGACGGTGGGCGAGTTGGAGCTGCTCACCCAGGAGCCCGCGTACCTGACCTGCGATATTCGGGCGATCACGGTTGTGGAGATGCTCTATATCCCCCTGGACGCGGCGCGGGAGAAGCTGCTTCACGACGCTGCGATGCTGCGGTTTCTGGGTCGCGAGGTTGCCCGCAAACTGGAGCAGACGTCCCGGCTGGCCGCGCAGGACAGGCTGTATCCGCTGGCGGCGCGGCTGGCGGCCTATCTGCTGCACGCCTGCCGGGACGGCGTCGCGGCGCCGCACCTGACGCGGCTGAGCGAGCTGATGGGCACCAGCTACCGGCACCTGCTGCGGACGCTCGGCTTGTTTGGCGACGCGGGGTGGATCGCCCGGGAGGGAGGCGGTTACCGCGTGCTGGACGCGGACGCGCTGGCGCGCCTCGGCGAAGGGGTGCGCTACGACTAAGCCCGACGGGCGGGGCCGCACTGGGCAAGGCTGAACACGGCAGGGGCTGGCCGGCTGCGTTCAGCGCAGACCCGCGCCCCGACGACGGGATTGTAAATCATCACGTGCCCTGGCCTGCCCAGGCAAGGGGACGGTTGCAACTTGCACCCGCGCATGATACCATGACCGTAGAAGGCTGCGGCGCACCGCGGCGGGGCGCAACCGCCCGAGGGGGCGGAACGCCCGCGCGGAAAAGACGCGGCCTCCGGGAGGCAAACCATGAAAAAAAACCTGTTGCGACGGCTGCTTGCCGGCCTGATCCTGTCCGCCGTGCTGGCGTCCGCGGCGTTCGCAGCCGCGCTGGGCGAGGGCGGGGATACCCTCCCGGCCGCCAAGGGCGAAGCGCCCCGGTCGATCCGCGTGCTGCTCACGCGGCTGGGCGGAGCCGACCGGCTGGATGTGAACCTCAACGGCGCGTACAGCGCGCAGGTGGGCGATACGACGCTGATGTTCGGCCGGGGCAGCGATCTGGCCATCCTGCTTAAAGACGGCCGCATGGTGCTCTACTACGCGGGCCTGAGCGTGGACGCCGGTCAGGAGATGACCCTCCTGCGCCATCCGGCGGAGGAGGGCACGCTCAACGCCATCCGGTTTGCCAACAACACCGCGCTGTATGAGGGCGATCTGCGCGTAACGGTGGTCGACGGAGCGCTCCGCCTGATCCTGACCCTCGGGGTGGAGGATTACCTGGGCGGCGTCGTGCCCTATGAAATGAGCGACAGCTTCCCGCTGGAGGCGCTCAAGGCGCAGGCGGTGGCGGCGCGCACCTACGCGGTCAGCAAGGCGAAAGCCAACGGCAAGAAGGAATACGATCTGGTGGATAACACCAACGATCAGGTGTATAAGGGCCGGCGGGAGGAATACACCCGTGCCGCGCAGGCCATCGCGGAGACAAGCGGCGTGTGCGGCTTTTACAAGGGCGAACTCGCCATGTGCTATTACGCCGCGAGCAACGGCGGCCAGACCGAACTGGTCGCCCACGTGTGGGACCTCAAGGGGGACTACGGCTATCTGGACATGCGCGACGACCCGTACGATCTGGAAAACCCGCAGAGCAAGGTGCAAAGCGTCGTGCTGCCCAAACAGACCACGCAGGTGACCGACGCGCCCTATGTGCTCAGGCTGCTGCTGAGCCGCCGGCTGGAAGAGACGCTTGTGGCCGGCGGGTATGACGCCGCGCCCGAAAGCCTCCGCGTGGACAGGGTTACGGCCGTATCGGTGGATACGCCGCGCTTTGACGCGCCTTCGCGGCTGTACACCATGCTGCACATCACGTTTGCCTATTCGGCGCGCACCCGCACCGACCCCGTTTCCGCCGCCGCCCCCGCTTGGGCGGAAACCGACGAGGAGGTCAGCCTGTTTACGCCCGATCCCGCGGCGCAGCCCACGGAGGCCCCCGCGTCCGCCGTGACATTGCCGCCCGCGCCCACGGCTACGCCTGCGCCCAGCTACGGCCCGTTTGTCCCCGCTCCGGGCCTGGTGACGCTGGATATCCCGATTTTCCCAAACGCGGAAAAGGCGCTGTCGCTGGGCATCAACAGCTACGACAACGAGCTGATCACCGTGACCGAAGAGGCGGACAGCTTCACCATTGCGTCCCGGCGCTACGGCCACGGCGTGGGGCTGAGCCAGCGCGGCGCGGAATGGATGGCCGGCCGCTACGCCATGGGATACCGCGAAATTCTGGCCTTCTACTACCCCGGCATGACGCTGATGCGCTATGCCGAAACGGAGACGGCGCTGCCCTCCGTCGCCCCCGCGCTGATGGAAACCGCCGGCCCCGTGCCCACGCCCACGCCGCGCCCCACCCTGATGCCGGTTGCGGAAACGCTCCCGCCGGGCGCGTGGTACGCCGAGGTGACGGAGATCGACGACGACTCCTCCCTGAACCTGCGCGCCTCGCCGGACGCGTCCGGCACCATCCTGATGCGGCTTTTCAAACACCAGCGGCTGATCGTGCTGGAAAAGTGCCCGCAGGAGGGCTGGGTGCGCGTTCGCACCGACGTCGCGGAAGGCTACGTGATGGAAAAATTCCTGACGCAGGGGCTGGCGCAGTAAGCGGCATTGGACGGGGCGAAGCCGGAGAGCCGCCGTCGGGGCACGCGACGGTCCCCGGCGGGCCGGCCGCGCGACTCGATTGCCGGCGGCTCATGCCAGCCGGTTCGGCGGCCAAGGCGGAACGCTGTGCGCAAGACCGCGCTTCGCCGTAGATGACGGGGCTGCGTCCGGGTCAGGCGCGCGCTGACCGCAAGCGCAACGCCTGCCCGTTGACCGCGGGCGGCCGCAAACGGCCCAAGTACGCCGCCCGCAAGCGCCGCGCTTGCCCCGTTGAGCGCGGCGATCTGAATGTGCGGTGTTTTTCCGGAGAAACGACGTTTGCCCCCTGCTCGTATGCGGCCGCAAACGGCTGAAGCACACCGCCCGCAAGCGCCGCGCTTGCCCCGTTGAGCACGGCGGTCTGAATATGCGGAATTTTCCCGGAGAAACGACGTTTGCCCCCTGTTCGTATGCGGCTGCAAGCGGCCGAAGCACGCCGCCCGTAAGCGCCGCGCTTGCCCCTTGAGCGCGGAAGCCTCGCGCGCCCGGTATCCTCCGCCGCAAGCGTAACGCCCTCCGCCGCCCGCGGACGGCCGTCCGCGCAGGACCCGCGCAGAACCCGCGCAGCCCGCGGCCTCCCCCGCCCGTATTGACAGCCCGGCCGATTTCGGGTATCTTAAAAAAAACGATGCAAAGGTCGGAGAAAGATGCTGGTCATCGGAATCTGCGGCGCAAGCGGCAGCGGGAAAAGCACCCTGGCGGCTGAACTCGGCAGCGCGATCGGCGCCGGATGCATGGTGATCAACCATGACTGCTATTACCGCGATCACCCGCACCTGACGTTTCAGGAACGGGCGCTGCTCAACTATGACGAGCCCGGCATTTTCGACCACGATCTGTTTCTGGCGGACATCAAAACCCTGCTGGCGGGGCGGCCCATCACCCGCAAGGATTACGACTATACCCAGCACCGCCGCGCCGACCGGGAGGACGAGCTCATCTATCCCACGGATGTGCTGATTATCGAGGGCATCCATGTGTTTTACGACGAACGCCTCTGCGAGCTGATGTTCCTCAAGCTGTACATGAGCGTGGAACCCGACATCTGCCTGCTCAGGCGCATCACGCGGGACATCAACGAGCGCGGGCGCAGCATCGACAACATCAGCGTCCAGTACCTGACCACCGTCAAGCCCATGTACGACAAGCACATCCGCAATTACATCAATCTGGCGGACGTGATCGTGGCCCACGGCGGCCGCAACGCGCGCATCGTGGCGATCCTCGCGGGCTACGTGCGCGACGAGCTGAGCACCCGCTGACCGGCCGCCTGCAGGGCGAAATGGAGCGAACATTCAGGAGCGCATGGCCCGCGGGTCCGGCGCTCCTTTTGCTTCAGACGTGATCTGCCTACGGGACGGCGGTTAGGGACCGGCGTACCGGGAGGCAAAAACCCAGTCCCTGCGCCGCCTGCCCGGGGATGCCCGCACCGGGTGGCGCACGGCCGGATCGGAAGGGCGGCTCCTGACCCGACCCGCGGGCGTCGGCGGTCGACGCTCAAAAGCGCCGGATTGCGCACCGGGCGGCGCAGGGCCGGATCGGAAGGGCGGCTCCTGACCCGACCCGCGGGCGTCGGCGGTCGACGCTCAAAAGCGCCGGATTGCGCACCGGGCGGCGCACGGCCGGGCCCGGCGCAGCCCGCCGGGGTCGGGCGGGGTTCCTCCGGCTGATGAGGGCGGCGCGTCGTCCCGCGCGGCGTCGCGGACCATGCCGGCATGGGAAAAATGGGAACAAATTTTCGCATAATAGGGGTATTCGGATGCCGTCAACTGTGGTATACTCGGTGAAGACAAACCGAGGAGGGAACACCGCTGTGGAGAAGGCAAAGGTTTATTTTTCGGACTTCCGGACCAACGCGGGCCGCAACCTGCCCGATAAACTGCGACGTCTGCTGGAAAAGGCGGGCATGCTGAAGATGCCGCTGGACGGCAAGTTTACCGCGATTAAGATTCATTTCGGCGAGCCGGGCAACCTCGCCTTTCTGCGCCCCAACTACGCCCGCGTTGTCGTGGACGCGCTTCGGGAGATCGGCGCGCGCCCGTTCCTGACGGACAGCAACACCCTGTACCCCGGCATGCGCCGCAACGCGCTGGATCATCTGGAGGCCGCCTACCTCAATGGCTTTTCGCCGCTGCAGACCGGCTGCCACGTGCTGATCGCGGACGGGCTGCTGGGCACCGATTTTGTGAGCGTGCCCATCGAGGGCGAGTACTGCGACCACGCCCTGCTGGGCCGCGCCGCGGTGGACGCGGAGGCGGTCGTCAGCCTGACCCACTTCAAATGCCACGAGGCGACAGGGATCGGCGGCGCGCTGAAAAACCTGGGCATGGGCTTGGGCTCGACTGCCGGCAAGCGCGAAATGCACTGCGACGGCAAACCCGTGGTCAACGAAGGCGACTGCATCGGCTGCGGCATGTGCGTAAAGCAGTGCGGCAGCGACGCGATCACCCTGCTGGATACCCCGGAGGGCCGCAAGGCCCGGATCGACCCTGAAAAATGCTCCGGCTGCGGCCGCTGCGTGGGCGCTTGCCATAAGCAGGGCGCCATCGGCGGCGCGGACGACAGCTGTGACAAACTCAGCTGCAAGATCAGCGAATACGCCATGGCGGTGCTCAAGGGCAAGCCGCACTTCCACATCTCGCTGGTGATGGACGTGTCCCCCTACTGCGATTGCCACGACGAGAACGACGCGCCCATCGTCGCCGACGTGGGGATGTTCGCCAGCTTCGACCCTGTCGCGCTGGACACGGCGTGCGCCGAGGCGGTCAACGCGATGCCGCCGCTGCCCGGCACCAAGCTGGCCGAGTGCAAGCACCCCAGCGGCGATCACTTCCACGACGTGCACCCGATCACCAACTGGCGCGTGGGCGTGGAGCACGCGCAGAAGCTCGGCCTGGGCACCACCGCGTACGAGCTGATCCGCGTCTGACCGGACGTCGGCCCGCCGGCGCGGCGGGCCGGGCGGCCTGCGCGAAACCGGGGGGCTTCGCGCGGCGGACGGTGCCCGCGGCTGCCGGAATGCCGTGCCAAGGGGGGTTTACGCCCTTTTTGGGAAGAACTGATGTTTCGCGGACGCATGTTCGCAATGCTCCCCGCGCCGTTCCCGGCGCGTTCCAACCCCGGACCGATAACGAGGTGTGATTGAATTTGCAGGATAAGCTCATCATCCGCGGCGCCCGCGAACATAACCTGAAAAACGTTACGCTGGAGATTCCGCGCGACAAGCTGGTCGTATTCACGGGCCTGAGCGGCTCGGGCAAAACCAGCCTTGCGTTTGATACCATCTATGCCGAGGGCCAGCGCCGGTATGTGGAAAGCCTGTCCTCCTACGCGCGCATGTTTCTGGGGCAAATGGAAAAGCCCGATATCGACAGCATCGACGGCCTGTCCCCCGCGATTTCCATCGACCAGAAAACCACCAGTCGCAACCCGCGTTCCACCGTGGGCACCGTGACCGAGGTGTACGATTACCTGCGCCTGCTGTACGCGCGCGTGGGCGTGCCGCACTGCCCCAAATGCGGCAAGGAGATCAAGCAGCAGACCATCGACCAGATGGTGGACCAGATTCTGCTTTTGGCGGACGGCACCCGGATGCAGGTGCTGGCCCCGGTGGTGCGCAAGCGCAAGGGCGAGCACCAGAAGGCGCTGGAGGACGCGCAGAAGCAGGGCTTTGTGCGCGTGATGATCGATGGGGAAGTCTACGAGCTGGACGAGCCGCCCAAGCTGGATAAGAAGCTCAAGCACGACGTCAGCATCGTGATCGACCGTCTGGTGGTGCACGACAGCGACGATTTCCGCAAACGGCTGGCGGACAGCCTGGAAACCGCGGCGGGCGCATCCGAAGGGCTGGTGCTGATCGACCTGTTTGACAAGGGCACGATGCTGTTTTCCCAGAACTACGCCTGCCCGGACTGCGGCGTTTCCATTGAGGAGCTCACGCCCCGCATGTTCAGCTTCAACAGCCCCTTCGGGGCCTGCCCGGAGTGCGGGGGGCTGGGCACGATCCTGCGCATCGGGGTGGACAACATCGTGCCCGACCCGAGCAAGAGCCTGAACGACGGCGCCCTGCAGGTGATGGGCTGGAACGCCGCCGACCGCGGCAGCATGGCCAACACCTATTTCCGAGCGCTGGCGAAAAAGTACGGGTTCAGCCTCGATACGCCCTTTCGTGAGCTGCCCCAGAAGATCGTCGACCTGCTGATGTACGGCACGGGGGACGAGAAGATCACCGTCCATTACGAGGGGGCCAACGGACAGGGGCAGTTCAACACGACGTTTGAGGGCGTCATCAACTCCCTGATGCGCCGGTATCATGAAACCAGCAGCGAGGGCATGAAAGCCGCCTACGAGGAGTACATGAGCGCCGAGCCCTGCAACGCCTGCGGCGGACGCCGCCTCCGCCCGGAGGTGCTGGCGGTCACGGTGGGCGGCAGCAACATCAGCGAGGTGTGCGATCTTTCGGTAACCAAGTCCAGCGCGTTTTTCCGCGCGCTCAGGCTGGGCGATACGGAAAAGCTCATCGCCGCCCAGATCTTAAAGGAGATCGACAGCCGGCTTACGTTTCTGGACAGCGTGGGGCTTTCCTACCTGACGCTTTCCCGCGCGGCGGGGACGCTTTCCGGCGGGGAGGCGCAGCGCATCCGGCTGGCCACGCAGATCGGCTCCAGCCTCATGGGCGTGCTCTACATTCTGGACGAGCCCTCCATCGGCCTGCACCAGCGGGACAACCACAAGCTGATTGAAACGCTCAAGCGCCTGCGCGACCTGGGCAACACCCTGATTGTGGTGGAGCACGACGAGGATACCATGCGCGAGGCGGACTACATCGTGGATGTGGGCCCCGGCGCGGGCGTGCACGGCGGCTACATCACCGCGCAGGGCACCTACGACGAGATTGTCGCCAACCCCGATTCGCTGACCGGGCAGTACCTCTCCGGCCGCAAGTTTATCCCCATTCCGGACGTCCGGCGGGAGGCCAAAGGCTGGCTGAGCGTGACCCGCGCCGCCGAGCACAACCTGCAGGGCATCGACGTGGCGTTCCCGCTGGGGGTGTTTTGCGTGGTCACGGGGGTCAGCGGCTCGGGCAAGTCCAGCCTGGTCAACGGCATCCTCTACAGCCATCTGGCGCGGGTGCTCAACCGGGCCAAGACCCGCGCGGGCAAGTTCGGTTCCATCGCGGGCGTGGAGCAGCTGGACAAGATCATCGCCATCGACCAGAGCCCCATCGGGCGCACCCCGCGCAGCAACCCGGCCACGTACACGGGGCTTTTCGACTTGGTGCGCAGGCTGTTTGCCATGACGCCCGATGCCAAGGCGCGCGGCTATAAGGAAAACCGTTTCAGCTTCAACGTCAAGGGCGGCCGCTGCGAAGCCTGCTCCGGCGACGGCGTGCTGAAGATCGAGATGCATTTCCTGCCGGACGTGTACGTGCCCTGCGACGCCTGCAAGGGCATGCGCTACAACCGCGAAACGCTGGAGGTGCGCTACCGCGGCAAGAACATCTACGAAGTGCTGGAGATGACCGTGGAGGAGGCGCTGGAGTTTTTCGAGGCGCACCCGCCGATCGTCAACAAGCTGCAGACGCTGTTTGACGTGGGGCTGGGGTACCTGAAAATCGGCCAGCCCAGCACCCAGCTTTCCGGCGGCGAGGCGCAGCGCATCAAGCTGGCGACGGAACTCAGCCGCCGCGCGACCGGGCGCACCATCTACCTGCTGGACGAGCCGACCACCGGCCTGCACATGGAGGACGTGGGTAAGCTGTTGGACGTGCTGGGCCGGCTGGTGGAAGGCGGCAACTCCGTGCTGGTGATCGAGCATAACCTGGACGTGATCAAGTGCGCGGACTATGTGATCGACCTGGGGCCGGAGGGCGGCGACGGCGGCGGCAAGGTCGTGGGCGTGGGCACGCCCGAGACGATCGCGGCGATACCGGAGAGCTACACCGGGCGGTTTCTGGGGCCGGTGCTTTTGCGGGACAGGGAACGGGCGCGCAAGAAATAATGGCGTTGCCCAAAGGCCGCTGTTCATATGTGCGGCGAGCCACGAATGCCTTGCAGGCTGGCGCCGCCCTGTTAACTGGAAAAGTCGGTTACGGCAGGCCCGGCAAACCTCCGCCGCAGCGAAGACGAGGCAAAGGCGCATTCCTTACGGGGAGTGGAGCTGAAACCCAACGTCTGCCTCCGCGGAAATCGTTTGACAACGACGAGCGGCGGCATAGGCTTATCGCGGCAGGGACACCGATTGACAGGTTATGGTTTCACAAATAGCGGAAGGATTTGCGAATCCTTCCGCTGTTTGCTATAATAACCGGGACGGAACGCGCGCGAAAAGAATCGAATACCAACGGGGCGCACGTGCCGATCGCCGACAGGAGGAACCACCATGAAGCTGACTTTTCTGGGCGCGGCGCGCGAGGTGACCGGCAGCCGGTACTTATTGGAAGCCTGCGGCAAGCGGATGCTGGTGGATTACGGCATGGAGCAGGGCGAGAATTTCTTTGAAAACGAGCCGCTGCCCGTGGCCGCGTCCGCGGTGGATTACGTATTCCTGACCCACGCGCACATCGACCACAGCGGGTGGCTGCCGCTGTTGTACAAGCAGGGCTTCCGCGGCAAGATCTTCGCCACCGAGGCGACCGCCGACCTGTGCGAGATCATGCTCAAGGATTCCGCGCACATTCAGGAGATGGAGGCCGAGTGGAAAAACCGCAAGGCCAAGCGCAGCGGCGACACGTTCGCCGAGCCGCTGTATACCGTGGATCAGGCCACGGAAACGATGAAGCTGTTCGTCGCCTGCAAGTATGACAAACCCGTGGACGTCTGCGAGGGCGTTACCATCAAGCTGGTGGATGTGGGGCATCTGCTGGGCTCGGCCTCCATCGTTGTCACGCTCACGGAGGACGGGAAAACCCAGCGCATCGCGTTCTCCGGCGATATCGGCAACCTGCACCAGCCTCTGCTGCGCGACCCGGAGTACATTACCGGGGCGGACTATGTGGTGATGGAATCCACCTACGGCGACCGCAGCCATCCCGCGACGCCGGACTACGTGGGCGAGCTGGTGCGCATCCTGGACGATACCTTCGCGCGGGGCGGCAACGTGGTGGTGCCCAGCTTCGCCGTGGGCCGCACGCAGGAGCTTTTATACTTCCTGCGCCAGATCAAGCAAAACGGGCTGGTGAAAAGCCACCCGCATTTCCCCGTGTACGTGGACAGCCCTCTGGCGGTGGAGGCGACCACGATCTTCAACGAGCACATGCACGACTGCACGGACGAGGACACGCTCGCGCTGCTCAAGCAGGGCGTTAACCCCATCCGGTTTGAGGACCTGCGCGTGTCCGTCACGGCGGAGGACAGCAAGGCGATCAACGACGAGCCGACCCCCAAGGTGATCCTATCGGCCAGCGGCATGTGCGACGCGGGCCGTATCCGCCACCACCTGAAGCATAACCTCTGGCGGCCGGAATCCACGGTGCTGTTCGTGGGCTACCAGAGCGTGGGCACGCTGGGCCGGCTGCTGCAGGACGGTGAAAAGCGCGTGAAGCTCTTCGGGGAGGAAATCACCGTACGGGCGGATATCCGCAAGCTATCGGGCATCAGCGGCCACGCCGACCGGGAGGGCCTGCTCAAGTGGATCGGGAGCTTCACGGGGGAGATTCGCCACGTGTTTGTCACCCACGGCGAAAACTCCGTAGCCGAGGGCTTTGCCGCACACCTGCGCGACAGCCTCCACCGCAGCGCCACGGCGCCCTACAACGGCGAAAGCTGGGACCTCACTACCGACACGATGCTTACGGAGGGCAACCGGGAGTTGCTTGTACGCGAGCCGCGCGAGGAACGCCGGGAGGAACGCCGCGAGGAGGTTCCCGCAGCCCGGCCGCCCTATCGCCAGCACGAGGGCACGCCCTACGGCGACCTGCTGACCGCGGCCCTGCGGATGAACGAGCTGGTCGAACGCATGCAGGACAGCCCCAAAAAGAACCAGAACAGGCTGGCGGCATCGCTGTACGGGCTCATCCGGAAGTTTGGCGAACGTTGATCGATCGGGCCCAGGCGACGAATGCCCACCGATGCACATCGAATAACAGATAAAAATTAAATAAAACGATATTATATCGTTGACAAACAGAGATTAGCGTGGTATGCTTCCGGTATTCCAGAAAAAGGAGGCATCTTCCATGAAACTAACCAAGGCAACCATCCTGCTCAAGGCGGTGTTGGCTGTCAGCGCCGTGCTGCTCGGGCTGGTCCTCTTCGGGGGCGTGCCCGCCTACCTGCAGCATGTGATCCATATCAGGCCTTCGCTGGCCGTATGGGACTATTGGATGCGGGCCTACGCGACGCTGATTGCGCTGCCGGTGTGGGGTGTGATGGTTCTGCTCTGGCGCGCGTTTGATACCATCCCCAAAAACACGGCGTTCTGCGTGGAAAACGCTCGCCGGTTCATCCGGATCGCGCAGTTGGCGGTGGCAGACCTGGTGCTGGTGGTGGCGCTGTGGATTTTCCTCTACTTTGGCGGCGCGCTGCCGGCGTTTATCGCCATCTGGCTGATGTGCGCCACCTATGTGGGGATCGTGGCGGCCATTGTGTTCTACGTGCTGGGCGGGCTGGTGCGCAAGGCGGCGGAACTGAAGCAGGACAACGACATGACGATTTGAGGTGAGCCGCGTGCCGATCAATGTTACGTTGGATATCATGCTGGCCAAACGGAAGATGGCCCTGAACAAGCTCAGCGAAAAAGTGGGCGTCACGCCCTCCAACCTGAGCATTCTGAAAACCGGAAAGGCGCGGGGCGTGCGCTTCTCCACGCTGGAAAAGCTCTGCGGGGCGCTGGACTGTCAGCCGGGCGATCTGCTGGAGTATCTGCCGGCCGACGGGCAGGACGATCCCTGCCCGGAACTGGGCGCCGAAGCCTGAACCGCGGGAGCCCGCCCCTCGAAAGGCAGGGTGAGCCAGTCAGGCTGCTGAAAACCTGCCGAATCCACAGGATTCAGCCGGAAACCCCTGATGAATGAAGTGTCCCCACAATACAGGCTTTGCCCCGGAAAGGCTGAGTCAACGGCCTGCCTGCCCCGCCCCGCCTTTTGGCGGGGCGGGGCAGCTTGTCAGAAAACCTGCGCAATGCGCAGCACCGCTTGCCGGATCGTCCTTCGGGCGGTTCGCTCGCTTAAAGAAAATGCTTCGGCATAAGGCTTCGGAGCTGTGCCGATCCGTTTCACCGGCGCACAGGACGCCGCCGCGTTCCGTGCCGGTAAACTTGACGCCCGTCTCCGGCGGCCGAAACCCCGCAAGGGTGATTTCCGGGGTTTCGCCGGCGGGCAGGACCATGCCGAGCCCCGCTCCAGCAAACCGCACCGCCTCCGAGTCGCTTTCCGCTTCGCGTCAGGCGGCCGCGGGCCGCGCGCTTCCCTGCGACGCCCTCGACCCGGTTTTGCTTCGGCGGGGAGCTGTTCGACGGTCTGCCGCCCCGCCGCACAAACGTCGGGCCGTTGCCGTCGGACGTCCCTGATGGCGGAACCCTTGATTTTCGTTGATTTTCGTTCCCCCGCGCACAAGGAAAACGGCGTTCCGGGGGCGTATATCACTTCCAGAACGATGTACGGACACGGCCGGTCGCAAGGGAAGGATGAACCGAATGAACAGGGAAACCGCAAGAGAACGGGCGCACGCGCTTGTGGCTCACATGACCTTGGAGGAAAAGGCGTCGCAGCTGCGCTATCAGGCGCCCACCATCCCGCGGCTGGGCGTGCCGGCCTACAACTGGTGGAACGAGGCGCTGCACGGCGTCGCCCGCGCGGGCACCGCCACGGTGTTTCCGCAGGCGATCGGCATGGCCGCCACCTTTGACGACACGCTGGTGGGCGCCGTCGCGGACGTGATTTCCACCGAGGCGCGCGCCAAGTACAACATGCAGTCCGCCCACGGGGACCGCGATATTTACAAGGGGCTGACCATGTGGTCGCCCAATGTGAACCTGTTCCGCGACCCGCGCTGGGGCCGCGGGCAGGAAACCTACGGCGAGGACCCCTACCTGACGGCGCGCCTGGGCGTGGCGTTTGTGCGGGGCTTGCAGGGTTCGGGCGATACGCTCAAGGTGGCCGCGTGCGCCAAGCACTTTGCCGTGCACTCGGGGCCGGAGGCGATCCGCCACAGCTTCGACGCGGTGGTTTCCCAGAAGGATCTGCGGGAAACCTATCTGCCCGCCTTCCGCGCGCTGGTGCAGGAGGCGGGGGTGGAAAGCGTCATGGGCGCCTACAACCGCGTCAACGGCGAGCCCGCCTGCGGCAGCCGGACGCTGCTGAGGGACATCCTGCGCGGGGAGTGGGGGTTCGCGGGCCATATCGTCAGCGATTGCTGGGCGATCCGCGATTTCCACGAACACCACCATATCACCGATACCGCGCCCGAGAGCGCCGCCCTCGCGATGGAAAACGGGTGCGACCTCAACTGCGGCGACGTTTACCTGCAGCTCCTCGCGGCGTATCAGGAAGGCCGCGTTACGGAGGCGCAGATCACCACGGCGTGCGAACGGCTGATGACCACCCGCTACCTGCTGGGGTTGCTGGGCGGGGAAGGCTCCGCCTACGATGCGATTCCCTACGACGCGTGCGATACCGACGCGCACGCGGCGCTGGCGCAGACGGCCGCGGAAAAGTGCATGGTGCTGCTCCGTAACGACGGCGTGTTGCCGCTATCGGCCGACAAACTCAGAACCGTGGGGGTGATCGGCCCCAACGCCAACAGCGTGGCTTGCCTGGAAGGCAACTACAATGGCACGTCGTCGCGCTACGTCACCTATCTGGAGGGCATCCGCGCCGCGTGCGAGGGGAAAGCCCGCGTGTACTACGCGCAGGGCTGCCACCTGTACAGGGATCGCACCAGCAACCTCGCCATGGCGGACGATCGGCTGGCGGAGGCCGTGGCCGTCGCGGAACAGTGCGACGTGAGCATCCTTTGCCTGGGCCTGGACGCGACGCTGGAGGGCGAAGAAGGCGATACCGGCAACGAGTATTCCTCCGGGGACAAGCGCGACCTGCGCCTGCCGCCCCCGCAGCAAAAACTGCTGGATGCCGCGCTGGCAACCGGCAAGCCGATTGTGGTGGTGCTGTCCGCCGGCAGCGCGCTGGCGGTGGATCAGGGCAACGCCCTGCTGCAGGCCTGGTACCCCGGACAGGCCGGCGGCACGGCGCTTGCGCGCATCCTGTTTGGGGAGGTATCCCCCGGCGGCCGCCTGCCGGTGACGTTCTACCGCGGCGTGGACGATCTGCCCGCGTTTGAGGAGTACGCCATGAAAAACCGCACCTACCGCTATTACGAAGGCGAAGCGCTCTATCCTTTCGGCTTTGGCTTGAGCTACGCACGTTTCACGTATTCGGACGCGCGCTATGCGGGCGGCGCGGTGAAGGTGACGGTGGAAAACACCGGCAACCGCGAGGCCGACGAGGTGGCGCAGGTGTATGTGAAGGATCACGATTCGCCCCTCGCGCCGCCCAACCACAGCCTTTGCGCCTTCCGACGCGTCACGCTGGGCGGGGGCGAGCGGGCGGAGCTCACCCTGCCCATCCGGGAGGAAGCCTTCGAAGCGACCGGAGAGGACGGCCGGCCGGTTCGCCACGGGGGAAGGTTTACCCTGTACGTGGGCGGCAGCCAGCCGGACGCGTGCAGCGTGGAACGCTTGGGCAGGAAGCCGCTGGAAATCGAGGTCGTCCGGCAGGGGTAACGCCTGCCCATCCGGGGGGAAGCCATCGAGGCGACCGCGCAAGACGGCCGGCCGCGCAGCGCGGGCTTGCCGGCGACCTGCGGCGTGAAAACGGAAAAAAGGGACGGGGAAGGCGTTCACGGCAACGCTTTCCCCGTCCCTTTCGGGGAGGAACCGCGGCGGCGGCGGTCAAGGAGCAAGCTTAGCGTCTCGGCCGGTCGCGGGGAAGGAGCCGTTGCCCGCCCGGTTCGCGGTTACTCGCTCTCGCGCACGGAGCAGCAGCGGTTCTTGCCCAGATGCTTGGCCTTGTACAGCGCGCGATCGGCCGCCGTGTACAGGTCCTGAAAGGTCTGCCCGTCCTGCGGGAAGCAGGCGAAACCGATGGAGACGCTCACGGTGCATTCCGACATTTCGGCGTCGCTGAGCATCCCGATGGCCGTGAGCAGTTCCTGACCCTTTTCGCGGGCGATTACCTCGGTGGCGTTGCGCAGCAGCGCCACAAACTCGTCCCCGCCCAGCCGGCCGACGATGTCGGACTGGCGCAGGCGGCTGCGCACCGCGCCGGCCACGTCGCGCAGGAGCTCGTCCCCCGCGTTGTGGCCGTACAGATCGTTGACGCTCTTGAAGTTGTCCACGTCAAACAGCATCAGGCAGCAGGGCTCGCCGCCCTCCTGCAGGCAGCGCCGCACGCGCTCCTCGGCCGTGTCGCGGTTGAGCAGCTGCGTCAGACCGTCGATACAGGCCTTGCGCTCCAGTTGCTTGCGGTCTTCGATCACCTTCACGTAGCCGATGCCGCTCACGGTGTTGCGCGAATCGCCCGCGGACAGGTGCACGCTCATCTCCAGCCAGATCCACTCGCCCCGGCGGTTAAGCGCGCGAAACGGGATGGTGAACTCTCGCCGCCCGGCCCGGTAGAGGGACAGCAGCGTCTGCGCGTCCAGCGCCTCCACGAGGGCGGCGTGCTCGTCCGGGTGCACGCGCTCCCCCGGCAGGCCGGGGGTCAGGTACTCCAGATAGGGGTGGAACCCGGACCGCCGGACATCCTCGCAGCTGAGCAGCCGCGGCGCCATCTCCGGCAGGTCGAAGGCGAACACGAACAGGCTGACGCTGTTGACCGCGCGGCGGAACACCTTCGCCTGGCCCAGCTGCTCCTCCCTGTGCTTTTCCTCCTGAATATCCACCACGCGGCCGATCATGCGGTAGAGCATGCCGCGCTCGTCCATCAGGCTTCGGTAGTAGGCACGGTACCAGCGGTGGTCGCCTGTGCCGTAAAAATCCGCGAGGAACTCGTGGCTGCCCGGCGATTGGGTGCGCAGGGCGCGCCGCAGGCTGCTGACGAAGGCCGGGATGTGGTCGCCGTGGATGACGGGGCTGTGGCGGACGCTCTTGGTATAGGCGGGCACCACCCGATCCTCGCGCTGGCCGGTGGGCATGCGCAGGGTATAGTACATCACGTCCTTCTCCAGATCGTAATCGAAAAAGATCTGGCGTGAATCCTCCATTGTCAGGCGGTACAGCTCGCTTTGCCGGTTGTAGGCGCGCTCCATCTCCATTTGCTTGCTCACGTCCACCAGCACCGCGTAGCACAGCGGAGGCAGGCTGGTCTGCGGCGCGATGGAGTAATAGGTGCGAAGCCAGAACGCGGAGCCGTCCTCCCGCAGAACGTGGGCGACGTCGCCCAGGTTGACGCCCTGCGCGTCCACGGCCTGTAAGCCCTGGCCCGCTTCGTCCGTGCCGAGATGGAAGCGGTTGAGCCTGATCAGCTCAATGAAGCGGGCGGGCCGTCCGGCTTCCAGCCCGAACATGTGGTAAGCCCGGCTGTTGATGTACTGCGCCTGCGGCGTGGAGCCGAACTCGAAAAGCGTTACCCCCACCGGCAGGCTTTCAAGCAGGTGCTGGAGCATATCGGTGGTGCGCTCCAGCGTGGCGCGCGTGTTTTCCAGCCGGCGTTCCTGCTCGCGCTGCTCGGTGGTATCCAGCAGCACCAGCTGCACCATCGGGCGACCGTCGCTCATGTGGCTCATGGCGGCGCTGCCCCTGAGGCTGCCGCGCTCTCCGCTGGGCCTCACCACGGTGACGTTGATGTTTTCGACCGTGTTCTCATCCCGGCAGCGGCGCAGCGCGGCAAGAAAGCCGTCCCGTTCCTCGGGAAGGATCAGCGAGAACAGCTCCCGGTCGGCCACGGCGTCAAAGGCGTCCTTGGTTTCAAAGCCGAACAGCTCCCAGCACGCGCGGTTGAAGAAGATCGGCTGCGGCGGGTCGTGCAGGTCCAGCTGCAGGATGCAGCAGGGCAGCGTCCAGTACAGGTGGCTGAGCATGGACAGCCGCCGCTCGTTCTGCTCGCGCTGGTTATCCAGCTGCAGCTGGATGCGGTGCTCGTGGTCCACATCGTTGACGGTGGCCAGAATCGTGCTGATGCGTTCCTGCGGATCCTGCTGGATGGCGATGCACAGCTTGCACCAGCGCAACTCCCCGTTGGTCAGCGTCAGCCGAAGGAGGCGGCAGGCGTTGTGGCTGTACTGCAGGTTTGCCAGGAATGCCCTGAGCGCCGGCATATCCTCCGGCGCGGCGATGTCGCCCGGTATGTCCCCGGAGAGCAGCGCCCGGCAGGAAACGGCGCTCAGCCGGTATTTCTGGGCCAGGGCGTTGCCCTCGGCGTGGTCGGCGTCCGAGTTCCAGGCCAGCAGGGCGGTCTGCGTCTGCTCCAGAATCACGCGGTAGCGCTCCTGCTCCTGCTGTTTGGCCTGCAATACCGAAAGATCGGCGCGCATCCGCTCGGTCTGCTTTTGCTCGTCGATGTCCCTGCCGCAGCACAGGGCGCGGAACTTGCCGGTGGGATCGTCCATCGGGTGCAGGGTCAGGCGCGCCCAGTGGTAGGGCTCCGACTCCGCGCGGATGCGCAGCTCAAAGGAGAGGGAGCGCCGCCCCTCGCCGTGGAAAGCCGCCTCGAGGGTTTCGCGCGAGCACATGTGGCTGAACGCCGCCTGATCCTCCGGGTGGACGCGCTTTTCCACCATGTGGCGCAAAATCTGTTCCAGGCCTACGGTGCGCGTGCTGTAGCCGCCGCTGGGGCTGTTGAAGCTGAACACGGTGGCGAGGTTGTCGGTATAGTTCATTTCCACCACTTCGCTGTACGCGTCCAGCATGGCCGCGCCGTACTGGTACAGCAGGAAATTGCGCTCCAGCTCCTTCTGGCGCGTGATGTCCGCCAGGGCGAAATAGAAAAGCTCCTGCTTGCTGACGCTGCCCAGATGCCGCACCTTGATATCCAGCCACATGATGTGCCCGTCCTCATGCGGCCAGCAAAGCTGCGCCTGTTCCACGGCGTGGGTTTTCACGGCGCGGTCGCAGGCGTTGAGCAGTTTGCCGCGGTCGGCGGGCTCCAGCTTGTCCGCGGTGTTGCGGCTTTCATGCAGCATCCGCTGCGGCGAGGTGCCCATCAGCTCGAAATAGCTTTCGTTAACCCGGAGCACCTCCAGCGCGTCGCCGGTTTTTTCGTACAGGCCGATCGCGCCGATCATGCCGCTGAACAGCAGCGAGATCTGCTGGTTGCTCTCCCAGAGGGACTGAAAGTCGAAATCGCTCAGCAACCGCTCGCGGTCGCTGTTGTAGGGCTTGCGCATGGATTCGGGATTGCGCAGCAGCGCGCTGAAAGCCTCCTCCGGCATCGGGCGAGAGTAGAAGTAGCCCTGCACCTCGTCGCAGCCGATGGAGCGCAGGAAGTCGATCTGTGGCTGCGTTTCCACGCCTTCGGCGATCACCACGATCTCCAGCCACTTCGCCATGCGCACGATGCTGGCCATTACGTTGGCGGCGCGGCCGTTGTTTTCCATCCCGGCGAGGAAGCGCATGTCCACCTTGAGGATGTCCACGGTGAGGTCCTTGAGCATGCTCAGCGACGAGTACCCGCTGCCAAAATCGTCCATCATGATTTCAAAGCCGTATTCCCGGAGGGTCTTCACGGCGCTGAGCAGCTGTTCGGGATTGTCGGTGTAGGCGCTTTCGGTGATTTCCAGCTTGAGCATCGCGGGCTCCAGCCCGTAGCGGTTCACTAGCCCGATGATATCCTCGCAGAGGTGATCGTTGTACAGGTTGAGCCGCGATACGTTGACCGAGACCGGGAGGGGGGCGATGCCCTCGTCGCGCAGGCGGCGCTGGTAACGGCAGACGCTTTCCCACAGGTAGTAGTCCAGCCGGGTGATGAAGCCGTTGCGCTCAAACAGGGGGATGAAATCCTTCGGGGGGACGATCCCGCGGGTGGGGTGGTTCCAGCGCACCAACGCCTCCGCGCTGATGGGCTCGCCGGTGGTGATGCTGTAGATGGGCTGCAGGTAGAAGCAGAACTGCCCTTCCTGCAGCGCGGTGTTCATTTCACTGCCGATGCGCTGTTCCATCATCAGCTGATCGCGCATGGCGCTGTCGTAGAAGGCGATGCGGTCGTGATACTTGCCCTTGACGGTCTTAAGCGCCATGGTGGCGCGATCGCACATCTGATCCACGCTCAGGCGGATGTTTTCCACGTTGTATACGCCGGCGTACAGCACCGCGCGAAGCCCGATGTTCAGCTCGTCCAGCCGACGGCAGACGGTGTCCACCAGGGCTTGGGGCTCAAACAGGCGCATCGGGTAGCACAGCGCGAAATGGTCGCTTTCCAGGCGCGCGTAAGTGCCCACGCCGCGCAGCATGTCGTCCAGACAGGCGGCGATGGCCCGCAGCACGCGGTCCCCGGTGACGGTGCCCAGCAGGTCGTTGATTACCTTGAAGTGCTCCACGTCCCACACCTGAAGCTGATACGGATCCTCGGGCTTTTTGCGGAGCATCCGCGCGGTGCGCTTGTCGAAGGTGTGGCGGTTGAAGATGCCGGTCAGGGGGTCGCGTTCCAGCGCGCGGCGGAGGGAGGCGTTTTCACGCAGGCGGATCAGGTTGCGGACGCGGTTGAGCAGAACCCCCGCTTCCGTAAAGCGCTCGGCAATATCGGACGCGTCCAGCGCCAGCGCGCGCTGCGCGCCGTCCGCCGCGTCGGGTTCGGGCACCGCGACCACCGGGATCGGGTGCAGGTTGGGATTGGCGCGCCGCGCGCTCAGAAAATCGAACGCGCCCGGCGCGCCCAGCGACAGGAGCACGCATTCGGTTTCGTCGGCGGTCTGGGCCAGCGCTTCCAGCGCGCCGGGGCCTTCCGCCGTTTCCGCAATGGCGTAATGCTCGGCGAGCGCGGCTTTCCACGCGGCGCGCAGCGCGTCGTCTTCAGAAACGAGCATGATCCTTCGGCTCATCCGGGAACCTCCGCTGAGAGAAACAGTTACATGCAACACGAATAATCTCGCACAACGTGTGAGAGCGAATGTAAACAGTATACACGCAATGTCCGTATTTGACAAGCGAGGTTTTCCGGTTACAGCGTCCGTAAACCATGTAACAAAAGCGTTTCGGCAATCGCGCGGATTAAAACCCTCCGCGGCGGGCGCTCTGGAAATTTGCGGACAACTCAGGGATATCACCCGGACGGCCGATCGGCCCGACTCGGTTTCCGAGAGGGCACTCAGGGCGCACATTTCGGGAACCTGGGAATCATGTAACCCGGGCCCGGCGGCACGCCGAAACGGACCCCCGCACGCGTCCCCGCGGGGCCGCGCATGCGAAAGCGCCCGGCTTTCACGGCGCGGTGAAAGCCGGGCGTGGCCGAAGCGCACACAGGGGTCAGGCCTGACCGCCGCCCCCGGCGGCCGGCCACGAAAAGTGGAACGTCGCGCCGTGGCCCGGCTCGCTGGTCACGGTGATGTCCACGCCGTGCCGCAGGGCGATTTGCCTTGCGATGGCCAGCCCAAGCCCGCTGCCCTGCCCATTGCCCTCGGTGTGTGCCTTATGGAAACGGTCGAAAATCAGCGGCAGTTCCTCCGGCGGGATGCCGGGGCCTTCGTCCTGCACGGTGGCGCCTTCCGGCGTGAGGGTCACGGTGACGGCGCTCTTTTCCGGCGAGAACTTGACGGCGTTGTCCAGCACAATCAGGAACATCTGGCGCAGACGGCCGTAGTCCCCCTCGAAGGGGATGGGTTCCGGCGAAAACTCCCGCCGCAGGGCGATCTCCTTGGCGCGGGCCAGCTGCCCGGCGCCGTAGAGCGCGTCCGCCAGCATATCGGCAAGGTTCAGCGGGCCGCGCTCGATGGGGAAATCCGTGTTTTGCAGGCGGGCCAGGTCCATCAGATCGTTCACCAGGCGCTGCAGGTTCACGGTTTCCCAAAGCATCCGGCGGTGGTATTCGTCCACGCGCTCCGGTTCCCGCACCACGCCGTCGCACAGGGCCTCCAGCGAGCCGCGCAGCACCGTGACCGGCGTGCGAAG
This sequence comes from Clostridiales bacterium, assembly GCA_012517815.1. Lineage (GTDB taxonomy): Bacteria > Bacillota > Clostridia > Christensenellales > Aristaeellaceae > CAXXOK01. The sequence continues at coordinate 26,232 of JAAYUF010000114.1, forward strand.
CTCGTGGGAAACGTTGGCCAGAAAATCCCGCCGGAGCTGCTCCTGCCGCTCGTCCGCCTGCCGGGACAAGAGCAGCCGCACGCTCAGCTCGTCGATCGCCTGCGCCAGCTTGCCGATCTCGTCGCGTCGGGCAACGCCGGTTTTGGCGGCGTACTCCCCGTCCGCCAGCCGCAGGGCCGTCGCCTTCATCCGGTTGAGCGGGTTGGCAAACGCGTAGGAGAGCAGCACGGCCAGCAACACCGCCACGCCCAGCGCCGCCGCGCCGCTGTAGAGCAGCACGCGCACCCCGGCCGCCGCCGCGTCCTGGATGCCGGAAACCGCGTCGTGCAGGAGCAGCGCGCCCGCGACCGTGTCCCCGCGATAGATCGGCGCGCCGACCGTGAGCGTGGGCGCGCCCACCAGCTCGCTGAAACCCTCGCTGAAGGGCGTCTGGCCTTGGAAAACAGCCTGTACCAGCGTTTCGGCGTCGGCCGGGAGATCCGAATACGTCAGCGCGCGGCCCTGCATGTGCCCGGCCGATAGAAATTCCAGTTGCTCGTCCAGCACCCACACGTCGGTTTCCACAAGGCTGAGCATCCGCACATACGCGCCGTAGCCATTACCGGCGCCCGTGCCCTGCCCGCCGGCCATCCGGTCCGCGCCGTTTTCGTCCAACACCCCGGAGAGGGTTTCGGCCAGCGCCGTGGCCCGGCGGAGCATATCCGCTTTTTTGGCCTCGACCGTCTGCCGGGTGAACAGCGTGCCAAACAACAGCCCGCTGACCAGCGCGAACGCCGCCAGCGCCACGGCAAAATAGGCCAGCAGCCTAAGCGCGATCCGGTTTTTCATGGGGTTTCACCTCAAATTTGTAGCCGACGCCCCAGATGGTCCGAATCTCCCACCCGTCGGAGCCGGCGGCTTCCAGCTTGGCTCGCAGGCGCTTGATGTGGGAATCCACCGTGCGGGTGTCGCCGAAATAATCGTACCCCCACAGGCTTTCCAGCAGGTTGTCGCGGGAGAACACCTTGTTGGGGTGGGTGGCGAGCGTCCAGAGTATCTCCAGTTCCTTCTTGGTAAGGGCGACGTCCCGGCCGCCGACCTGCGCCTCGTAATCGTCCAGGCGGATGGTCAGGTTGCCGTGGACGAACACCTGCCTGGGTTCGGGCTGCACGTGCCCCATGCGGCGGAGCACCGCGCGCACCCGCGCCATCACCTCGCCCGGGGAAAAGGGCTTGACGATGTAATCGTCCGCGCCGATATCCAGCCCCATGATCTTTTCAAAATCCTCGCCGCGCGCGGTGATCATGATCACGGGCACAGTGGAGGTTTTGCGGATCTCGCGGCACACCGCGAAGCCGTCGAGCCTGGGCATCATCACGTCCAGCAGGACGGCGTCGGGGTTGGTTTGGGCGAATAGCGCCAGCGCCTCCTCCCCGTCGGCCGCGATGACGGCGGTGTGGCCTTCTTTTTTCAGGTACTCTTCAAGGATCGAGGCAATCTGCCGGTGATCGTCCGCGACGAGGATGGTGGCCATAACGCGCCTCCTTTGGCGTCGGTGGGGGAGCAGGCCCAGCGTAGCAGGGCGATGTGGCGAAACTGTGTTTTTCCATTGGACGAGTTTTTCCCGGAAAAAGACACAATTCCGCCTTACTTACTTGCTACTGTTGGCCCTGAGGAGAGTGATAACCATGCGAACCGGAAAAAAACGGAACCCTTCCTTCCGCACGGGGGTGCAAATCGGCGTTTTCGCGCTGGTCATGATTCTGGCGCTTGTCAAATGGCTCAAGGACATCGGCGTAACGATCCCGTTGCTGCCTGAGATTTCGCTGCACGCCATCTGCCCGTTCGGCGGCGTGGTGACGGTTTACGAGCTGCTGGCGACGGGCTCGTTCCTGCCCAAGCTGCACAGCGCGGCGTTCATCCTGATGGCGCTGGGGCTGGTGGTGGCCCTGTTCTTCGGCCCCCTGTTCTGTGGCTATGCCTGTCCGCTGGGCAGCTATCAGGAGTGGATCGGGAAGCTCGGGCGCAAGCTGTTCCCCAAGCGCTACGGCAAGCTGATCCCCCCCGGGTTGGACAGGGCGCTGCGCTACCTGCGCTACGTCGTCCTGGCGATGGTGGTATACCAGACGGCCGTCATCGGCAAGCTGGTGTTCCAGGAGGTGGACCCGTACTACGCACTGTTCAACTTCATGACCGGCGAGGTGGCCCTCTCGGCTTTCGCGGTGCTGTTCGGGGTCACGGTGCTGTCGCTGTTCGTGGAACGCCCCTGGTGCAAGTACTTCTGCCCGTACGGCGCTCTGCTGGGGCTGTTCAACCTGATCCGCATCTTCCCGGTGCGCCGCAAGGCTTCCACCTGCATCCACTGCAAGAAGTGCGATAAAGCCTGCCCGATGCAGATCGAGGTTTCCACGTCCGGGGCCGTGCGCGACCACCAGTGCATCAGCTGCTACCGGTGCGTGAGCGGCAACGCCTGCCCGGTGGATGATACCGTGACCATTTCCAGCGTGAAGGAGGCGGAAACCCATGAAGCTTAAGCCGACGACGACCTTTCTGATTGCGCTGGTCTTTGTGGCGGCGGGCATCGCTGCGACGATCGCCACGGGCCTGTGGCAGACCGAATCCGACAAGACTCCGCGGAAGCTGGACCTTGCGGCGGTGGAAACCGCCGTCACGGCCGGGGGCGGAACGGCGGACGGGGACGCGACCGCCGTGCAGTACGACCCCGCCGATATCCGCGGCAGCTATTCCTTTGGCGAGATCAGCACCCTCTACGGCGTGCCGCTTTCCGATCTGGCGCGGGCCTTCGGGCTTTCGGAGGCGGAGGCGGGCGATTTTCAGGCCAAGGCGCTGGAATCGCGCTACCCCGACGCGGCCGAGGAGCTGGGCACGGCCTCCATCCGGATGTTCGTGGCCTACTATCTCGGGCTGCCCTATACGCCCACCGAGGAAACCTGGCTGCCCCGGACCGCGGTGGAGGTGCTGACGGCGAGCGGCCGCATGACGGCCCAACAGGCCGCCTACGCATCGGCGCACGCGATTCCGTAAGGTTCCAAAATGCCACGGAAACGCGCGACAAGGGACAAACTTTCGACACAAATCCCGCTTATCCTGAAATCACAGCAAGGGATTGCTGAATTTGACCCCCAAGAGGTGTGTACCATGAAACTGATGAAAATCGTCGCTACCCTGATGGTTACCCTGATGCTGGCCGCCCTGCCCGCGCTGACCCTGGCTGAGGACGCCTACGGCTCCGCCGCCGTGACGGCGGGACAGACCTACACGCTGGAACAGATGCTGACCCTGGCGATCCAGGACGAGTACATGGCGCAGGCCGAATACGCGGCCATCCTGAACAGCTACGGTACCGACAATGCCTTTGCCAACATCATCAAGGCGGAGGGCACGCATATCGCGCTGCTCAAGACCCTGTTTGAAACCTACGGTTTCACGCTCCCCGCCGATACCGCGGCCGATAAAGCGGTACTGCCCGCCAGCCTGGTTGAGGCGTATACCGTAGGCGTCGCGGCGGAGAATGCCAACATCGCCATGTATGAGGCTTTCCTGGCCCAAAGCGACCTGCCCGACGACGTGCGCGGCGCGTTTGTCGCTCTGCAGAACGCCTCCCGGAGCCACCTGACCGCCTTCACCCGCAACGCCGATAAGGACGGGCTGGGCCTGCGCAACGGCCGGAGCGACGACCAGGACGGCCGCAACAGCCAGAACGGCAACGGCAACGGCAATGGCAACGGCGGTGCCGACGGCGACAGTGATACCGCGGCGCGCAAGGGCGCCCGCGCCGGCAACGACACCTGCCCCCTGTACGACGCGACCGCCGGCACCTGCGCCGGTTGCGACACCCAGCGCAGCGGGCGCGGCCGTAACGCCAAGTAACCCCGGCGCGCAACGCGCGGCCCTCCGGCAACGCCCCCGCCCCGGCCCTATAGCGGCCGGGGCATTTTCATGCAACGGGCTTTTGGCCGTCAGGTTCCCGGGCACATGCCGGGCGGCAGGTTGCCGTCGGGATAGCAAAGCGCCATTTTCGTCAGGCTCAGGTATACGCCGCCCGGTCTGGTGTGGGCGAAATGGGCGATGTCGCCGCTCAGCCTCGCGGCGAATCGGTTGCACGCTTCCGCCGTGGCCGCGCCCAGCACGCGGACGTCGCAAAAGGCGCATTCTTCGGCGGTTTCCCCGAGGGTCAGCGCGGCGCCGCTTTCGATGTGCACCATCACCCGCTCGGGCGGTTTGCCCATCTGGGCGGCGGCGTTGAGCGCGCAGCGGCGGAGGGCCTCGGTTTGGGCGGCGTCCAGCCGCCGGGATGTGACGATGTGGATGTAGGGCATCCCTGTACCTCCCCATGGCCGCGGCGGGGGCCGCGGCTTTATCCGTCCGTTGAGCAAGGAAACCGGCGCAGCCTTGCCCGCGCCCCGCGGAGGGCGGGCCCGAAGGAATCATCCGCCCCGGTTTCCGTTTCCCGCCGGCCTCTCTCCGGCCTCTCTGTAGGAGATACTGCGCCGCGACGCTTTCCTCCTGCCCCAAACTGTGCTATGATGAGACGAATTCTTGCTTGGGAAACGGGAGATGCGCATGGAACGGCAATTTACGTTTGGCTATGGCGACCGGGACATCCCCCTGACGGTACGCGCCGGCAGGATTGAGGTATTGGAAGCGAACACGCCTCCGCCGATCCGCGATTTGCGGGAGGCGTTCCGTGCGGCGGTGGAGGAAGAGGCGATCGACAGCCCGCCGCTGCGGGAGGTGCTCTCGCCGGATGCTGCTGTGACGGTGATCATCAGCGACCTGACCCGCGCCTGGATGCATCAGGACCGTATCTGCCCGTTGCTACTGGATTACCTGCGCGGGACGGTTGGCATACCCTATGAAAACATCGTGTTTCTGGTGGCGCTGGGCACGCACCGCCCGCAGACCGAGGCGGAGCTGCGCCGCCTGGCCTCGGACGATGTGTTTGACCGCGTGCGCGTGGTGAACCATCAGGCGGAACAGCCGCTGGCAAACCTCGGAACGACGTCCCGCGGCACCGAGGTGCTGCTCAACCCCCTGGCGGTCGGCCGCAAGGTGATCCTGATGGGCGGCACGGTGCACCACCTGCTGGCCGGCTACGGCGGCGGGCGCAAGAGCATCGTGCCGGGCGTGGCGGGGGAGCGCACCATCAGGCAAAACCACATCCACGCCCTGCACCCCAATGAGCCCCGCTCCAGCGACGACGTGGGCTGCGGCCGCCTGGCCAAAAATCCCGTACACGAGGATATGATGGAGGCTGCGGCGATGGTCGCGCCGGTGTTTGGCATCAACCTGGTGGTGGACGGCAACGGCGACCACATCGCGCTGCCCAGCGGGGACTACGACAAGGCGTGGACGCACAGCTGCGCGCTGGTGGACCGCTACAACGGCGTGCCCATCGGGGGCAAGTTTGACGCGGTGGTCGTGGCCTGCGGCGGCTTCCCCAAGGATATCAACCTCTATCAGTCCTCCAAGACCATGATCAACGCCTATCAGGCCGTGCGCACGGGCGGGCGGATGGTGTTCCTCAGCGAGTGCCGCGAGGGCGGCGGCCCGCCCGCGTTTTTCGACTGGGCGCGTTTCCAGCAGGCGGGCACGCTGGACGCGGAACTGCGCAAGAATTTCACCATCGCGGGGTATGTGTTCTACGCCTGCGTGGAGATCGCCCGGCACACCGATTGCCACATGCTGAGCCTCATCCCCCCCGAAACCCTCGCTCCGCTGCACATCCACGGCCATACGGACGTCGCGGAGATTCAGGCGCTGCTCGACTTCGGCACCAAATCCGTGGCGGTGATGCCCCACGGCAGCAGCACCGTGCCCATCCCGCCCCGGGACTGACGGCGCGGTCGCGCCACGGGACGCGCGCGGCGGTACGCCTTTCAGGCCGTGCCGTGTCTCACGCGCCGATCAGGCCCCGCGTTTAGCGTTGGCCGCAGCCCTTGTCCGGCGCGGCGGCCGCGTGAAACGCGCGGGATCGTCCAGCCCCGCCGCGGGTCGGAATCGGCGGCGAAAATTTCCGTCGGAACTTGACAAAGCCGCGGGACTATGCTTTACTATACAAAACCGTTGAGGCGGAGATCACACCGATAGCGCACTCCCAGAGAGCCGGGGCAGCTGGAAACCGGCAGAAAGCGAATCGGCAAATGGACCGCTGAGGGCGCGCGGAAAGGGTGCACGCATCCGAGTATGGCGCGACGTGAAGCCTACGTTACAGGGCTGCGGGTGTGTCGGCACTCGTGTGAGGCGGACGGGCAACCGTCAACCAAGGTGGTACCGCAGATGAGATACGCATCTGTCCTTGAAAACAGGACAGGTGCGTTTTTTCGTACCGCGATGGCAACCGACGAAACCATCTCATACCGGAAAGATGAAAGGAAGGGTATCCCATGAAAAAGCTGATCGCTCTGGTTTCCGTTCTGGCGCTCGTCCTGAGCCTCGTCGTCGTCGCCAACGCCGAATCTGACAAGCATTACACCGTGGGCATCATCCAAATGGCGGATAACGGCGCCTTCACCGACATGCGCGAGGGCTACATCGCGCGTATGCGCGAGCTGGGCTACACCGAGGACCGGATGACCTTCGACTACCGCAACGCCCAGGGGGATATGACCAACCTCGCCTCCATCTGTCAGGCGATCGTCGAGGAGGGCGTGGATTACGCGGTGACCATCGCCACGCCGCCTTCCCAGGCTTTCCTCAACATGGACAGCGGCATCCCGATGTTCTTCATCTCCGTTTCCAACCCCGTGGGCGCGGGCATCCTCACCGAGATGGCCCACCCGGACAAGAACGCCACCGGCGCCAGCAACGCCATCCCCGTGGAGGAAATGTTCAAGCTGAGCGAGCAGCTCACCCCGGGCAAAAAAACCTACGGGCTGATCTACTGCACCAGCGAGGTCAACTCCGTGACCACCATCAACAACGCAAAGGCTTACATGGACGCCAGCGGGCTAAGCTACGTGGAGGCCGTGGTCACCAACTCCGGCGAGGTGCAGCAGGCGGCGCAGTCGCTGGTGGGCCGCGTGGACGCGATGTTCATCCCCAACGACAGCGTGGTGCAGACGGCGCTGACCGTGGTGGCCGATATCGCCAGGGAAAACAAGATTCCCGTGTACGGCTCCTCCGCGGTGATGGTGGCTTCCGGCGCGTTTGCGACCATCTCCATCAGCGATACCGACATCGGCCGCATGGTGGCGGACATGAGCGACCAATACCTCAAGGGCGCCGCGATCGCCGATATCCCCGCCGTGACGGTGAGCGACTTTACCATGGTGATCAACAAGACCACCGCGGATGCCATCGGCGTAACCGTGAGCGAGGATGTGCTTTCCAAGGCGAAGGTTTTGGAGTAAACTGTACCTGCGCCGCCGCGCAAAGAGCGGGGCGGCGCGCGTTCCTCCCGCCGGGGCGGGGGGGCGCGCGCCGCCCGGTTTCCGCGCCCGCGGGCTTTTTCCGGAAACACGCCGCCCCCGGCCCGGCCGCAAGGGCGTCGACCGACCCTGCAAATGAAATGAGTGAACGGACATGACGCTGTTGGTGGGTTCCCTCCAGCTGGGGCTGATGTACGGCCTGCTCGCGATGGGCGTGTTCATCAGCTTCCGCATCCTCAACACGCCGGACCTGACCGCCGAGGGCAGCTTTACCCTGGGCGTGGCCGTGTCCGCGACGGTCACGGTCGCGGGCGCGCCTTACCTGGGGCTGCTGGCGGCGTTCCTGTGCGGCATGGCGGCCGGCGCGCTCACGGGGCTTTTGCAGACCAAAGTGGGCATCCACCCGATTCTGGCCGGCATCCTGACCATGAGCGGGCTGTACACCGTAAACCTCGCCGTGATGGGCGCGAGCTCCAACGTATCCCTGATCGGAAAGGAAACGCTGTTCCAGCGGCTGTTTACGCAGCTGGCGCCCATGCCCAAGGACTCGGTGCGGCTGTTGGTGGGCGCGGTGCTGGCGGCGCTGGCGCTGCTGGCGCTCGTGTGGTTTTTCAGGACCCACGTGGGGCTTTGCGTGCGCGCCACGGGCAACAACGAGGCCATGGTGCGTTCCTCCTCCATCAACGCCTCGGCGATGAAAATTCTGGGGCTGGCGGTTTCCAACGGCTGCATCGCGCTGTCCGGGGCGATCGTGGCGCAGTATCAGGGCTATGCCGATATTTCCAGCGGCATCGGGATTCTGGTGGTGGGGCTGGCGTCGGTGATCATCGGGGAAGCGATCTTCGGCCGGCGAAGCGTGACCCTCGGGCTGATCTCCGCCATCGCGGGCTCGGTGGGGTACCGGCTGATCATATCGCTGGCCCTGTCGACCAACCTGTTCCCCACGTATTTCCTCAAGCTCATTTCGGCGGTGATCGTGGCCGTCGCGCTGAGCCTGCCCACCATCCGCGCCGGGCTGCTGCGGCGGCGCATCCGCAGGGAGGGAAAAAAGCTTGCTTGAAATCCGTGACCTCGAAAAAACCTTCGCCCGGGGCACCGTCAACGAGCATACCGCGCTGGACGGCATCGACCTGACCCTGCCCGACGGCGATTTTGTAACCATCCTGGGTTCCAACGGCGCGGGCAAGAGCACGCTGTTTAACGCCATTACGGGCGCTTTCTGGCCGGACCGGGGCGCGATCCGGCTGGATGGCGAAAACATCACGTACCAGCCGGAGCACGTGCGCGCCCGCAAGATCGGCATCCTGTTTCAGGACCCCATGAAGGGCACCGCGCCGGACATGACGGTCGCGGAAAACCTCGCGCTGGCCTACACCCACGGGCGGCGCTTCCCGCTGGCCCGCGCGCTGCAAAAAAAGGACGCCGACTTCCTGCGCGACCGGCTGGCGGCGTTCCACATGGGGCTGGAAGACCGTATGAAGATGAAAGTTGGCCTGCTCTCCGGCGGCCAGCGGCAGGCGATGACGCTCCTCATGGCGACGGTTGCCGAGCCCCGGCTGCTGCTTTTGGATGAGCACACGGCGGCCCTGGACCCCGCCACCGCGGAAAAAGTGCTGGACATTACCGTGCGCACGGTGCGGGAACGGCGGCTGACCACGCTGATGATCACCCACAACATGCAAAGCGCGCTGGCGCTTGGCAACCGCACGCTGATGATGGAACGGGGCAAGATCATACTGGACTTAGCCGGGGAGGAACGCGACCGGCTGCGGGTGGAGGACCTGCTGCGGATGTACTCCGGCCGGCAGGGCCGGCAGCTGGACAACGACCGGATGCTGCTGGGGAAATAGCACGACCGGCTCAGGGCGCCGACAAACCCCCGCCGCAGCGGAGCCGGGTCAAGGGTGAAACCCTTGCGGGCTTTGGGGCGGAGCCCCAAAGCCCTATGTTGAAGCGCTCTGCCCAAGCGAGCGAACAGCCCAAAGGGCTATGAGGCGAGCGGCGATGACCGTGCGTATGGGTTTATCAACGGGCCGAGCAGGCCGGCGCGCGGAGAAGACGCGCGCCGGCCTGCTTTTTGGGCCGCCGCCGCCGCGCGGCCCCGCCGTCGCGCGCTTCGCCGCCGTCCGGCGAAGGCGGGGCCGGGACATCTTCCAGCCGGACAGGCATGGCTTTACCGATCGCACTGGCCGGGAGCACACCGGCCCTTTCGGACGGGGATCGGAAGGCGGGCGTGAGGCAGGCGGACGAACCGGCGCGGCGCGGACAGGCCGAAACCCGAGGATTTTACAGATAACGGTATTGTGTACGGACGCATTCGCGGGTATGATAACAGAAAAGCATCGGGCACGGCCGGGCAAACCGGGCGAAACCGCGAGCCAGGCAACCCCGGCGCGAACCGGCGCCGGGCGACCGGGCAAACCCGCCGCCGCGGCGGCGCGGAAACCCGGAAACGCGGATACGGCGCACATTCCGAGCAACAGCGTCAATAAGGGTGGGGAGTACGGCGATGAAGACGGCCAGCATGATTCTGGATCGGGATTTCGCCATCGGGCGGATCGACAGGCGCATCTACGGTTCCTTTATCGAGCATCTGGGGCGCGCCGTGTACGGCGGCATCTACGAGCCGGGGCATCCCGCGGCGGACGGCAACGGCTTCCGCCGGGATGTGATCGCCATGGTGCGCAGGCTGAGCGTGCCGGTGGTGCGCTACCCGGGCGGCAACTTCGTGTCGGGCTTCCACTGGGAGGACAGCGTCGGCCCGCGCGCGGAGCGCCCCCGCCGGCTGGACCTGGCCTGGGCCACCACGGAAACCAACGAGGTGGGCCTGCACGAGTTCGTGGATTGGGCGCGCCAGGCCGATACCGACGTGATGTACGCGGTGAACCTGGGCACGCGCGGCGCGGACGCGGCCCGCAATGTGGTGGAATACGCCAACCATCCCTCCGGGAGCTTCTTTAGCGACCTGCGCGTGCAAAACGGCGCGAAGGAGCCTTTCAATATCAAGCTGTGGTGCCTGGGCAACGAGATGGACGGCCCCTGGCAGATTTGCGGCAAGACGGCGTTTGAATACGGCCGGCTGGCCAACGAAACCGCCAAGGTGATGAAGCTGGTCGACCCCTCCATTGAGGTGGTGGCCTGCGGCTCCTCCTCGCGGGAAATGCCCGGCTACGGCGCGTGGGAGTACCAGATGCTGGACGAGTGCTACGACAACATCGATTACGTGAGCCTGCACCGCTACTACGGAAACCGCGACCATAACACCCCCGCGTTTCTGGCCCGCAGCGTGGAGATGGAGCTTTTCATCCGCGAGGTCGCGTCCATCTGCGACGCGGTGGGCGCGAAAAAGCGCAGCCCTAAAAAGCTTGGCCTCTCCTTTGACGAGTGGAACGTGTGGTACCACTCCAACGCGCAGGATCAGGAGATCGTCAAGGCGGACAAGTGGAACCGGGCGCTGCCGCTTTTGGAGGATATCTACAACTTTGAGGACGCGCTGCTGGTGGGCTCGATGCTGCTGACGCTCCTGCGCAACGCCGACCGGGTGAAGATCGCCTGCCTGGCGCAGCTGGTAAACGTGATCGCCCCCATCATGACCCGCAACGGCGGCGGGGTTTGGGCGCAAACCATCTACTGGCCGCTGATGCAGGCATCCCGCTACGGCCGGGGCACGTCGCTGCGCCCCGTTACCCAAAGCCCGACGTACGACTGCGCGGATCTTGAGGGCGTGCCCCTGCTGGACGCGGCCGCCACCCTGGACGACGACGGTTCCGTCACCCTGTTCGCCGTAAACCGCGACCTCGCGGAGGATATCGCCCTGACGGTCGACCTGCGGGCGTTTGGCACCTTGCGGGTGGTTGAGCACAGCGTGCTGCACCATGACGACGTAAAAGCCGTCAACACCGAGGCCGCGCCCGATACGGTCGCTCCCGCGGCGGGCGATCCGGGCGTGATGGAAAACGGCCGCCTGACGGTGCGGATGCCCAGCCTGAGCTGGAATGTGATACGGCTGGCGAAAGGCTGACCAAACAGCGGGAGAGCCGGCCGACCGTCCGCACCGCCGCGGCGTCCACAGCCCGGCGCGGGCCGGTGCGCGGCGCGGCCCGCGCGGCC
>JAAYUF010000115.1 GCA_012517815.1 Clostridiales bacterium
CCTTGCCGGGCTGATTCTGAACGTCGCGCTGAACCTCCTCCTGGTGCCTCAGTGGGGACTGTTCGGGACCGTGACGGGAACCTGCTCGGCGACCGTCGTCATGCTGCTGGCCGGATATGGCTTCGCCCGGCGCGGCGACGGGCGGCTGGGTGGTAAGGCCCGGCCCGGCCATGGGCGCGCCGCAGGTGTAGCAGAAGGGGGAGTCGTCGGTGTTGAGCGCGCCGCACACGCGACAGGTGCGCGCAGAACCGCCGGCCGCCGGCGGGGCTTCCGCCGGCACGGGGGGCCTTCGGCCGGGCGCGGCCGCGGGCGCGGATACGGTTGCGGGCAGGGCGGTGCCGCAATGGGTGCAAAAGCGCAGGCCGGGCTCCGCGCGCTCCCCGCAGGCCGGGCAGACGCTCTGCGTCGCGGGGATGACCGCGGGGCCGGGCATACCGCCCCCCGTAGGCAAGCCGCCGCCCGCGGGCATGCCGTCGCCCGCGGGGCTGTCCGCGCTGAGCGGCGCGGCGCACATCACGCAGAACCGGTTGACGGGCGGGTTCGGGTGGCCGCAGGCCGGGCAGCGGAGGCCCGAGGGTTCGGGATCGCCGCGCAGCCGCCTGAGTATCTGTTGAACCTGATCGGGTAAGTCCATGGAGCGCCTCCTTATGGCCGGGCCGTGTCGGACGGCCCGCCGGTTTTTCGGGGGGATGGGCGCGGTACGGGTGTACGGGGCAGGGGCACGCCCCGGCGCGCGGGCTGGGAGTGCCCGCCGCCTCCCACGACCGCTCAGCCCCAGCCGTCGGGCGAAGCGGCGGCGCGGCGGGCTTCCCCGCCCGCAGCCGGGTTTGGCGGCGGAAACCCGGTTGCCCAAGGCGGCGCGGGGCCAACCGCCGCGCGCCGTTGCCTCGGCCCGGAAACAGCCGCCGCGCTAGGAAAACCGGTTGAAGTGGATGCGAAACGGCGGATACTGGGCGTAGTTGACGATCGCGTCCCCCAGGCCCAGGGACGTGATATCCCAATCCTCGGCGACATTGGCGTCCCGAAGCTGCTCCACCACGCCGCGGTTTTGCACGGAGGAAACAAACGTGAGCTTGGTCACGTTTTTCCCGAGCATCTCCTTGACAAACGCGCGGGAGCCGCCGTCGTTCAGGCGGAAGCACACGGTGGTGGCAAACCCCGCCAGAATGCTGCGCGCCAGCTCGCGCCCGTAAGCGTGCTCCATCTGCTCGATGTTCTGCACGCCGACGATGAACTTGGCCCCCAGACTTCGGCCGAAGTTCACGCCGTCGTCGATGTGCTGCAAAAGCGGCAGCAGCCGGAACTCGTCCAGCAAGAAAAAGACGTTGCCCTCGTCCTCCTGGCGGCAGAGCGCCTGCTTGATGGCAAAATCGAACAGCAGCCGGTACACGGGCGACAGCGTGCCGCCGATGGAAAGGTCGTACTCCACAAACACCACGCGCCCGCCCTTGCGGCGGACGATATCCCGCATGGAGAGCGTCCCCCGCCGGGCGAAATTGCCCACGAGCACCTCGCGCACGGCTTCCTGCAGCTCGCTGGCCACGCCGAGCGTCTGGGGCGAGGAGGGATCCTCGATGTAGGAAACCATCGCCTTGAGATCGGGGTAGGCCTTCAAGATATCGCACATTACGCGAGGGCTGAAATCGTTCAGCGCGGCGCGCAGTGAGCCGTTGTCCCGCTTGTCGCGCCCCCTGGGGCTGCGGCAGATGTGCAGGATGAGCGCGTAGAGCAGGTCCTTGGCGGCGTTTGGGAAAAACGGCTGGTTGGTGCGCTCCGTCTTCTCGGCGAAGAGGGTCTTGCACGCCTCCATGATGTTTTCCTCCAGGCGGTCGTCGATCATCACCTCGTTAAACAGGTTCCAGTAATCCTTGCCGGCGGGGCCGCAGGCGCGGCTGTCGTTGCTCAGGACGATGTCCCCCGGGCGGTAAAACTTCTTGTAATAGTCGCCCTTGGTATCGAAAATGAACATCACATCCTTGGGGCCGACGGTTTCCCGGATGTTGCGGATCAGGTGGTAGAACACGTTGGATTTGCCCGTGCCGATGCCCCCGATGAGCAGCATGTGCCGGCTGAGCATCTCCTCGCTGATGGCCCACGCGAGCCGCTGCCCGGCGGCGTTTTGCCCCATGAGCGCAAAGCGGGGGTTTTCCTCCCGGTAGGTGATCTGGTCCTGTATCTGGTTGCCCTCAAAAACGGTTCGCTTTTCCATGGTACCCGCCTTTCCTGTTCAGCCCATGGCCGGGCCGGCGTCGTAGGATGGTGCTCTGGCGACGGACGCCCCGGGCGCGGGGGCTTCCGAGCGGCCCTCCGGCGCGAGGGCATCCATCGCGCCCTGCGCGGGCGGGGCTTCCGACGGCGCGTCCGGCTTTAGGGTATCCATCGCGCCGGGCGTTTCCGCGCTGTCCGCGTGGGCCTCCGGGGCAAGGCTGTCCATCCCGCCGCCGGTGTGGGCCGGGGCATCGTCCGCCGAGGGGGCGAGGGTGTCCATCGCGCCCGGGGCGTCGGCTTGCGCCCTGTCCTGCGGGGCGAAGGCATCCATCGCGCCCGGTTCCGCCTCCCCGGGCGCGGCCGCGTCCGGGGCCAGATCGTCCATCGCGCCGGCTTTCCCGGCGGCCGGAGCCGGTTGATCCGTTGTGCCGGCAGGGCCGGCGGAGGGTGCCGGATTGTCCGCTTCCCCGGAACGGCCGCAGGAAGCGGCGGGAGCACCCCTTTCGGCGGATCGGTCGGCCGCAGGGGCGGTCGCTTCCGCAGACGGCGCGCCCTCGCCTTCGCCGCCCTCGCCTTCGGTTTGCGCAGGCTCCGCGGCCGTATGCCCGTCACGGGCGCTGTACAGCGGCGAAGCCCATTCGTCCTCGCCGGTCGGCGCATGCAGGCCCTTTTGGCTGGACGCGGGATTGTGCGCCGCGGGATCGGTTTCGCCCCCGCCCGGCGCGGCTTCGCCGGGTTCGTCGGTCAGGGACGGTTCCCCGATGCCCGGCGCGGAATCCCGCCTGGACGCATCCTCCCGCTCGGCTGTCGCGTGCGCAGGTTCCGGCTCCGCCGCGACGGTTTCCGGGGCAGCCGCCGGTTCCGGCGCCGCCCAATGGAAGTGCGGGGACAGATCGCCGGCCGTCGCGGGGCGAAGGTATCCGGTTCCTTCCGCGCTGCCGGAGGACCCGGCCGCGGACAGGCCGCCCTCGGCGGGCGCGGTTCCGGGCGCGGGGCTTTCGCCTGTCGCGGCTTCTCCGGCAGGGCCGGTCGCGGCTTCCCCGGCAGGACCGGCGGCAGACAGGCCGCCTTCGGCGGGCGCGGTTCCAGGTGCGGGGCTTTCGCCGGTCGCGGCTTCTCCGGCAGAACCGGTCGCGGACAGGCCGCCCTCGGCGGGCGCGGTCCCGGGCGCGGGGCTTCCGCCGGTGGCGGCTTCCCCGGCAGGGCCGGTGGCAGACAGGCCGCCTTCGGCGGGCGCGGTTCCGGGCGCGGGGCTTTCACCGGTGGCGGCTTCTCCGGCAGGGCCGGTGGCGGCTTCCTCGGCAGGGCCGGTCGCGGCTTCTCCAGCAGGGCTTGTAACGCCTTCCCCGGCAGGGCCAGTTGCAGACAGGCCGCCCTCGCCGGGCGATGCTTTCAGTGCAGGGGCTTCCAGGGCGGCTCCTTCTCCGGAAGAGTCTGCGCCGGGCGCGGCGGCCGGGGCGTCTCCTTCAGCCTCTCGTCTGTCCCCCTCGTAGCCGTGGGTCTGGTCCCGCACCACCTGAACGAAACGGTCGATTTCCGCCTCCATCGCGGGGTCGGGCGCAAAGGACTTGCCGCTGCTGTGTGCGTCGGTTTTTTCCTCGAGGTAACGGCGATATTCGCCCATCGGGCACTGCCGCACCGCGTCGGACAGGCCGGTGTCCTCCAGCTTCTGTTCCCCGGCCTGCGCCTGAAGGGTCGCTTCCAGCCGGGCGGATTCGTCCGCCGTGCCGGGGGCCGCCGCGGCGTTCTCCTGGTCCAGCGCGCGCAGGCTGGTCACCTGCTGCGCCTGAATCACCGCCGCGTCCTGTACCCTGCGCCCGTCTTCCACCTCGGCGGCGGGTACCCGCGTGTTGCTGAAACTGCGGGGATCGGACGTATTCGTGCGGCCCCGGAACTCCGCGCCCTCGGACAGGCCGCCTTCCGCCAGCGCCTGACGGGCGTCCGGCAAAATCACCTGCTGGCCGCCGCCCTCGCCGTAGCCCGGGTTGTTGCGGCATTGTCCGATCGCGACGCGCAGCCCCTCCGGCGCGGTGACGGTGTAGAAGTTCGCGCCGCTCCACAGCCCTTCGCCGTATGGGGCGATCTGCAGCTGATCCGAAAGCGCGCCCGCGTTCACGGAGCGGCCGCTGCCCGTCATGCGCTGATATTCGCCCATGGTCACGAAATAGTCGCCGGGCTCTTTGCCGTCCGTGTGGCCAAGCTGTACCAGCTGCGTGCCGTAAGGCAGGCGCGCGACCGTCAGGTCGGTGTCCGCCAGGTAGGCGCGCGGGGCGGGCGTAGGCGCGGCCGCGTCCGTCCGGGCACGCCCGTGGGCGGGCGTCTCCGTGGAGTCGAACATCCGGTTTTGCGATAAACCGACCTGGCGGAGGAACTCGGCGTCGCCTGTGTCGTCGGCAGGGGCGTGGTCCGTGGAGGGGCGCGCCTCGTTCATCTTGCTGGCGACGCGCAACGCGTCCAGGTGGGCGGCTTCCTCGTCGCTCAGCGGCTGTTTGAGGACTCGCTCCACCGGCGCGCGGCGCTGGATTTCCTCGTTGGAGACCGAAACCGGGGCAAGGCCCTTATCCCGGTAATACCGCGAACGGATCGCCGGCTCGCTCAGGCCCGCGTCCTCGCCGGACTCGCGCAGCGATTGCCGGTAGGCGGAAAATTGCTCGGCGTTTTCGGTGACGCCCAGCGCCTTTTCCCCGTTGTGGATCACGCCGTACCCGTTGGAATGGACGCTTTCGGGCACCAGCGCCGCCTGCCCGTCCTCGCCGATGTGGTGGTGCGCCATTTTTTCATTCAAAAAAGGTCTGTACTGCGGGAAGCGCTCCGCGATCACCTCGTCCACATATACGCCGCCGTGGCCGTCGAACTGGCCGTGCGCGTTCAGGTTTTCCTCCAGGTTGCGGCCCTGGAATAACGTAGGGTCACGCTTGTACAGCTCGGTCAGGAAGTAGTTCGGATCCCGCAGCCATCCCTGCGTGTTGACCGAGTGGCCGTCCGCGAATTCCTGCCCGACGAAGGGCATACCCACGGTAAGCTCGCCCGGGTGGACGGGTAGATAGTGGATCAGGCGCGTCGCCTCAGGGTTTTTCACCGGGGTACGCCACACCAGATCGCTCCAAAGGGAGAAAAGCTGCCCGGAATCCATCCCGGCATAAGCCGCCACGTCCACGCCGGCCATCAGCGCCACCCCACGATCAGCGGCGCGGCGGCCAGCGCGTCCGAAAGGCCGCGCTCCCCGCGCCACAGCACGCGGCCGCCGTCCAGCGACGTAAGCGCGGGCGCGCCGGTGGCGGCGTCCACCTCCAGCACGGCTTCCTCGCCCTCGTCCCGGGTGACGCCCACGGTCACCGCGAACGGCCGCTCCGGCAGCAGGCCCCAGGCGAAATAACCCTCCGCCAGCGTGCGCAGCGGCGGATGGGTCTTGGTCACGGGGAACAGCTCCACCGCGCGGCCCGCGAGGGTCAGGCGAACCTCCAGCCGGCGCTCCGCCAGCCAGAAGGCCAGCGCCTCCGGGTGCAGGGGGATGTGATCCCGCTGCCAGCGGTCAAACGCGGCGGGGTCCGCCACGGAGGGCGCGGTTTGCCACCAGGTGCGCCAGCGCCGCGGGCAGCCGGGCAGCAGAAGGTCGGGATCCATGCCGTCCCGCAGGTCGGCTTCCGGCGGAGTGCCGCAGTCTGCGAGCCATAGCCCGCGGTGTCGGTTCCAAAGCTCAGCATAAGCCCTAAGCATTGCTTGCATCGTGATTCTGCCCCCCGTAATGGATCGTCAGCCAGTAGACGCCCGCACGGTCATCCAGCCAGAAGGCGACACGCCCCCACGGAAAGGCGAACCCCTGCCCGGAAGCGTCCGCCGCCGCCAGAAAAGCGCCGTCCAGCATCCGGGTGTAGAAATCCTGCTGCTGCGCGCGGGTCAGGGCGGGGCCGGGGGTCTCCCCATCGCGCTCGATGTAGAGATGCGCGGCGCGCAGGCGTCGGGCAAAGCGCAGTTCCAGATGGACAGCGCCCGTCCCGCAGGGCACGCCCGGCACCACCGCCGGCGCGCCGGCAAACGCGGGCGCGGCCATCGCAAGCCCGGCGCGCGCGCAGGCCTCCGCCGCGTTGGCGGGCGAATCCGCCGGGCCGATGGTTTGCCCGGCCGGCAATCCCAGGGATCCGGTTTCGGGATCGATCCAGCTCATGGGGCTCCTTTCCCGGCCTGCTGCGGGCCGGCGACACGGGGTCGCGGGGTATCGCGGGATCTCGGCGGGCCTTCGGCGCGGGGCTGCCGGGTGGCATCGGTGTGGCGTCGGATCGCCGGCGAGCCGCCGGTGGGACCGGAGGATGCCCTGATCCGCGCGGCCGTTTGCGTCGGCGGATCGCCGGCGGCGGCCGGTCCCCGCAAAGAGGGATCGGCCGGGGGCCTCGCCTCCGGGAAGCCGCCGCCCCGGCACGGGACCGCGCCGGGCTGCTCGCCCGTGGGCCGCCCCCGCCGCGGACAGCCCGCGCGGGGGAGAGGCCGGGGTCAGACGTTCTTCCAGACCTCGGCGGCGTAATCGCCCTTGGATTTGATGTCCATCACGCAGGCGCCCAGCTCGTGCATCATGGTGACGGACTCTTCGGTAGGCTTGAAGGTGAACAGGATACCGGTGCCGTGGCCGCTCAGGCGCACGCCCGTCATGTTCGCGCTGGTGTTGATGGCCTCCGCGCTCGCCGCGGCGTTGATGCTGAACAGGTAACTGGGCCGCCGGGACATCAGCAGCAGCGCCACGCCCACCAGCAGCACCAGCCAGGGCACGATGCTGATCGGGCCGATGCTGCCGTTCCAGCGGCTCAGCGCGGAGAACGAGCTGAACAGCGTAAAGCTCAGCAGCGTCAGGATGATCCCCAGCACCAGAAACAGCTTCTTGAACCCTTTGCCGAAATAGGAACTGATGCCCGTGATCGAGTCGATGGCCACTTCCTGCAGGGTGCTGGCCATCATCAGCAGGTAATTGGACTGGGAGTGCATGATCACGCGGCGGTTGGTAACCAGCACGTCCGCGGTGCCGCTGCCAAACCACTTCATCACGCCGATCCGGTATTGGCGGATCGCGCTCTCGCCCTCGCACAGGGCGATATTCTCAAACCTTTGCACATAGTGCCGGCCGGAGTGCATGGGCGTGGCCGGCCTGGGGGCCGCGTGGCCGCCGAACGAGCCGGCCCGGCCCGCGCAGGTGCATTCGGACAGGGGTTTGCCGCATTTGCCGCAGAATCTTGGTTCCATGGGGATTACCTCCTTGGCGTTTCTATTTACTGGGGAATGAACGGTATCTTTTCGCCCTTGTGCCGGTGCGCGGCAGACGGCACAAATACCCGACGCCAAAACAGGGAGGGAGGAAATTTGCCCTTGCGGAGGCACGCGGCAGGCGACCCGAACCCCGCAGGCCATCCCGCGGGCGTCTGCCTGCGCGCGCGGCGGTGCGCCACGGGGCGGGCTTGAGGACGAACAGGACGCCGCGCCGCGGTCCCCGGTCGTATGCCCGCCCAAGCCACGCCCGCTTACGCGCCTGAACACGGAGTACATCGATAGGTCCCCGGTCGCGTGCCCGCCCAAGCCGCGCCGGTTTGATCCCACAAGCCTGTCGCCGGCGGCAAAGGAGCCTGCCCGGGCCGCGCGGGCGCATGGAGGCAGGGGTTTGTCGCGTGCGCCGCAGAAGGCGGGGTCCCCCGCGCGGCGCCTCCTCCACGGGGGATACGGGCGCATCGCCCGATGAACCGGCGCGTATGAAAACACATGCCGCCCGCATGGAAGCCTGCCCGCTGATGATGCTGTGCCGACGGCGCGGGAACCGGCGCGCGCCTGCGGTGAACCGTGCCGTCCGCTTCGGACGCCGGTCGGTTATTTGCCAATCGGCCCTATCATACCATACGCGGGGCCAAAAAAAAAGCGAGTTTCATGGAAATCGCTTCA
>JAAYUF010000116.1 GCA_012517815.1 Clostridiales bacterium
ACCCCTGCCGGCGATTTTCGCCTATCGCCTGAATACAGCAAGGCGGGAGCGCGCGAGGGGTCGCTCGAAGGCGTACAGGCTTGTCGATCGGCGATACCGCACCAGCCATTAGCCACCCCTCCCGCCAACCGGTGCGGTGTCGCCGGGCGACTATCCTGTACGTCAAGGGCGACCCCTCGCGCGCCCCCCGCCGCTAAGAAGGCGATTCCGAAGGTTTCCAAAGGGCGACCGGAAAGCCCTTTGGTGCGCCCGCAGGCGCATCCCCCCCGCCCCGCGCCGCAAAGGCGCTAACTACCAGCATCCCAGCTGCAAAGGGCACCGAAGGTTTCCAAAGGGCGAGCGGAAAGCCCTTTGGTGCGCCCAAAGGCGCATCCCCCTGCCCAGCGCCACGCAGGCGCAAAAAAAGGAAAAGCCCCCCGCAAGGGCAAAAGGGGGTGCAGGGTGCCCAACCCCCTGCCCGCACGCAGGGGCGGTTCCCCTGCTTTTCTTCGCTTGACGTATGCTGGCCGGCACGCTATAATAGCGACAGTTTCGCGCGCTGTCTTGCGCCCGTTCAGCCATGCCTCCGGAAGCCGCCGCCCGCGGGCGGAAGCGGCCGGCCGGAAGAGCCGCCGTTGGGAAGGGAGGGGTGCCCATGCGTAGGCCGCGCCGTTGGCCTGTGGCGCTTTGCGCATTTGGGCTTTTGTTGCTCCTTTCCCTGCTGGTGGAGACCCCGGGAGATGCCGCCCAGCCGGCGCAGGATACCCGCCCCGTGGTGGACGCCCTGCTCTTGCCCGCCGTGCTGCCCGCGGCCGAAACCGCCCCCGCCGTCCGGGAACAAAACGAGTCTTTCTGCTTTGCGGCCTTCTGGGCGCTGCTGGCGCCCGCGCTGCCGCTGCTGGTGCGCGGGATTGACGCCAACGGCCGTGTGCTTCGCAGGCGGCGCTACGCGCGCAGTTATTATCCGCTGTTTCGGCAGGATCTGGCCTGCGGCTGAACCGCATACGAAGGGAAGATAAGCCGCCCGCGATGAACGCGGCGAGGCTTGTTTGCGTTTCTTCGCCCGCTGGCGGGCGCACCATTTTCCATCACAAACGGAAGGACGGTCGACCAACATGAAAGTCAACAACCATCGGCGCGCCAAGCTGAGCAAGCGCACGACCTCCATCGTGGCGCTGGCGATCGCGCTGGTTATCACCATCTTCGTGGGCTACATCGGCCTCAACGGCCTATGGCTGGACAACCGGGGGCTTTACAAGCTCCTGCCCTGGGTGCCCAAGGCGCACGTAACCAAGGATACCTGGCCCAAGCCCATCGCGCTGGGCCTGGACCTGCAGGGCGGCGTGTTCGTGGAATACGAAGCGACCCTCAACGACGAGCTGCAGGGCAGCACGGACGTCGACTTCGACACGCTCCTGCAAAACACCATGGACATCATCGCCAAGCGCCTCAACGAGAAGGGCTACACCGAAACCACCGTCAGCAAGCTGGGCGCCACCGGCATCCGCGTGGAGATCCCGGACGTGACCGACCCCTCCGTGGTGCTGGACCTGATCGGTTCCCCGGCCAAGCTGGAGTTCCTGGACCCCGACGGCAACGTGTTTCTGGAGGGCAGCGAGCTCAAGACCGCGACCCGCACCGTCGATGAGAACAGCAAGCCCGCCATCAGCTTTGAGCTGACCGACAAGGGCGCGCAGCTCTTTGGCGATATGACGGCCAAGAACATCGGCAAGGAGATCACCATCCAGCTGGACGGCAAAGAGCTGATGAGCCCCACCGTGAACGAGGCCATCTACGGCGGCCGCATTCTGGTGACCGGCTCCTTCACCGAGGACGAGGCCGATACCTACGCCCTGCAGCTGCAAAGCGGCGCCCTGCCCCTGGACCTGCGCCAGGATAAACTGGACACCATCTCCGCGACGCTGGGCGACAACGCCCTGACCACCTCGGTCAACGCCGCCATCATCGGCATCCTGCTGGTGATGCTCATCATGATGCTGCGCTACCGTCTGGCGGGCGTGCTCGCCTCCTGGGCGCTGTGCGTGTACGTCGTGCTGGTGTTCCTGTTCATCGCCGTGGTGCCCGGCATCCAGCTCACGCTGCCCGGCATCGCCGGTATCATCCTGGGCATCGGCATGGCCGTGGACGCCAACGTGGTCATCTTCGAACGCGTGAAGGAAGAAGCGCGCGCCGGCCGCCCGATGATCCACTCCGTGCGCATCGGCTTTAAAAACGCCATGAGCGCGGTGCTGGACGCCAACGTGACCACCATCATCGCGGCGGTGGTGCTGCTGTTCTACGGCACCGGCTCGGTGCAGGGCTTCGCGACCACGCTGCTTCTGGGCGTTATCGC
>JAAYUF010000117.1 GCA_012517815.1 Clostridiales bacterium
ATACCTCATGTCCTGTGTTATGCTGTTCATGAAGGGTAAGGCTCCTTTCGGTTTGTTGGTGTGTTGCAACTCAACTATACCGCTTCTTGTCTTATCCTTCATTCCTTTTCTTCGATGTCCAATTTGTATTGTAGTCCTACACCGCGTCCGGGCGCCGGGCGGTGGGATGGTCTTTGCTTTTGTGTCCCCATGTGGTATAATTAAATTTAACCCCACCGATGACCGGGGGCGCACAGGGAGGGATGGGCATGCTGAGCATGACGGGTTACGGACGGAGCCGCGCAAGCGACGGGGGCCGCGACCTGCTCATCGAACTCAAGGCGGTGAATCACCGTTTTCTGGATGTGAGCTTCCGGCTTCCCAAGACGCTTGCGTTTCTGGAGGAGCCGCTGCGCGCCCGCCTGACCGGCGGCCCGCTGCAACGGGGGCACATTGATGTGTCCGTCACCTACCAGAACAACCGGCCGGATGCCAACGCCGTCGTGATCGACCGCCAACGGCTGTTGCAGAGCGCCGGGGAAACGCGCATGATCGCCGGGGAATTGCACTGCGAGCCGCCGACGCTTGGGGAACTGCTCCAGCTGAGCGGGGCCCTGAGCGTGACGCAGGCGGACGAGGACGCCCAGGCCGTTACGGCGCTTGCGCTGGCCGCCTACGACGAGGCCTTTGGGCAGTTGCAGGCCATGCGCGAGCGCGAGGGCGCGGCGCTGGCGGCGGATCTGGCCCAGAATCTGGCGCTGGTGGAGGAACGGACGGCCGTCGTCGCGCAGCGCGCGCCCGCTGTGCCCGAACTGTACCGGGAACGGCTGACCGCCCGGCTGGCCGAGTGGAACCTGCAGGCGGCGGACCCGCAGCGTATTGCGCAGGAGATCGCCATCGCGGCCGACCGATGCGCCATCGACGAGGAGCTTTCCCGGCTGAATAGTCATTTCGCGCAGTTCCGCGAGTGCCTGCGCGAACCGGGCGAGGTGGGGCGCAGGATGGATTTTCTCCTGCAGGAGATGAACCGCGAGGTCAACACCATCGGTTCCAAGGCGTCCGACGCGACCATCGCGCAGCGGGTCGTGGAAATCAAGTGTCTGCTGGAAAAACTGCGCGAGCAGGCGCAGAATGTCGTATGAGGGGAGGCCGGGCATGAAGCTGATCAACATCGGGTTTGGCAATATGCTTGCGGCCGAGCGCATCGTGGCGGTCGTCAGTCCCGACAGCGCGCCGGTCAAGCGACTGGTGCAGGAAGCGCGGGACGGCCGGCACATCGTGGATGCGACCCAGGGGCGGCGCACGCGGGCCGTGATCATCACCGACAGCGGCCATGTGGTTCTCTCCGCGATCCAGCCGGAAACCGTCGCCAGCCGCACGGGCGGGCGCGACGCCGCCTCAGCGATGGAAGAGAAGGAGAGTTAGCATGGGCGTTGTCATAAAGCAACTGGGGATGCTGCTGATTATTTCCGGGCCGTCAGGGACGGGCAAGGGTACGCTGGTGCGAAAACTGATGGACAGCGATCCGAGTTTCGCCTTTTCCTGCAGCGTGACGACGCGCGCGGCGCGCCCCGGCGAGATAGACGGCGTGCATTACCACTTTATCGACGATGCGGAGTACGACCGGATGCTTGTGGAGGATGCCTTTCTGGAGCACGCCACCGTTCACGGGCACCGGTACGGCACGCCTAAAAAGCAGGTGGATACGCTGCTGAAAAGCGGCAAGAACGTGCTTTTGGACATCGACCCGCAGGGGGCGCTCAGCCTGATGTGCCGGTTGAAGGATTACGTGAGCGTTTTCATCCTGCCGCCCAGTTTCAGCGCCCTGCGCGTCCGGCTGCACACCCGCAACACCGACGACCCGGTTGAGATCGAGCGCCGCCTGCGCAACGCGCGCCTGGAGGTGCTCAACATCGCCAGATACCAGTACGCTGTGATCAACGACGATCTGGACCTCGCCTTCTCGCAGCTCCAGAGCATCGTCAACGCCGAAAAACAGCGCACGACCCGGTTTATCCCCACCATTATGGAAGACTGAGGAGGAACGTTTATGGCCATTGTGAACCCGACGATTGTGGAACTGAGCGAGAAGGTGGACTGCCGCTACACGCTGGTGGTGGAGGCGAGCAAACGCGCCCGTCAACTGCTGGCCGGCGCCCAGCCCCTGATCGACGCCAAGGACATGAAACCGCTGAAGGTGGCGGTGGACGAAATCAACCGCGGGCTGCTGACCTATTCCCGCAACCCCGATATGGAGGAGTAAGTGAAAGCCAACATCGTCGTGGGCGTTACGGGCGGCATCGCGGCGTACAAGGCCGTCGAGGTCGTGTCCCGGCTCAGGAAGCTGGGCGCGACCGTGGACGTGATCATGACCCGCAACGCCACGCAGTTTATCACGCCCCTTACGCTGGAAACCGTGAGCGCCAACCCCGTCACGGTGGATACGTTCGTGCGGGAGCGCAGCTGGGAAGTCGGGCATGTGGCGCTGGCGCACAAGGCCGATCTGTTCGTGATCGCGCCCGCGACCGCCAACCTGATGGCCAAGATGGCGCACGGCATCGCGGACGATATGCTCACCACGACGCTGCTGGCGACAAAAGCCCCCGTGCTGCTGGCCCCCGCCATGAATACCGGGATGTGGACCGCCCCCGCGACGCAGGAGAACCTGCGCACCCTGCTGGCGCGCGGCGCGCGCGTCATCGGGCCGGGCAGCGGGTCGCTGGCCTGCGGAGACGTGGGCGAGGGGCGCATGAGCGAGCCCGAGGAGATCGTGGCGGAGGTGGAGCGGCTGCTCTGCGCAAAGCGCGATCTGGCGGGCCTGCGCGTGCTGGTGACGGCCGGGCCAACGCGGGAACGCATCGATCCGGTGCGTTACCTGAGCAACGATTCTTCCGGCAAAATGGGCTACGCCATCGCCGAGGCCGCGCGCGACCGGGGCGCGGAGGTCACGCTCATATCCGGGCCCGTGGCGCTTGCCGCGCCGCAGGGCGTCGACGTCGTGCCGGTGGAAACGACAATGGATCTCTACCGCGTGATGCTGGAACGTTGCCCGGGGCAGGATATCATCATTCAGGCCGCCGCGCCCGCTGATTACCGGATCGAAACCCCAAGCGAACAGAAGTTGAAAAAGGCCGGCCAAAAGCGGACGCTCACGCTGGTGGAAAACCCGGACGTGGCCCGCGCCGTGGCGGCGCAAAGAGCCGCGGGCCAGGTGTTGGTGGGGTTCGCTGCCGAAACGCAGGATACGCTTGCCAACGCGCGGGAGAAACTGGAGCGCAAGGGGCTGGATATGATCGTTGCCAACGATGTGACGCTGGAAGGGGCGGGCTTTGCGACCGACACCAACATCGCCACGGTCATCACCCGCAGCGGCGAAACGACATACCCGCTGATGTCCAAGCGCGAGCTGGCCGAGCGGATTCTGGACAGCGTGCGCGCGTACTTCCGCGACGACAGAGGGGCGGAATAGGCCCTCTCCACAGCCGTGGCGCGGGCCCTGCCGGGCGCTTGGCCACGCGAGATTATTTTGTGAAACGCGAAATAGGTTATTGACAAAAGAGCTTAGGGAGGTTATGATATATCACGTCGCCGCTCAAGCAGCCTAGCGGCAGAGGAGCATCGGCGCTCGCAGAACCAAGGGAGCATAGCTCAGTTGGGAGAGCATCTGCCTTACAAGCAGAGGGTCACAGGTTCGAGCCCTGTTGTTCCCACCAATTTCATACGGCCAAGTAGTTCAGTTGGTTAGAATGCCAGCCTGTCACGCTGGAGGTCGAGGGTTCGAGCCCCTTCTTGGTCGCCATTTGCCTTGGTAGCTCAGTCGGTAGAGCAGTAGACTGAAAATCTACGTGTCGGTGGTTCAATTCCGCCCCAAGGCACCATAGTGTGCGGTAGTAGCTCAGTGGTAGAGTGCCACCTTGCCAAGGTGGATGTCGCGAGTCCGAATCTCGTCTACCGCTCCACACTCGGTGCCATAGCCAAGCGGTAAGGCGAAGGTCTGCAAAACCTTTATTCCCCGGTTCAAATCCGGGTGGCACCTCCAAATTGGCTGCCCTTGCCGGGTCGGCACCTGAACGCCCTTCTTCGGGAACGAAGAAGGGCGTTTTGCGTACCGGGAGGCGGAGCGTTTTGCGTGAATGCCAAACGGATAGACAGGCGCGTTACAATGCCCGTATCGTGATGCCTACGCATGATTCAAGAAGGCATGAAAGCTCGCGAGGTTTTTTCTGTGACGAGGCGTGCAAGCGGAGGCGAAACGGGAACAGGCAGAGCTCTCTTGACGAAGTCGCAGGAGAAGAACGCCGTGAGCGGGAGGCGTTCATGGTTGGAGATGGGTTTTTCGCCTCGGCAGAGGCCAACCCTGCGCGGGAAGCATCATGGCCTGCGGGTTGAAGGCCGAGGGCAGACATGACGCGCGCGCTATCGCATGGCCGACGGGATGGGGGGATCGCGTTGGCCGTCGCCTTTCCGAAGGAGGACTGCCTGCGGGACGCCGAATCGACATTGCCGTACGGGAATGCATGCGGAGCGCGGCCTCTCGCCCTGGAAACCGCGCGGACGAAACCGTACCATACGATGGAGCCGTGCCGAAGGCCGGAATCCCGCATCGGCTGATGCCTGCGGCGCAGGGCTTTGCGCAGGATACGCAACGCTGGAAATGGCCCCCGCCCGCGTGTCCGATCGTTTCGCGGCTGGGTTCCGGCACAGGGGCTTTGCCGATTGCGTCCCCCTGTGCTATAATCCCGGCAGACAAAACGGCGGGGGAGAAGGCGCAAGCCATCGGCAAGGAGGTTTGCCGGCCGGGAGGGCATACGGAATAGCCGCTGGCGAACTCCGACGATCGCAGATGGCGAGCCAGGCCAAGGGACGAACGCCATCGTCGGCAGAGCGCAGCCGTGATCGTCGCGGACAGGCGCTGCCATCGGGCGCGAAAGGCCCGCGGTTTCCAAATCGACAGAGGAGGCAGAGCATGAACAAGGTCCATATTTTCGACATTCCGGGCATGGAGTTCCCCGCGGGGCGGAAAACGAGGGTCATGCTGGGTGAGAACGGCGCGATCAACGGCGATTATTTCTGTCAGGGTTATGTGGTCATCTACCCGGGTGGCAGCGTTCCCGAACACGAGCATACCACGGTGGAGAGCTATACGGTGCTGCAGGGGCGCGGCCTGATGACCGTGGACGGCGAAACTCAGCCCATGGGGCCGGGGGACATGGTCTACATCGAGAGCGGCAAACCCCACAGCCTGCGCAACACGGGCGATACGGACCTGCACATGATGTTTGTGTACGCCCCGAAACTGGTGGTGGATCATTGGGCGCAGGAGAGCGAAGGCACGCTGAAGTAACCCCCCGGTGAAAAAACGCGGTGCTTCGCGCTTGCTTTTGCAATCGTTTTCAATTAGAATAATCGTACGAACGGGCGGCGGATCGCCGACCCGAAAACGCGGCCGAGCGGATGAAGGCGTCCAAAACCCGGAGGAGCGGGCGATGGCCCGGGGGTTTGGGCAGGCCGTTCAGGGCCTTCCAGCGGACCGGCCGGCAGGGACGCGGCCGCGAAACAACGATATCGACAGGGGATCAGGAGGGGTGAAGTGAACACAATTCTGACGAAGATGAAGCTGTGCGGGGTTTTGCCGTGCGTCCGCGCCGAGCGGGCCGAAACGCTGGCCAACGCGCTGGAGGCGCTGGCGTCGCAGGGTTTTCCCTGCGCGGAAGCGGACATGACCGCGTGGAGGTACCCAGACCCGGGAGCGATCCCGCTGGAGCGCGCCGGGATCGAGATCGGCGTGAGGGTACGGGACTGGGCGGAGGCCCGGCAAGCGTTGCGGACCGGCGCGCGTTGGGCGACGATCCTCCCTGGGCCGGGGGAAACGCCTCCGGTTGGCCGGATGCTGTTCCCCGCGGACAGCGCCAATCCCGCGCACGCGCCCGCTCCCCCGGCGGATGGGCATTCGCGCGGCAGGGACGGCCAGCCGGTCGTCTGCGACGCCGGAACGCCGGAAACCATGCGGCCCAACAATTCGGTCGAGGCGATGCCGATTCGGGATTGCGCGGCTGCGGAAACGTCGGTTTCCGGCTTGCCGGTCGCGGTAGTACCGATCCGGGATTGCGCGGACGTGGAAACGCTGGCTTCTGGCCGACTGGACGCGGAGATACCGATGCGTGGCTGCGCGGACGCGCAAACGCTGGTCCAGGGCTGCACGGACCCGGAGCGGACCCGCCGCCTTCTGGCCCTGCCCGGCGTGGCGGCGGTGCGCTGGCCGTTGGCGGCGCTGCCCGGCAAAGCGGGGGAACAGGCGGAAAACCTGAAACGGGTATGGGCGCTAACGCTTGGGTTTTCGCTGGCGCATATCGGGATCAACAGCACGCGGGCAGGCGAATCCGAGGAAATCGCACAATCCTTCGCCACCCTGCTGGGCATGCCGTATACGCCCGGCCCGGCTTCGGACTATGCGGGTACCCTCGTGGAAGCCATGAAGGC
Organism: Clostridiales bacterium; assembly: GCA_012517815.1. Classification (GTDB taxonomy): domain Bacteria; phylum Bacillota; class Clostridia; order Christensenellales; family Aristaeellaceae; genus CAXXOK01. The sequence continues at coordinate 6,460 of JAAYUF010000117.1, forward strand.
GGGCGGCCGCGGAGCCCACGGCCACATCGGCATCCAGACGGACTGCCTGGAGCGCGGCATGTACTTTGCCACGCGTTCCGGTTTCGCGTTTGACCCGGACAGCCGCAAGAACGACGCATCCGGCCGCGCCATACTCTACTATCTCGACAGGGAAATAGGAGGATTTGCGATCCACCTGTTACAACGACAAGGAGGATAACCATTATGGAAACTATCGTCGCCTTTTTTGCCGCTTCACGGTATTGGCGGGATCGCGGGCAGCTGGAACACACGGCCGAAGAACTGAAAGCTGAAATGCAATCGTTTGCTACTACAGCCACGCTGATTGTGGACGGCCGCGGCGCCGACAGCCTGCCCGCGACCACGGGCGCCACGCTGGTCATTGTGCCCATGAGCGGCGCCGTACAGAAGGATATCCTGCTGGCGGCCGCACAGTTTGACAGCGTTGTGCTCTATGCCGCCTACATACAGGGCAACGCCGGCGAAACCGCTGCGCGCCTGATGCTGACCAACAACGCGGCGCCCACCCTGATGGATAGCTGGAGCGTGCTGCGCAAGCGCCACCCCCGCGCGCTGCTGGCCCTGAACCTGCGCGCCCTGAAACGCGACCTGCGCACGCTGACCGCCTGCCAAAGCCTGAAAGGCGTGAAACTCCTGCTGATCGGCGAACCGGAACCGTGGGTGATCAGCGTGAGCCGCTCGCTGGAGGATTACCGCAGGCTGGGCATCGAGATTGAGCAGATTTCCCAGGACGAGGTGGCAAACCGTTACCTGGCCGCCACGGAAGCGGAAGGCCGCCCCTACTACGAAAAGTATCGCCGAGGAGCCGGTTCCTGCGTGGAACCGACGGAACAGGACCTGATGAATGCCTCGCGCATGACCGCCGCGCTGGTGGCTACCCTGCGCGAGCACCGCGCCGACGGCATGGCGATTGCGTGCTTCAACCTCCTCTCGCTGGGGACGACCTCCTGCGTGGGGGTGAGCTACATCAACGATTGCACCGATTGGGTGGCCGCCTGCGAAGGCGATCTGGACAGCGCCGTGACCATGCTGATGCTCAAACGCCTGACTGATACCAAGGTCTGGATGGCGAACCCCGGCCTTCACCCGCAGGGCGTGGTCAACTTCTCCCACTGCACCGCGCCGCTGGCGTTGGACGGCCGTCAGGATTGCCCGTTCATCCTGCGCAGCCATCACGAGAGCGGCATCGGCGCGTCCCTGCAGGTGGAAATGCCAGACGGGGTGCGCCTGACGGCCTGCCGCATCTCCGGGGCATGGGGCACCTACACGGTGCAGGGCGCGACCGGGGAAAACGGCCCGCGCGAGGAATGCTGCCGGACGCAGCTGTATGTGCGGTTTGACGATTTCGACCGGTACGTGAAAACGGCGCTGGGCTGCCATCAGGTTTTCTGCTTTGAGGATGTCACCGAGGCGTTCGATCAGCTGGCGCGGTGGATGGGCCTGAAACCGGAACAGCCCTGACCGACCCGCGGAACCGTTCCCAAAGGCAAACCTTCCGCACGGGACGCAAAGGCCGAGGAACCGGACCAGGCGGAACGAGGCTGGACGAAAGGCGGTTTGCACCCGAAGCGCCCCGCGAAGAGGACGGGCCGAATCACGCCGCTGCCGCCTCGCTTGCAACCGAAGCGATAAGCGGCGCGGCCGCGCCAAGGATGGGCCGAATCAGTCGCCGCTGCTGCCGCGCTTGCAACCGGAGCGCCGCGGCACGTACGGTACGCGCCGGACCCGATGCCGCGAAAACCCAGTGTTCAGGAAGTGCGAACAGGTTCTGTTCGATCGGCATTCCGGCAAGACCCGTGCGAAACGTGCCGTCGGTGGGGGACGCGCGGAGGCCACGGCTGCAAATTCCGGTCTGCAATCGATACGCATGCCACGGCGACGCGCCTGCGCGACCGGCAGGTTGGCCGCCCTGGGGAAACCCCACCCGATAAGCGTTGAAAGCGGACCGTACCGAAACGCCTGATGCCGCTTGCGTTTCAGGCGCGGCCGGAGCGGGTTGCCCGACCCGCTGCTCCGGCGGTGGGCATGATCCGTGGGTTACGCCGCGGCACGCAGCGCGCTCCGGCAGCCCTTGAAGCCGGAACGCCGCGCTGCCGGTCCACGGCACCCCGGCGACCTGCGGGGGCCGTCGCCGGCGATGCATCCGGTTCCGGTCGGACTTCCTGTGGGGTTGGTTTGCCGTATGGTACATGCGCCCGTCAGGGAGGGAAAATGCCCTGAAGAAGCGCAACGCCCATGCCCGCAAAGCCTTGTGGCGCGGATATGCAAACGATATCAATTTTCTGCTTTTTTTCGCGCCGCCCTTGACGGAATTCCGACAGTATGCTATATTATGCGCAGAAAGCATTGGGAATATGGTTGGTTATCGGCCGCAGACAGGGCGAAACGGCGAAACGAACCGATGCTTGGCTGCCGAAACTTGCAATCGATTGCAAATCCGAATTGTTATGCGGGACGCAAACCCGCACGACATAAAAACAAATGGAGGGAATAATCCATGAAAAAGGTACTGTCCCTGATTCTCATGCTGGCCATGCTGACGAGTGTCACGGCGGCGCTGGCGGAAGGCGAAACCATCAACGTGGGCTGCCTGCAGGATATCAGCGGCCCCACTTCCAGCCTGGGCAACATGGCAACCGCCGGCGTGCAGTGGGCGGTGGATGAAATCAACGCCGCCGGCGGCGTGAACGGCAAGATGATCAACCTGATCGTCTACGACACCAAAGCCGACGTGACCGAAGCCATCAACGCTTACACCCGCGCCGTTACCAGCGACAACGTGAGCGCCATCGTAGGCCCGCCGATCGCCAACATCGCGCTGGCCATCGCGCCCGAGTCCGAGAACAACGATGTGCAGATCCTGGGCTTCGCCATCGATTCCAAGTGCCAGATCAAGCCCGACGGAACCCCCTACAAAAACATGTTCGACTTCCAGCCCAGCGCGGCGCAGCAGGCCACCATCATGGCCAAGTACGCGCTCAAGAACGGCTTCTCGAAGTTCGGCGTGATCTACAACGAAGGCAACGCCTACTCCGTGTCCCTGCAGGCCCCCTTCATCGACACCGTGACCGCTAACGGCGGCGAAGTGGCCAAAGTGGTTACCTACACCTCCAACGACAAGGACTTCAAAACCCTGCTGCAGCCCATCGTGAGCGCGGACGTGGACGCCGTGTTCGTGCCCAACTACACCCAGGAACTGATCCTCATCGCCCAGCAGATTCGCGCCCTGGGCTACGAAGGCTCCCTCATCTGCGGCCTGGACGCCTGCCCGCCGTTTAACACCCTGTTTGGCGAGGACTGCGACGGCATCTACTTCATCAACAACATCGACGGCACCGAAGCCAACGTGCAGGCCATGCTTGCCGCCGTCAAGGAAAAGACCGGCATCGACGCCACCAACAAGTTCTTCCTGGGCTACGACGTGGCCAACATCCTCAAGGGCATTTTTGAGACCGTGGGCACCAACCCCGTGGGCGTGCGCAACGCCGCCGAGCAGGTGACCAACTACGCCGGCCTTACCGGCAACATCACCATCGATCCCGCCACGCATATGCCCAAGGGCCTGGAGATGGTCATGTTCACCTATCAGGGCACCACGCCGGTGATGCTGGAACGTTACTCCGCCGAATAAGCGGCGCAAGGCATACCCGGCCGGATCAACCGCCCCGGGGGCGCGGCTTTGCGGCAGGCGGACCCCGGGCGGTCGAATCCCGATCCCATCCGCCCTCCCTCATCCTTCGCGGCGGGGGAGGGCTTTTGACAGGAATTTCGGATCTCCCACAGATGGCCGACGTATCGGGAGGCACAGGAGGATCGTCCATGCAGATCTTGCAGTATGTAATCAACGGCATTGCGCTGGGCTCCGTATATGCGCTGATTTCAACCGGTTTTTCGCTGATATTCAACGTGCTGAAGTTTTCCAACTTCTCCCACGGCGCCCTGATGACGTTCAGCGCTTTCACCGGGTATTTTGTCGCCGCGGCGAACGGATGGGGCCTTGTGCCGACGATTCTGGCGGCGGCGGCGACCGGAAGCCTGGTCGCGCTGGCGGGCGAGTTCGTGGCGTTCCGCCGCATCCTCATCCGCAACACGTCCCCGATCTATTTCTTCGTTTCCTCCATCACGCTGGGCACGCTTTTTGAAGGCATCGTCGTGCTGCAGGTGGGGGCCAACTTCTACAACTATCCGCGCTTTTTCGGCAAGCCGCTGAAACTGGCGGGGCTGGTGATCTCCCAGTCGGATATCATCATCTTCTGCATCAGCGCGTTCGTGCTGGTTGTGCTGGCGCTGGTCATCCAGAAAACGAGGCTCGGCCGCGCGCTGCGCAGCGTAAGCTTCGACCGCGATACGGCCAGCCTCATGGGCATCGACGTGACACGCTCCATTCAGTTCGCCTTTATCATCTCCGGCGCGCTCGCGGGCCTGGCCGGGGTATTTCTGGGAATCAACTACACGCTGTACCCGACGCTGGGCTCGCTGGTGGTCAAAGGCTTCATCGCCTCGGTGATCGGCGGGCTGGGGAGCCTCCCCGGGGCGGTCATCGGCGCGATGCTGCTGGGCATCGTGGAAACGACGCTGATCTCTACCATCGGCTCGGGGTACGCGCCCGTGTTCACCTTCCTGATCATGCTGGTGTTCCTGCTGGTGCGCCCCCGCGGCATCGCCGGCTCCAACATTCAGGAAAAGGCTTAGGGAGGGCTGAACGATGACGCTGTATACGCATATTCTCACGCAGATTCTGATCTCGGTGGTCAGTGTCGCCGGCGTGTTCGTACTCACCGGCATGACCGGCATGTTCAGCCTCGGGCAGGCAGCCTTTATGGCGATTGGCGCGTACACCTCCGGGATTCTGGTTACCAAGCTGAGCGCGCCCATCTACCTGGCGTGGCCGGCCGGCGTGGTGCTGGCGGTGGCGGTAGGCTTTATCGTGGGCCTGCCGACCGTGCGCCTGCGCCGCGACTACATTTCACTGGTAACGCTGGGCTTTGGCGAGGCGATCACGGCGCTGCTCAACCGCACGACCGCGCTGACGGGCGGCGCCTCCGGCCTGACCGGCATCCCCAAGGTGACCACGCTCTGGAGCGCGCTGGTTTCCGCGGTGCTGGTGATCACGCTGATTTCTCTGTTTAAGAACTCCAAATACGGCCGGCAGTGCATCGCGGTGCGCAGCGACGAGCTGGCCGCCAAATCCATGGGAATCAACGTGCCCAAGGTTAAAATGATCGCCTTTCTGATCTCCGTGGCCGTCACCGCGTACGGCGGCTGCTTGTACGCCTTCTATACCGCCTATGTGGACCCCTCGCTGTTTGGCTGGAAGAAGAGCGCGGAATGGGTCATCATGGTGTTTTTCGGCGGCGTCAACAGCCTGACGGGCTCGGTGCTCTCCACCTTCGTGCTCTCGGGGCTTCCGGAAGTGCTGCGCTTTTTGCAGAATTACCGCGCCATCATCTACGCGGTGCTGGTGCTGCTGATCATCAACTTCAAGCCCGCCGGCCTGCTGGGCGAGTGGGAACTGACACCCAGGAACCTCAGGCGCATCATCGCGCGGGGCCGACGCGTCCAACAGCCCAAGGGGGTGAACTGAGTGGCTTTGCTCAAAGTGGAACACATCTATAAAAGCTTTGGCGGCGTCAAGGCGATCCAGGATTTCTCCATCGAGGCCAACCGCGGCGAAATCCACGGGATCATCGGCCCCAACGGCGCCGGCAAGACCACCATTTTCAACGTGATCTCGGGCATCTATCCCGCCGACGAGGGCAAGGTGCTGCTGGACGGGAAGGATATCACCCGGATGGAGCAGCACCTCATCAGCCGGGAGGGCATGGGGCGCACCTTCCAGAACATTCGGCTGTTCAAGGGGCTTTCGGTGCTGGACAATACCATGTGCGCCTTCGACCCCCGCAGCCGCTACGGCGTGCCGGGTTCGCTGCTGCCGCTGCCCAAGCGCTACGCCGAAGAAAAACGCGGCCGCGAGATTTGCATGGGCTACTTAAAAATGGTAGGATTGGAATCGTACGCGCAGGAGAAGCCGGAGAACATGTCCTACGGCTACCGCCGGAGGCTGGAAATCGCCCGCGCGCTGACCTGCGAGCCCAAGGTGCTGCTGCTGGACGAACCGGCTGCGGGCCTGAACCCCGTGGAAGTGGGGGAACTGACCGAGCTGATCCTGCGGCTTTCACGCGAACTGGGTTTTGCGATCCTGCTGATCGAGCACCGGCTGGAGCTGGTGATGAACATCTCGCAGATCATCCATGTGCAGAACTTCGGCAAGACCATCGCCTCGGGCACCCCCGGCCAGGTGCGCAGCGACCCCGGGGTGATCGAGGCTTACCTTGGAAAGGAGGAATGCTGAGTGGCCATGCTGGAAGTCAAGGATCTGTGCGTGAGCTACGGCCATGTGGTGGCGCTCAAGCATGTCTCCATCGAGGCGGACGAGGGGGAAATCTACAGCATCATCGGCTCCAACGGCGCGGGGAAAACCTCGCTGCTGCGCACGATCTCCGGCCTTGTAAAGGCGGACGGCGGCTATGTGGAGTTCATGGGGGACAGACTGCCGGCCAAACCGCACCAGATCGTGCGCAAGGGCATCGTGCATGTGCCGGAAGGCCGCAGGACATTCTCCGGCCTGTCCATTCAGGATAACCTGCTGGTGGGCGGTTACCTCTACAAGGATCTGGAGGAGGATCTGGAGGCGCAGTACCGCCGCTTTCCCATCCTGCGCGAGCGCAAGCACCAGTTTGCCGGCACGCTTTCCGGCGGCGAGCAGCAGATGCTGGCGATTGCCCGCGGGCTCATGTCCCGCCCGCGCATCATGCTGCTGGACGAGCCCAGCCTTGGCCTCGCGCCGCTGATCGTGAACCAGATCTTCGACCTGATCCGCGAGATCCGCGATTCGGGCATTACCATCTTTCTGGTGGAACAGAACGCCCGCAAGGCGCTGTCCATCTGCGATAAGGCCTGCGTGCTGGAAAACGGCATGGTGACCGTGTGCGGCAACGGCAAGGAGCTGCTTTGCTCGGATGTGGTCAAGAAGGCCTATCTGGGCGCATAGAAAGGGGAACCACCCATGATCCGTGAATGGAATGAGGAA
>JAAYUF010000015.1 GCA_012517815.1 Clostridiales bacterium
CGCATACGGACGCCGCATACGGACGCCGCATACGGACGCCGCATACGGACGCCGCATACGGACGCCGCATACGGACGCCGCGGGGCGCGAACCGGTCGGTTCGCGCCCCGCGGCGTCCGTAGATTCTGCTCAGGCCCATCGGCACACCCGGCGAGCCGGTTTCCCGCATCTGCTTCCCACGCAACCGGGAGGCGGAAAACGCTGGTTTCGCCTGCCCGGCAAACTCAGGCGGCCCGCGCCCCGGCGTGCCCGGTTGCGGAAACGGCGACTCGCTGCGTCCCCTGAACCCGCGCGGGAATGCCGCCCGCAAACATAGGCGGCGGGCCGGGCTTACGCTGGCGCGTTCCGCGTTTCTCCGCCCGCGTTCTATGCCGGGCCGGCATCCGCGTTACTCCTTCTCGCGTTCCAGCCGCTCCTCGATGGCGCGGATGACGGCGTGGAGCACCTTCAGCCTGGCGAACTGTTTGTTGTTGGCCTCCACGACCGTCCAGGGCGCGGCGGCGGTGTTGGTTTTCTGGAGCATGTCGTTGACCGCGGTCTCATACAGAGGCCACTTCTCGCGGTTGCGCCAGTCCTCCTGGGTGATCTTCCACTGTTTGTCCGGCGTGTTCTGCCGTTCTTCAAAACGCGTCAGCTGGGTGGCGCTGTCGATTTGCAGCCAGAACTTGCACAGCACCGCTCCGCTGCCCACCAGCTCCGCCTCGAAGCGGTTGATCTCGTCGTAGGCGCGGTTCCACTGCGGTTCCGTGCAGTACCCCTCGATGCGCTCCACCATCACGCGCCCGTACCAGGTGCGGTCAAAGATGGCGATGTAACCCTTGGGCGGCACATCCTTCCAGAAGCGCCACAGGTAATGGTGGCTTTTTTCCAGCGGCGTGGGGGCGGCGATGGGCACCACGTCGTAGCCTCGCGCGTCCAGCGAGGAGGTGAGGCGGCGGATGGCGCCGCCCTTGCCGGCCGCGTCCCAGCCCTCAAACCCCACCACCATGGGGATGCCCCTGCGATACAGCTCGTTTTGCAGCTTGTGCAGGCGCTTCTGCGCCTTGTCAACCGCAGGTTTGTAGGGGTCGGTGAGCGCCTGCTCGGGATCGAACGTCTCCAGCTGCGGAAAGGTGACCGGCGTGATATTTTCCACATGCGGCAGGAAAGGCGTATCCCACGCGCGCAGGCCGGCCTCGCGGTCCCGTAGCGCGTCCTGGAACGCCTCGATCACGATGTCGTACATCTGCTTGATGCACACGCGGCGGTTGTCGCTGCGCAGCACGTGCCACAGCGCGCCGTCGAAATGCGTGCGCGCGATCATCGTATCGAACAGCCGCAGGAATTCCTCGTAATGCTCGTTCTGGTACCAGTCTTCCTTCTGCACGCGCCAGCGGGTACTCTTCTTGGCTTCCAGCGCTTTCAGGCGGCGTTTCTGCTCCTTGCGCGGAATGTGCAGGAAAAACTTGATGATCAGCGTACCGTCCGCCGCCAGTTGGCTTTCTAGATTCACAATCTCGTGATAGGCCTGGTTGAGGCGCTTGCGGGAGGCCTTGCTTTCATACAGCGCCTTGGCGACTTCGCGGTACCAGCTGGAGCAGAACAGCGAAATGTTGCCGGCGGCGGGCGTATGCACCCAATACCGGCGCATGGGCGGGTACTGTCGGTCGTGCTCGCTGGGCGAGTTGATCGCGTACACCTGGTAACCGCGCGGGTCCAGCCCCTCGATCAGCTTGGAAAGCAGGGTGCCCTTGCCGGAAGCGTCCCAGCCCTCAAAGACGATCACCACCGGGATGCCCGCGTCGCGGATGCGCTGCTGCAGCGCCATGAGCTGCACGCGCAGGTCGTTGAAGTCGATGTCCTCTTCCGGGACTTCTTCCTCTTCCTCGTCGTTGAGGCCCGGCACGGCGTCCGGCCCGGGCTGGGCGGGGGCGTCCTCCTCGTCCGAAAGATCGTCCGGGTCGGAGGAAATGCTGGCCGAGATGCCACGATCCGCGTCGTCCGCGCCGGGATGGGCGCGCTTTGCCGGCGCGGTGTCCGAAGGCGGCGCGGTGGGCGCGGCGGCTGCGGTCGGCGCGACGGGTTCATCGGCTGCGGGCGCCGGATCCGACGCCGGTTGCGCGGCCGGAGCGGTATTGGCGATCACGTAAGCCAGAACCTCCGCACGCGCGGCCTCCATCTCGGCCTTCGCAGGAGATTTCGGTTTGGAGGAAGCGCCTGTCTCGGCCGCGGGATTTGCGCTGGCGGCGGGCTTCGCCTTGGCGCGCCCTGCCGCCGATGAAGCGGCCGCCTTCTTCGCGGCGGTCGGCGACGCTTTGGCGGTTGGAGGCTTCGCCGCGCCGGATGAGGCGACGGCCGACCCGGTCGCGCCCGGCGCGGCCGCGGAGGGCGTTGCGCTGGCCGGCTTGGCTGCGCCTGATTTAGCGCCGGCAGTGTTCGATTTGGCCGCGGCCGATTTGACGACGGCCGATTTGACGGCGGCCGATTTGGCCGCGGTCGGCTGCGCGGCTTTTGCGCCCGGGTCGCCGGCGGTTGTTTGCGCGGCGTTTTTCGCGTTTGTTTTTAGGGCGGCTGGATCGGCGGCCGCGTCGGCCGGTTTGGAAACGGCGCGGTTGACGGCCGAGGATGTCTTCTTGGGCTCTGGCGTTGCGGCCATGGTATTCCCTCCACTCTGATGGCGGTGCGGCATAAGGCAATAATAGTATATACTTCACGCACAACCCGCCGGATTCCTTCTCCTTACACCGATTTTACACAGGGCGCGGCGCTTGTCACAGGGCGGGGCGCATGGTACAATAAGGCGGTCGGCAGCGCCGTTAGGGGAAGAAGGGGTGCGTTACATATGAAAGCACTGTTTATCGGGGGTACGGGCACCATCAGCGCCGCGATTTCCGCGCTTTGCCTGGAACAAGGCTGGGAACTGTACCTGCTCAACCGCGGCAACCGCCCGGGGCTGACGCCCGCGGGCGCGCGCGCCGTCACCGCGGACATTGGCGATCTGCCCGCCGTGGAGGCCAAGCTTCAGGGCATGGCGTTTGACGTGGTCGCCGATTTCATCGCCTACACGCCCGACCAGGTGGAGCGGGATATCCGGCTTTTCGAGGGTAAAACCGCGCAGTACTTCTTCATCAGTTCCGCCTCGGCGTACCACAAGCCGCTCGCCAGCCCCGTGATCACCGAGAGCACGCCGCTTAGCAACCCGTTTTGGCAGTACAGCCGCAACAAGATCGCCTGCGAGGAGCGCCTGATGCGCGCGCACCGCGAAACCGGCTTTCCGGTCACGATCATCCGCCCGAGCCACACCTACGGGGACACGGGCGTGCCCGTGGCGCTGCACGGCCGCAAGGGGAGCTTCGCGGTGGTGGACCGCATCCGCCGCGGCGAGAAGGTGATCGTCCCCGGCGACGGGCTTTCGCTGTGGACGCTCACGCACAACACCGATTTTGCCAGGGCTTTCTGCGGCCTGATGGGCAACGTGCACGCCGTGGGCGAAACCTACCAGATCACCGGCGACGAAAGCCTTACCTGGAACCAGGTTTACGAAGCCATCGGCGCGGCGCTGGGCGTAAAGCCGAAGCTGGTGCACATCGCCAGCGAGACGCTGGCCCGCTGCTGCCCGGAGTACCCCGGCGAACTGATCGGCGACAAGAGCAACTCGGTGATCTTCGACAACGCCAAGATCAAGCGCGCCGTGCCCGGCTTTGCCGCGGTCACGCGGTTTGACCAGGGCGTGCGCCGGACGGTCGCCTACCTGTACGGCCATCCGGAATTGCAGGTGCCGGACCCTGCCTTTGACGCCTGGACGGACGCGATGATTGAGCGCTATGAGCGTTTTGAGCGGGAAATGCCCACCCTCGGCTGACCCGAGATAAAATGAGGCCCCACCGGTCCAGAAAACGCTTGCGTTGACCCTTGTGCTATGATATAATTGATTTCGCGGTTCTATGAACCTGACACTAGCATGCGCAAAAAGAGGTGAAATCGCATGAAAGAAAAAATCCATCCCAAGTACGGCAAGGCAACCGTCCGTTGCGTATGCGGTGAGACGTTTGAGACCGGTTCTACCAAGAAGGAACTCAAGGTAGAAATCTGCTCCAAGTGCCACCCCTTCTTCACCGGCAAACAGAAGCTGGTAGACAGCGGCGGTCGCGTGGATCGCTTCAAGAAGCGTTTCAACATCGAGTAACGGATACGGAGCGGGGGCTATGCCCCCGCTTTTGTATGCCCTGCGGCAATGCGAAGGAAAGCCGCGCTTGCCGGTTGAACCGGAAGGCGCGCGCGCCAGACGGGCCCATCGGAATGCGATGCGTTCGGCGCGCATCCTGTCCGGGGCCGGGGCGCGCGCCAGACGGGCCAACCGCCCGCGATGGCGGCGTCCCTTTGGGCCTGCCGCAGACGGCCGCGGCGAGCATGCTTATGCCATTCCGGCAAAGCGGCGCTGCTATCGCGCCGGGGCACGGTTCGGGCCGTCGCGGCGCCGGGGTCCTCCCGCGCGGGCGGCCTCCCGCCCCTCGCCGAAGGCCGAAGGCCTCGCGGCAGGCAACCGGCCCGCTCCGGGGTCGCAGCCCCCGCCGACGGTTCCCCCTGCGCGCCCGCCGACGGCCGGCCCGCACGTGGTCGCCACCCTCGCCAAGGGCCGATGCGGTCGCCCGCGGCCGGCCCACGCGATGTTGGCGCAGCCCGCAGGTAAACCGCCCGCCCGCGCACCGGCAGCCGTCCGCCTTGCTGCCGCCCGCACTCCCCGCCGATGTTCGCCGACCGGAATCCCCTTGCGCCAAAAAAACCGGCCCCGCCCGCGGCATGCGCGGCGTGAGGCCGGTTTGTCCGTCCCATGTTCGTCCGTACCAGGCGCGCTCAGGTGCCCAGATAGGCGTTTTTCACCTGGTCGTTGTCCATCAGCGCGGCGGCTTCGCCTTCCATCACGATGGAGCCGGTTTCCAGCACATAGGCGCGGTTGGCGACGGAGAGCGCCATATGCGCGTTTTGCTCCACCAAAAGGATCGTCGTGCCTTCCCGGTTGATGTCGCGGATGATCTCAAAGATTTCCTCCACCAGAATCGGCGAAAGGCCCATGGAGGGTTCATCCATCATCAGCAGGGTCGGGTGCGCCATCAGCGCCCGCGCGGTCGCCAGCATCTGCTGTTCGCCGCCGGAGAGCGTGCCCGCGATCTGCCGGACGCGCTCCTTGAGCCGCGGGAAATGCCCGAACACCATCTCCAGGTCGCTTTGCAGCTCTCCCTTGTCCCGCCGGGTAAAAGCGCCCATTTCGAGGTTTTCCAGCACCGACATCTGCGAAAAGATGCGCCGGCCTTCCGGCACCTGCGCAAGCCCCATGCCCACCAGCCGGTGCGCGTCCGCGCCCTGAATGGGCTGGCCGCTAAAGGCGATCTCGCCGCTTTTCACCGGAATCAGCCGGGAGATGGCGTGCAGGATGGAGGTTTTGCCCGCGCCGTTGGCGCCGATCAGGGTGACGATCTCGCCCTGCTCCACCTGAAAACTCACGTCGTGCAGCGCGTGGATCGCGCCATAGTATACGTTCAGGCCCATGACCTCAAGCATTGCCATGCGTTTCGCCCTCCTCCGCCTTCGCGCCGGTGTTGCTGTGCCCCAGATAGGCGCGCACCACCTCGGGATTGTCCCGGATCTCCGCAGGCGTGCCCGTGGCGATAACGCGGCCGTAGTTGAGCACGTAGATGCGCTCGCAGATGCCCATCACCAGCTTCATATCGTGCTCGATCAGCAGCACGGCCACCGAGAACCGGTCGCGGATCAGCCCGATGGTTTCCATCAGCTCGCGGGTTTCGATGGGGTTCATGCCCGCGGCGGGCTCGTCCAGCAGCAGCACCTTGGGGTTGGTTGCCAGCGCGCGGCAGATTTCCAGCTTGCGCTGCTGGCCGTAGGGCAGGCCGTCCGCGCGGATATCCGCGCTCTCCTCCATGTTGAACACGCGCAGCAGCTCGCGGGCGCGCAGGTCGATGCCCGCTTCCTCGCGGGCGTAGCGCGGCAGGCGGAAGATGCCGCTGGCCGCGGAGTAGTGCATGCGCGTGTGGAAGGCGACCTTGATGTTTTCCAGCACGGTCATGCTTTTAAACAGGCGGATGTTCTGGAACGTCCGCGCGATGCCGTCGGCGCCGATCTCGTAGGTTTTCTTGCCCACGATGGAGCGGCCCATCAGGCGGATGTCGCCCTCGGTGGGCAGGTACACGCCGGTGAGCATGTTAAACACCGTGGTCTTGCCCGCGCCATTGGGGCCGATCAGGCCTACGATCTCGTTATCGTACAGTTGCAGGTTCACGTTTTCGGCCGCCTGCAGGCCGCCAAACCGGATGCCCAGCCTGCCGGTTTCCAGCACCGGCGCTTCCTCGCCCACATCGTAGCGGGGCACGTCCGGCAGCATCGGCGTATGGTCGCGCGGCCTGATGCGCAGCGTCCGGCGGAGGAACCCGGCGGCCGCGTCCCACACCAGCGTGAGGGAGAACTCCGCCGTGCCCATCAGCCCCTTGGGGCGGAACAGCATCATCAGGATCAGCAGGATGCTGTACAGGAACATGCGGTAATCCGCGAAGCCGCGCAGCAGTTCCGGCAGGAGGGTGAGCACCGCGGCCGCGATGATGCTCCCGGTGATGGAACCCATGCCCCCCAGCACTACCATGACCAGATACTCGATGGATTTGTTGAAGTCAAACGTCGCGGCGGACACGCGGCCGATCTGGTGGGCGTACAGACCGCCGGCGATGCCGGCGAAAAAGGCCGCGAAGGTAAAGGCAAAAATCTTGTACCGCGTCACCGAAATGCCGGTGGATTCGGCCGCCACCGCGTTTTCCCGGATGGAGAGGATCGCGCGCCCGTGGCGCGACCGCCCCAGCGTGAACATGACGATGATGACCGCGATCATGATAAAGTACGTAAGCGGGAAAGTATTCACCCGCGGCACGCGGCTGATGCCGGCGGCTCCGCCGGTAACTTGCATGTTTTGCAGGATCACGCGGATGATTTCTCCAAAGCCCAGCGTGATGATCGCCAGATAGTCGCCCTTCAGCCGCAGGGCCGGCACGCCGATCAGGAAGCCCATCGCGGCGGCCAGGATGCCGCCCGCCAGCAGTGAAACCGGCAGGCAGGCCAGCGGATCCCAGCCCAGCGAGGTCGAAAGCTGCTTGGTGATAATGCCGGCGGTAAACGCGCCCACGCTCATGAAGCCCGCGTGGCCCAGCGCCAGCTCGCCCAGGAAGCCGGTGGTCAGGTTCAGGCTCACCGTCATGATCACGTTGATGCCGATCATGATCAGGATGCCCGCGTAGTACTTGTTGATCGCGCCGGACTGAATGAGCGTATACAGGGTCAGAAAGATCAGCAGGACGGCGGACAGGTTGAGCGCATAGGACTTGAATTTCCGATTCATCGCCGCCACCTCACACTTTCTCGCGCTGCGCCCGGCCCAGGAGGCCCGAGGGTTTGAACAGCAGCACCACGATCAGGATGCCGTACACCACCGCGTCGCTCAGCTGCGTGGATACGAAGCCCTTGGTCAGGCTTTCCGCCACGCCCATGATGAAGCCGACCAGCATCGCGCCCGGCAGAATCCCGATGCCGCCCAGCACGGCCGCGATGAAGGCCTTCAGCCCCGGCATCGCGCCCATGGTGGGGGCGACGCTGGGGTAAGCGATGCAGTAGAGGAACGCGCCGATGCCCGCCAGCGCGCAGCCGATGGCAAACGTGGTGGAAATCGTCATGTTCACGTTTACGCCCATCAGCTTGGCCGCGCCCATATCCTCGCTCACGGCGCGCATGGCCTTGCCGGTGCGGCTCTTCATCACAAAGAGGTTCAACCCCACCATCAGGAGCGCCGCCACCAGCACGGTCAGCAGCGTCACAAAGCTGATGCTGACCCCGCCGATGCGCAGGGGCGGGATGCTGAACACCGGCGGAAACGGCCGGGGGTTGGCGGAAAACAGCAGCTGCGCGCTGTTTTGCAGCAGGTAGCTCACGCCGATGGCCGTAATCAGGGAACAGATGCGGGGCGCGTCGCGCAGGGGCTTGTAGGCCACGCGCTCGATCGCCACGCCAAACGCCACGCACACGAGCATCGAGGCTACCAGCGCCACCGGAAACGGCACGCCGGCGTTCACCATCAGGACGACCGCCGCGTAGGAGCCGACCATCATGATGTCGCCGTGAGCGAAGTTGATCAGCTTGACAATGCCGTACACCATGGTGTAGCCCAAGGCGATCAGCGCGTAGATCGCGCCCGTGCCCAGGCCGTTGATCAGCTGGTTGAGGAACAGCACCATTCGATCCACCGTCCTTTATACATGCGCGGCGGCCGCCCCCGATTGTCCCGGAGGCGGAATAGCATATCCAAGCCGCGAGGCCAAAACGCAGTTCAGCCCTTTCCGCGGGGCATGCGCGCACGCTACCGCGGAAAGGGCTGAAAGAGGGCGGCGGCCAGCCCCGCCCTCTTTCAAAACCGTATGATTACTGCTGGGGATCCTGCTGCTTGACAAACACCTGATTGCCCTGCGCGTCGTAGGTGAGGATGAACGCGCTCTTGATGGGATCGTTGTGATCGTCGTAGGTGATGGTGCCGGTCACGCCCTCGGTGGAGCTGGCCTTGATGGCGGCAACCACGGCGTCGGGCTCGGTGGTGCCGGCGGCGGCAATCGCGCCGCAGAGCACCTTCGCGGCGTCATAGGCGGTCGCGGAGAAGGAGATGGAGGGCATTTCGCCGTACATGGCCTGATAGCCCGCCAGGTATGCCTTCACGATTTCGCTGTCGGCGCTGTTGGTGAAGTGATCGGAGTAGTACATCCGGGTCAGCAGGCTCTTGTCGCTGATGGAATCGGTGATGTTGGAGATGCCGTCGCCGCCGGTGAACATCACGTCCATGCCCAGCTCGTTGGCCTGGGTGAGGATCAGGGACGCCACGTCGCCGTAGTACGCCAGGAAGATGGCCTCGGCGCCGGAATCCTTGATGTTGGTCAGCTGAGTCTTGTAGTCCACGTCCTTGTCGGCGGAGGCTTCCTCGGCCACCACTTCCAGGCCCAGCGCCTTGGCTTCGGTCACAAACGCGTCCTTGAGGCCCACGCTGTATTCGTCGCCGTTTTTATACATGGCGGCCACCTTGGTGGCTTTAAGCTCCTGGGCGGTGAAAGCCGCCATCACCTTGCCCTGGAAGGGGTCCAGGAAGCAAGTGCGGAATACCGAGGGACGGTCGGTGGTGATGTAATAGGCGGTCGCGGAGGCGGTGATCAGCGGGATGCCGTCGGAAGCCGCAAGGTCCGCCGCGGCATCGGTCGCGCTGGAAACCACGGGGCCCAGGATCGCGCACACGCCGTCGTTCTGCACCAGCTTGTTATAGGCGTTGGCAGCCTTGTCGGCGGAGGCTTCGTCGTCTTCCCAGAGCACTTCCACCTGCTTGCCGTCGATGCCGCCGGCCGCGTTAAGCTCACTTACATAAAGGTCCACGCCGTTTTTCACGCCTACGCCGTACATGGCGGCGGGGCCGGTCAGGCAGGCGATGCCGCCGATTTTAATGGTATCCTCGGCCATCGCGGGCAGGATAAAGCTCACGGCCATCGCCAGTGTTACAAGGACTGCTACCAGTTTCTTCATACCCTTTTTTCCTCCCTGTTCGATCGGTTTCGCGCGCCGGGTTGGCCTTCCCTTAAGACGCACTTTTTATTATAACCCGGCCGTTTTCCGGGCGCAAGCCGTGGCTGTGGCCGAACCTGTTCTGCTTCTGTATTTTTCCCGGATTGCCGTGACGCTTCCAGCGTACCTGTCCCTTCGTTTCGGACGGTTTGGCGGATACGGAAAACGCCCGTCCGGCGGCGGGCGTCCAACCGTAAACAGACCCCGTTTGAGATGAGCGTTCTTTGGGGTAGCCTTGCCTGATAAGGGTTTTCGGCTGGCGCCCGCGGATGCGGCAGGTTTTTGAACAGCCTGAACGCCCGTCCGGCGACGGGCGTCCAACCGTAAACAGACCCCGTTTGAGAAGAGCGTTCCTTGGGGTAGCCTTGCCTGATAAGAGTTTTCGGCTGGCGCCCGCGGATGCGGCGGGTTTATGAGCAGCCTGAACGCCCCTCCGGAGTCCGGCGTACCGATGTTCCGGAAGCAGCGGCGAGCCGGGATCGTTACTCGCGCCCGGCGCAACTTTGGCGGCATAGGGGCTTACCCTTGCCGGACCGTCGGCCTCCTCGCGAGGCATCGCGCAGCCGCATACCCATGCTTCTGCGCCGGTTTGCGGGCGGCATTGACGCGGCGTGCAGCTCTGCCGCCGCCCCCCGTGTTACCATTCTCAGTCGTCGGGCCAGCCCCGCGGCGGGGCATGGCCCGTTTCATCCACAACGGCGCCGCCCAGGCACACGTCGTCCCGGTAGAGCACGACGCTCTGGCCGGGGGTTACCGCCCGCTGCGGATCGTCCGACAGCAGACACAGCCTGTCCCCGACGACGCGCGCCGTTACCGGCTGATCCGGCTGGCGGTAGCGGTACTTGGCCGTGCAGCGGAACATATCGCCCTCCGGCGCGGGCGGCCGTCCGGCAATCCACGTCGCCTCCGAGGCCAGCGCGTAGCGTGTGAACAGCCGGGGGCTGTCCTCCCCCTGCGCCACCACCAGCACGTTTCGCACCAGATCCTTCTCCACCACATACCAGCCGCGCCCGTCGCCTCCGCCGCCGATGCCCAGCCCCTTGCGCTGGCCCAGCGTATAGTAGGCAAGCCCGATGTGCTGGCCCACCGCGCGGCCGTCCTCCGTTTGCATTTCGCCCGCCCGCAGGGGCAGGTACGCTTGCAGGAAGCGGCGAAAATTCCGCTCGCCGATGAAGCACACGCCGGTGGAATCCTTCTTGCCGCTGACCGGCAGCCCGGCTTCGCGCGCGATGGCACGCACCTGCGCCTTGGTCATGCCGCCCACGGGGAAAACGGCGCGCGCAAGCTGCGCCTCTCCCAGCATGTATAAAAAGTAGCTCTGATCCTTGTTCGCGTCCGCGCCGCGCAGGAGCACGGGATGCCCCTGACGCGCCTCGGCGCGCACGAAATGGCCGGTCGCCATGCGGCCGGCGCCAAGCTTCATCGCAAAGTCCAGAAACGCCTTAAACTTGATCTCCCGGTTGCACAGCACGTCCGGGTTGGGCGTGCGCCCCCGGCGGTATTCCGCCAGAAAGTGGGCGAAAACCCGCTCCTGATACTCCCGCTGGAAATTGACGGCGTAGTAGGGGATGCCGATGATCTCGCACACCGCCTGCACGTCTCCCCAGTCTTCGGCGGAGGTGCAGACGCCGTTCTCATCCTTTTCGTCCCAGTTTTTCATGAACACGCCGATCACGTCGTACCCCTGCCGCTTGAGCAAAAGCGCCGCGACCGAGGAATCCACCCCGCCGGACATGCCCACCACGATGCGTTCCCCGTTCATCACGACTCCAGCTCGGGCTCCAGTCGGCCCAGCACCGCGTCCAGCACATCCGCCGCCACGGTATCCATATCCTGCTCCCCATCCACGACCAGAAACCGCCTGGGATCATCGTGGATCAGCTTCTCATAGGCCGCCTGCACCCGGCTGTGAAACGCGGCGCTCTCCACCTCGATGCGGTCCAGCGAGGACGCGCTGTGGCGGCGGCGCAGCGCCCGCTGATGGTCAATCTCCAGATAAACGGTCGCATCCGGCCACATCCCCGCCACGGCCGGGTCGTTGATCTGGCAAACCGTCTCCGCGCCCAGCTCCCGGCCCCCGCCCTGGTAGGCGACGGAGCTGTCCACAAAGCGGTCGCACAGCACCAGCATCCCCCGCTCCACGGCGGGGCGGATCACCTGGTGCACATGCTGCGCGCGGGACGCGGCGTACAGGAGCGCCTCGCAGGCCGGGCACATCTCCATATGGTCGGTGGTGAGGATGGTGTGGCGTATCTCCTCGCTGATCTCGCAACCGCCCGGCTCGCGGGTGCGCAGCACGCTGTAGCCGTAATCCCGCAGGCTCTTTTCCAGCCGGTCGACCTGCGTGGTCTTGCCGCTGCCGTCCAGCCCTTCCACGGTCAGGAAAAACCCGCGCGGCACCGGCGCGCCGGGGCAGAGAAACGCCCGGAGGGATTCGGTATCCGGCACCACGTGGGTCGCGCCCGCAGTCAGCAGTTCCTCCTCGGTGCCGAAGCCGTAGCCCGCGCCGATGGCGTCGATGCCGTTTTGCAGCGCGCCCTCGATATCGTAGAACCGGTCGCCCACCATCGCGGCGCGCTCGTAATGGTCCGGCAGCGCGCGGCGGATCAGCTCGGGCTTGTTGACGAGCTTTTCGTTGTCCTCCTCGGTGATGATGCGGTTGAAATAGTGCGTCAGCCCGAAGTGGTTCAGGATCGCCATCGCAGGCCGAACGGGCTTGCTGGTGGCCATCGCCACGTACACCCCGCCCGCGCGCAGCATGCTCAGGATGCTGCGGATGTGGGGGTACACCGTGTACAGGTACATACCCTCGCGGTTGAAAAATTCGGAATAGTGCGCCATCGCCTCGCGGGCCTGCGGCACCGGCAGCCGCAGAATGCCGGTGAGCGAGGTCATCAGCGGCGGGCCGATGATCTCCCGCAGGTCGACCCCGGCGGGCACCTGCGCGCCCACGGTCTTAAGCGCGTGCAGCATGGATTGCACGATGCCCTGCTCCGAGCAGGTCAGCGTTCCGTCCAGATCAAACAGCACCGCATCGTATGGAAAACTGTACACGTCGCATGCTCCTTTGCGTTTGGGTTCGGGTTGAGCGGAGTTGCCGGGCGCGGACCCGTCCGCCCGGCGTTGTTCAGGGATGGAGAACGCAGCGCAGACGGCCGTCCGCTTCCAGCCCGAAAAGCTGTTCCCGCGGGGTGCCCATGATCAGCGCGGCGGTTTCGGCGGTGATCTCGTCACCGGCCGTCAGCCACGCGACCCCCGGAGGATAGAGGCCGACGGAAGCGCCGCTGATGCGGCCCACCGCCTGCTCCGCGGAGAGGCTTTCGCAGGGGGCAAAGGCGGCCTGCCCGATCGGCAGCCGGCGCGGCGGCCACAGCGAGGGAAACAGCGGCGGCACGGAACCCGCTTCCGGCTTGCCTTTGCGCACAGCGTTCGGAAGGCCGGGCAAACGCGCCATTGCGGTGTCCCAGGCGGAGAAGTCATCCGCCGGCGGCTTTTCGGAGGAAAACGCGCGGCTGCTTTGGACGCGGGCGCGCCTCTTTGCGGGGTTGGCGGCAGGCGTCGGGCGGCCTTGATCGGCCGAGGGCTGCTCCGCCGACAGGCTGGCCCCATGCGTGATGGGTTGCTCCCGCCCTCCCGCGCGGTCGGCCGATAGTCGAGCGGCTCGCGTCGCCCGGACGCCTGTGGCGGAAAGCGGATCCAGGCCCGTGTCAACCTTCCCCGGCGCATCCGGCTCCCCAGCTTCCCGGGCGATGGCCTCAAGCGCCCGGAGCAGCCGGCGCAGACGCCGCTCGCCATCCAGCAGGGACAGGATGCACACCACGTGCTGCGCGTCAAACATCTCCACATCCAGCCCGCGCGCTTCCAGGCGCCGTTGCAGCCACGCGCCGCCCCGGGGGGAACGGAGCACCAGCCGGAGACGGTCATAGCGCGCCCCCTCCGGCGGATCGGCCTGCCCGTCCGCATAGCCCAGCCGCGCGGCTTTTTTGCGGAAGCGTTCCATGGCGAGGAGCAGTTTATCGCACGCCGCGCGCCCGTGCGCGTCCATCCACGCGCGCGCTTCGTCCAGCGAGAGCATCACGGTAAAGCCCGGGCTGCTGGTCTGCACCATCCCAAGCACGGCGCGAAGCCGCGCGGCGTCGATGCCGGCCGAGGCGTGCAGCCAGGCTCCGGGCGTCAGCGCGGGGAGGGTTTTATGCGCGGATTGCACATACAGGTCCGCGCCGCAGGCGCCGGCGTTGGGAAAATCGGCACGCCAGTTGAAATAGGCGCCATGGGCCTCGTCGCACAGCAGCAGGCGGCCGCGGGCGTGCGCTTCGCGCGCGATGCCCTCCAGATCGCCCGCCAGGCCGTAGTAATCGCTGCGCACCGCGAACGCCGCCGTCGCCTCCGGGTGGCTGTCCAGCGCGCGGGCATACGCCTCGGGGCGGGTGTACACGCGGCCTTCGGCCGTCTGGGCCGGGTCCGCGAACACCGGCGTCAGCCCGGCCACGGCGCAAAGGTTGAGGCAGCTCAGATGCGCGTTGCGGGGCAGCACAACCGCCTCGCCCCGGCGGCAGGCGTACAGGAGCATCGCGTGCACGCCGGCGGTGGAGCCACCGCTGAGCATCAGCGTGGCCGCGGCGCCCGCGCTGGCGGCCATCAGACGCTCCGCCTCCGCGATCGCTCCGGTCGGGCGGTAGAGGTCGTCGGTTACGGGCAGTTCGGTTGTGTCCAGCCGGTATGGGTCGAAGGATGCGATCGGCGCGCGCCCCTGCGCGGCGGGCATATGCAGGGAGCAGCGCGCGGCGGCTCGCCTCAGCATGCTTCGCATGGGCCTTTGCATGCCGTGCGCCCCCTTCTGGTATTGATACGATACCCTAGCATAGCAAAAAACGGGGGCTGTTGCAAGACCAATATCGCCGGGTTACACCGCGCCGCATGACGCGCGCGGCGCGAAGCGCAGGGAAAGCCGGCAGAAAATCGGGAGGCGCAACGTCGCGGTACGTAGGGAAGGCGCGGCGAGCGACGAATGCGCAGGATGCGCGCACCGGCCCCGCGGCCGGTTGGCTCGTTATTCATGCGGGTTTTCGCAGCCGGTTTGTTCGCCTTTCATGCCGACCCTTCGGCCGGTTGACTCGCCTTGCATGCCGACCCTTCGGCCGGTTGACTCGCCTTTCATGCCGACCCTTCGGCCGGTGGACTCGCCTTGCATGCCGACCCTTCGGCCGGTCTACTCGCCTTTCATGCCGACCGTGCGCACCCGCCCTCGGATCACATCCAGCGAAAGCCGCGCCGATTCGCCGATGGCGGCCTGGATATCGTCCGGCTCCACGCCAAGCGGCAGGCACCCCAGCGAAGGATCGATAAACAGCTCCCGGCACTGCAGCGCCGTGTATTTCACCAGCTGCAGGCCGCCCTCCAGGCCCTTTTTCCGCTGGCTTCGCATGATCCCGCGGGCTGTGAGCGCGAACATCCAGTCCGGGATGGTGAAAGTCGGACGGTCGGGGTAGCCGATGTTGCGGTTGAACACGCGCAGCAGGTCTTTCCAGCGCAGGTTGTAGTACCCGATGGGGTAGCACGCGCCGCCCCGGTTGCGTTCCAGCGCGCCCGCCACGGCCTGGGCCACCTGCCGCACGGTGACCATCGCGGTGCCGCCTCGGGTGTAGAAGGTCGCGCCCTTCATGCTCAGGAGCATCTCCACCAGAAACACCCACACCGGCTTGCGGCCCGGCTGGGTGCCGAAAATGTAGGGTAGCTCCAGCACCGCCACGTCCATGCCGCCCTCCGCGAAGGACAGCGCCACGGCTTCCTGATCCCGTCGGCTGCGAATGTAGGGGTGCCAGTGGGTCAGCTTCATCTCCGGCCATTTTTTGTCGAAATGCGAAAAATAGGAGCCCAGCACCGTCGCGCGGCGTACGCCCGCTTCCCGCGCCAGCGTGAGCAGGCGGCGAAGCGGGTCGATGTTGTATTTACGGAACATCTCATAGATTGGCGCGGGGCCTTCCACGCGCTCGTCCACACCGGCGGCGAACACAAAGCCGTCGCAGCCGGCCATCTGCGCGCGCAGTTCGTCATCGGTCATGGTCAGATAGTTCCCAAAGGAAAGTTTCATCTCCGGCGGCAGAACCGCGCCTTCCGGCAGCGGCGGCAGCGCGATGGAGACGACCTCGTGCCCCCGCCGGATCAGTTCCCGCGCAGCCTCGCTGCCCAACAGCCCCGTTCCGCCGATCAGGAAAACTTTCATCGCCGGTCCCTCCTTTACAAAACCCCGTCCGGCTCGCCTGTCACAGGTTTTCGCGCAGGATCTCCAGCACCTCGTCCTGCGTAAACACAATCGGGTTGTTATCCATGCGCCCGGCGGTGAAGGTGAGCTTCGCGATGCCCGGCAGATCGGCCTGCGTGACGCCGAACGCCTCCAGCCGGAGCGGCTGGATGCCTCTGGCCGCCTGCTCGATCCACGCGTCGAACCCCTCGGCTTCCTCAAACACGGCTTCCAGCCGCTCCATCTCCGGCACGGCGCGGGCGTTGCGGCGCATCACGGAGGAAAGCGTCAGGGCGACCGCGAACCCGTGCGGGACGCCCCTGAGCATGGTCAGCGGATAACTGATGCTGTGGCAGGCCGCGGTGCGGGTCTGCGAAAACGCGAGCCCGGCCAGCAGCGAAGCCATGCACATTTCGCGGCGGGCGTCGAGGTCCCCGGGCGCCGCCAGCGCCGCGGGCAGCGCCGCGCACGCCTTTGCCGCGGCCAGCAGCGCCATCTCCTGCGAAAGCGGGTTGCGCGCCGCGGCCCAGTACGCTTCCATCGCGTGGGAGAGCGCGTCCAGCCCCGTGGAGAGCGTCAGCGCCGCGGGCATGCCGGCCGTCCACTCGGGGATGAGCACCGCCGCGCGGGGAAAGCCCTGCGCGTGATCGACGGACAGCTTGCGCCGGTTTTGCGCGTCCCAGATGGTCGCCCAGCGCGTTACCTCGCTGCCGGTGCCGGCGGTGGTGGGCATGGCCAGCAGGTCCACAAAGGGGTGCGGCCGCTCGTACGCCCTGCTCTGGATCGCTTCGCGGACGGCCGCTTCGTCCGGCTTGCGCAGCAGGTGATAAAGCGCCGCGGCGGCCTTTCCCAGGTCGATGCAGCTGCCCCCGCCGATCGCGAGGATCGCCGTGGGCTCAAACGCCAGCTCCCGAAGGCGCGAAAGCAGCGCCGCCACATCCCCGACCGACGGGTTGGCGGGGATATCGCTGTACAGCTGGATGGCATGCCCATCCCCCTGCAGCGCGGTCAGAAACGGCGTCAGGCTCAGCTCCGCGCTGCGGGCGCGGGAAGCCATCACCAGCAGCCGGGTCGGTTGATTCAGCATGTCGCGGATGGCCGCGCGGCCCTTCGCCGCGTCCAGCACCCGCACATCCACGGGGCACAGCGGTAAAAACATGGTGCATCCCTCCTGACGTCGGTCGGGGCAGGATCGGCGCGTGAACGTCCGCGGCCGGGTTGGGCAGGGCGGTTCACCCGCGCGCGGCGCGGTACGGTGCGCCGATCCGGCGAAGTACGGCGTGCCGGTTGCGGCACGGTGCGGCAAGCTGGCGCAGCGAAGGAAGCGGTCCGGTACGGCACGGCGGCATCCGCGCGGTACGCAACGGCATGGCGTTGCGACGCGAAACACAGGGTCGATCGCAACAGAGGTCGCAGTTGCGGCGCCGCGGGGTTCCCGGAGCATGCGGCGCCCGCGCCCGGTCAGTCCTCCGCGGGGATCAGCGTGAGGATGTCCCGGATGGGCATGCACAGCTCGTCCGCTTCCCGGGTGCGGCCGTAGCGGAGCGTGAGCTCCGCCGTTTTCATCATGGCGGGGAAGGCGCTGCGCAGCAGATGGTTGGCGTGGATCACGATATTGGCGCCGCGGGCGGCCAGCTCCGCCTCGGTGGCGGTGTTGTAGGTGGTGGGCACCACCGCCACGGGCGTGGCGGGGTCCTCCGCGCGGAAGAGGCGCAGGAACTCGTACACCTCGTCGGGCGTTTCCCGGCAGCTGTGGATCATCACGCCATCCGCGCCGGCCCGCACATAGGCGCGGCAGCGCGCGAGCGCGTCCTGTACTCCGCGGTTCAGGATCAGGCTTTCGCAGCGTGCAAAAATCATGAAATCCTTGCTGCGCTGGGCCTTTTTCCCCGCGCTGATCTTTTCGCAGAATGCCTGCGTATCCGCCTGCAACTGGCCCGCGTCGGCGCCGAACAGGGAATTTTTCTTGAGCCCCACCTTGTCCTCGATGATGATGGCGCTGATGCCCAGCCGCTCCAGGGTGCGAAGGTTGAACACGAAATGCTCCGTCAGCCCGCCGGTATCCCCGTCCAGGATGATCGGCTTGGCGGTAACCTCCATGATCTCCTCCAGCGTGTGGATGCGGCTGGTCAGGTCCACCAGTTCGATATCCGGCTTGCCCTTGGCGGTGGAATCGCACAGGCTGCTGACCCACATGGCGTCAAACCGGCGCACGCCGCCTTCCACTTCCACGCTCGCGTTTTCCACAATCAGGCCGGTGAGGCCGTTGTGCGCCTCCATCACGCTCAGGCAGGGCTTGAGCGCCAATAGCCTCCGCAGGCGCGCGCGGCGCACTTCCGGCATGTTGAGCTTGGAATCCAGCGCCGAGAGGGTTTCCTCGGTGGCGCTGTGCGTGTAGGGAAACTCCACCAGTTCCCCGCCGTAGGCGGCCAGCAGCGAGAGCGCCTCCGCGCGCACGCCACTTTGCACGCCGGTGCGCCAGTCGTCCCCGTGCACAACGATATCCGGCTTCCATTGGGCAATCGCGTCGCGGTAGCTCAGGGTTTTCTGCACCACCACGCGCTGGACGCCGCACAGGCTTTCAAACAGCTGGATGCGCTCGGCCAGCGGGATCAGCGGATAGCGCTTGTAGGTGACGATGGCCTCGTCGGTCAGCACCCCCACGGTCAGTTCCCCCAGCGCCGCGGCGCGGCGGATGATGGCGATGTGCCCGCTGTGGAGGATATCGGTGGAAAAACACATGTAAACGGTTTTCATGCCAACCCCTGCCTTTGCATGTCCGAATGGATGGCTCCGTTCCGGAGCCCTCAGGCTGTCGATAAACCCCCGCCGCAGCGGAAACGGGTCAAGGGCAACGCCCTTGCGAGGTTTGGGGCGGAGCCCCAAAGCCTTATGTCGCAGCATGTAGCCAAAGCGAGCGAACAGCCCGAAGGGCTATGAGGCGAGCGACGCTGCACATTGTAAGGGCTCTTTGACAAGCTGGATGGCTCCGTTCCGGAGCCCTGTCACCGGCCCGCTTCCAGCGCGGCCAGTCGGATGTTCATCTGGGCCAGGTCCTCCGGGGTATCGATCTCCCCGCACAGGCGGCCGCCCAGCTCCAGCGGGTGGAGCGGAATCGCCCCCTCCAGCGCGTTGAAGGCGTTTTCCGCGTAGACTTTCGTTTCGCCGCGCGCCACGAACGCCGCGATTTCATCCAGCCAGCGCCCAAAATCCTCCGCCCGCCAGCGGTAGGCGGGCTGGCAGGCGACGCAGTCCGCGCCGAAGAGCCCGACGCCCACCGCCACGATCCGCCCCGCGCGAAGCCGCGCCTTGAAATCCTTCTCGGGCAGGGGCAGGGTACTGTCCACCGCCATCACGCTTCCGGCGCTGTTGAGCAGCGCTTCCAGTACGCCGTCCGCCAGCACCAGATCGCCGTGGAGCAGCAGCACGTCACGCCCGCGCAGCAGCGGCGCGGCCCGGTGGATGCTCACGATGTAGTTGGTGGTCGCGTATTCGGGGCTGTGCGCATACGCAAGCCCGAGGCCAAGGCCAAGGCCGTCCGCGTGCGCCCGCAGCGTATCCGCGAAAGGCCCGGTGGTAATCACGGCCTCCCGCACGCCCGCCGCCGCGAGCTGCCGCAGCTGCCGGCTCAGGATGGTTTCCCGGCCGGGGAGGGGCGTCATGCCCTTGGGCAGGGAGCGCGTCAGTTCCCCCATGCGGCGGCCGATGCCGGAGTTGAGAATCAGCGCTTTCATCGGCTCATTCCCCTTTCCCGGACAGCGTGCGCATCAGACTGCGCAGGTTGTCCCGCGGGGTTTCCGTGGGACGGCCCAGATCCGCGCGCGAGCCCTGCCTGAGCAGGATTTCCAGAAAGCGCGGCCCGCCGGATATTTCCCGGCGTACCCGCGGCAACAGCAACCGCAGTTCGTCCCCGTCCGCCGCGGTGAACACCGTACCGTAGCCCATAGCCCGCGCGATGGGCGCAAAGCGCAGTTGACCGCCCGCCACCGGCATGCCGCCCACGCTTTCATGCGCGCCATTGTTGAGCAGCACGTGGATCAGGTTCATCGGCTGCTGCTGCGCCTCCACCGCCAGCGCGCCCAGGTGCATCAGCGCCGCGCCGTCCCCGTCCAGGCACCAGAAAGCCCGTTCCGGCCTGGCCATCGCCATGCCCAGCGCGATCATCCCCGCGTGCCCCATGGAGCCGACGGTCAGAAAATCGTGATCGTGCGACTGGCCCAGCGCCTCCCGCAGCGCAAACACCTCGCGGGAAGCCTTGCCCGTGGTGGAAACGAAGCAGTCCGCCTCATCCGCATTCACAAGGATCATGCGAAGGGCTTCCTCCCGCGTGAGGGCGGGCTGTTCCGCCTCCGCGCGGGGCGGTTCTCCGCCGGTCAGCGCCCCCTTGTGCGCCAGAAACGCCACGCTGCGGCCGGTCGCCAGCGCCTCGCCCGCGCGCGTGAGCAGGTCCGAAAACGCCTCGCCACCCGTGCCCCGCTCCAGTTCCAGAACGGCAAGGCCCGTGAGCTCCAGCATTTCGCGGGTCACCGCGCCCTGAAACGCGTGCTGAGGTTCGTCCGGCACGCCGGGTTCGCCCCGCCAGCCCACCACGAACACGCAGGGGATCCCGTACACCCTAGGGTGCAGGAGCGAGGCCAGCGGATTGACGGCATTGCCGATGCCGCTGTTTTGCAGGTACACCAGGGCCGGCCGGCCCGTGGCAATATAATGGCCCGCCGCAAGCGCCGCGGCCCCGCCCTCGTTGGCGGCGACCACATGCGCGCCGGTCAGGCCGCAATCGGCAACCAGCGTATCGTTGAGCGGCTTGAGCAGCGAATCGGGCACGCCCGTGTAAAAATCTACGCCCAGCCGCTTGAGCCCGCGGAGAAAATCCCTCGCATCCATCCGACGCACCTCGTGAATGTAGTGTTGTCCCCGCCTGTCATCATACTATGAAACGCCGCAAGAATCAAAGTGTTCTTCTGGCCATCCGGCGTTCGGCTGGCCGGCGGCGCGCCCGCCCGCCCCGCCCCGCGGGCGTTTTGCCCCGCTGGAAATGGCTTGCATCCCGCCCGCAGTCGTGTTATAATCATCGCAATCCGAAGCCCGTCTTCGGATCAAAGGCGATGACGAAGACCAAAGCCCGCGCCTTTGCGGTTTTCAGAGAAGGCGGCAACCGCTGCGAGCCGCCCATTCCGCAAGCGGGACATTCCCTTCCGATGCCGTTTCGCCGAAAGCGCGAGCCTGTAAGCGAAGCCGGGGATCAGCACACCCCGTGATCAAGCGAGAGCATTTTCGCCCCGGCGAAGATGGAATTTGGGTGGTACCACGAGGCCATACGCCTTCGTCCCATGCGCGCGCAGGGGCGGAGGCTTTTTTCGTGCCCGGCGCGAAACCCCCGCACCCGTCGGACCCCGCCGACCCCCAAGGAAGGAGAATACGCATGTCTGTCATGGATACCCTGCTGGAAATCAAACAAAAGGCAAGCGAGGAGCTGGCCGCGCTGGACGGCACCGCCGCGCTGGAAGCGCTGCGCGTGCGCGTGCTTGGCAAAAAGGGAGAGCTGACCGCGCTGCTCAAAGGGTTGGGGCAGCTGTCCCCGGAGGAGCGCCCGGCCGCGGGCGCACAGATCAACGATGCGCGCGCCTGGCTGCAGGCCCGCATGGACGAAAGCCTCGCCCGCCTGCAGGCCGCCGAACGCGAAGCCGCCCTGCAAAGCGAGACCATCGACGTGACCGAGCCCCGGCCCCTGCCCCGCGTGGGCGCGGCCCACCCCATCACGCTGGTGATGAACGAGCTGATCGACTGCTTCACCGGCATGGGCTTTGAGGTGATGGAAGGCCCCGAGGTGGAGCTGGACCACTACAACTTCGAGCTGATGAACATCCCGAAAAACCATCCCGCGCGCGACGCGCAGGATACCTTTTACATGGACGACAACGTGGTGCTGCGCACGCACACCAGCCCCATGCAGGCGCGCGCCATGCTCAGCCGCAAGCCGCCCATCCGCATCATCTGCCCCGGCCGCGTGTACCGCGCCGACGAGGTGGACGCCACCCACAGCCCGGTGTTCCACCAGATGGAAGGTTTGGTGGTGGACGAGCACGTGACCATGGCGGACCTGCGCGGCACGCTTTCCGCTTTCGCCAGGAAGATGTACGGGGAGGACGTCTCCATCCGGTTCCGGCCGAGCTTCTTCCCTTTCACCGAGCCCAGCGCGGAGGTGGACCTGACCTGCTCCGCGTGCCACGGCAAGGGCTGCCGCATCTGCAAGGAAACCGGGTGGATCGAGGTGCTGGGCTCCGGCATGGTCAACCCCAAGGTGCTGGAAATGTGCGGCATTGACAGCACCCGGTACAGCGGCTTCGCCTTCGGCATCGGCATGGAGCGCCTGGCGATGCGCCGTTTCGGCATCCGCGACATGCGCCTTCTGTACGAAGGCGATGCGCGGCTGCTGGGACAGCTCCGCTAATGAGGACGGGAAGGAGGAAACGCGCATGAAACTGGCAATGAATATGCTCCGGGATTACGTGAACATCCCCGTAACCCCCAAGGAATACGAAGAACGGATGATCATGACCGGGACTGCCGTGGAAGAGGTCGTAGCCCTGGGCGGCGAGATCGACCGGGTGGTCGTGGGCCGCGTGCTCGCCTGCGAGGATGTGGAGGGCACGCACCTGCACCAGTGCACCGTGGACGCGGGCGAGGGCGAACCGCTGCACATCGTCTGCGGCGCGCCCAACGTCCATGCCGGCGCGCTGGTGCCCGTCGCGCTGGACGGCGCCAGCCTGCCCGGCGGGGTCAAAATCAAAAAGGGCAAGCTGCGCGGCATGGTCAGCGAGGGCATGCTCTGCTCCGCCACCGAGCTCAGGGTGCCCAACGAGCTTTACCCCAACGTGGGCGAAGAGGGCCTGCTGATCTTCCGCGAGGACTACCCCGCAGGCAGCGACGTCAAACCCATTCTGGGGCTGGACGACTACGCCGTGGATTTCGACATCCTCGCCAACCGGCCGGACTGCCTGTGCGCGCTGGGCGTGGCGCGGGAAACCGCCGCGGCGCTGGGCACGGTGTTCCGCGCGCCGGAGGTGACCGTGCGGGAGGCGGGCGGCGATATTCACAGCGAAGTGTCCATCCGCGTGGAGGACAGCGATCTGTGCCCCCGCTATGCCGCGCGCGTCATCAAAAACGTGCGCATCGGGCCCTCCCCAATGTGGTTGCGCAAGTATCTGCACGGCGCGGGCCTGCGGTCCATCAACAACATGGTGGATATCACCAACTTCGTGATGATCGAGTACGGCCACCCGATGCACGCGTTTGACCTGGGCAAGGTGCGCGGACGGCAGATCATCGTCAGGCGCGCCCGCGAGGGCGAAAGCCTGACCACGCTGGATGGCGGACTGCGCAACCTGCGCACGAGCGATCTGGTGATCTGCGATGAGGAGAGCGCCACGGGCCTGGCCGGCATCATGGGCGGCGAGGAAAGCGAGATTACCGATAAAACCGCCGAGGTGATGTTCGAGTGCGCGAGCTTCGACCGCACCGCCGTGCGCCTCACCAGCCGGGCGCTGGGCATGCGCACGGAATCCGGCGGGCGGTTCGAGCGCGGGGTCGGCCCCGCGACCGTGCTGGAAGCGCTGGAGCGGGCGTGCATGCTGGTTAACCAGCTGGACGCGGGCGACGTTGTTACCGGGCTGATCGACCTGTACCCAGCGCCCAGGGCCCCGCAGGTGGTCACCGCGAGCGTCGCGCGCATCGCGGAGCGGGCGGGCGTCGCCATCCCCGCGCAGGCCATGGCGGATATTCTCACCCGGCTTTCCTATCAGGTGACGCTGGACGGCGACCGCCTGACCGCCACGGTGCCCCCCTTCCGCAGCGATGTGGACGGCGAGGCCGACCTGTGCGAGGACGTGCTGCGCATCTACGGGTTTGACCACATCGGCTGCACGCGCCTGCGCGGGGAAACCACGCAGGGCGGCGTCACGCCGATGCTCCGGCTGAAGGACCGTGTCGCTCATATCCTGCACGGACTTGGCTACCTCGAGGTGATGAACTACAGCTTCCAAAGCGTGCGGGAGATCGAAAAGCTGGGCCTGCCCGAGGGCGACCCGCGCCTTACGCCCATGCCCATCCGCAACCCGCTGGGCGAGGATACGTCCGTCATGCGCCCCACGCTGGCTCCGGACATGCTCAAGACCCTCGCCTTCAACATGAACCACGGCACGCCGGCTGCCAGCCTCTATGAGGCTGCGGCAGTGTTTGACCACCACAGCCCGACCGCCGAAGGCCTGCCGCTGGAAACGCAGACCCTCTGCCTGGGCAGCTACGGCGAGGGCGCGGATTTCTACGCCGTGCGCGGCGCGGTAGAGGCGATCCTCCATGCGCAGGGCATCCGCTGCGAGGTGGAGGCGGGCGGCGAAGCCTACCACCACCCGGGCCGATGCGCGCGCCTCACGGCGGACGGCGTCCTGTACGCCCGGCTGGGCGAGGTGCACCCCGCGGTGCGCGAAGCCTTCGACCTGCCAAGGCGCGCCGTGATCGCGGAAATCGACCTGCAGGCGGTGCTGGCCCACACCGTGCCCATGGGCGAACTCAAGCCCCTGCCGCGCTTCCCCAGCGTCGCGCGCGATCTGGCGCTGGTCATGGACGAGGCGCAGGCCGTGGGGCCGCTGATGGCCGCCATGCGCCGCGCGGGCGGCAACCTGCTGGAAACCATCGAGCTGTTCGACGTGTACCGCGGCGCGCAGGTGGGTCAAGGCAAGAAGAGCGCGGCGTTCTCGCTGATCTTCCGCGCCGGCGACCGTACCCTGACCGAGCAGGAAGTCGCCAAAGCCATGGACAAGGTGCAGCGAAGCTGCGCGCAGCAGTTCGGCGCGATCATCCGGTAAGCGAAAGCGAGCATGGCGCCGCCCCCGCGGGCCCTCCGCCGCAGCGGAACCGGGTCAAGGGTGAAACCCTTGCGGGGTTTGGGGCGGAGCCCCAAGCCCTAATGCCGAAGCATTTAATTTAACTGAAGCGAGCGAACAGCCCGAAGGGCTATGAGGCGAGCGGTACTGCGCTTTGCATGGGTTCATAGGCAGTCTGGCCGCCCCCGCGGGAAACCCCCGCGGGGGCGGCTTTGCGTCTGCTCGACCGATACCCGCTCCGGCCGGTACCCCTTTACAAAATCTTGCACAACTGGTATCATGCGACCGATACCGTAGAGTAATGGAGGAAACCGCTTGCGCCCGTACATCGAGTCGATCATGGCCGCCGCGGGTCTTTTCCCGTTTGTCGCGGCGCTGTTTACCCTGCCGTATATGGTGTTCCAGTACCGTCGCTACGGCGCCATCCCGCTGTTGCGCACGGTCATTCTCTATTCGTTCACGCTGTACATGATGTGCGCGTATTTCCTGACCATTCTGCCCCTGCCCAGCCGCGAGGAGGTGGCGGCGCTCACCACGCCCTACCTTCAGCTGACGCCGTTTCAGGACGTCGTCGTCTGGCTGCGGGATTCGCATTTCGTCCTTTCCGATCCGTCCACGTGGAAGCGGCTGGTCATCAACCGCAGCTTTTTTGTGCTGGTGGCCAACGTCGCCATGACGGTGCCCTTTGGCATCTACCTGCGCTACTATTTCGGCTGCGGGTGGAAAAAGACGCTCCTGCTCTCCCTGGGCCTGAGCCTGGTGTTTGAGCTGACGCAGCTCAGCGCGCTGTTTGGCATCTACCCGCGCCCCTACCGGCTGTGCGAAACCGACGATCTGATTACCAACACGCTGGGCGGGATGATCGGCTTCTGGCTGGCGCACCCCCTGATGCGGGCGCTACCCTCCCGCCGGCGCATGGACGAGGTCGCCTACCGCCGCGGCACGCACGTGAGCATGACCCGCCGCATCACCGCCGCGCTGGTGGACTGGATGATCCTCTTTCTGGCGCTCGTGATGCTGTTGATCTTCGTCGCCCCCATCCGCCAGGTGTTCCGCGTCGGCTCCCCGACCGGGATGCTACTGGCCGCGGTGATCCTCTATGCCGGGCTGGTGCTGTTGTACTTTGGCGTCGGGGAGTGGCTGCAAAAGGGCCTGACCCCCGGCAAGCGCCTGACGCACATCCGCCTGCTGGACGAGCGCGACGGCACCCGCCCCAAGCTGTGGCAGTGCCTCGTCCGCTATTCGCTGCTCTATCTGGGTTTTCTGCCGCTGCCGTTTGTCGCGCTGGCGCTGGGGCTGTTGGCGCTGGCGGGCGATGCGGTCAACTGGGCGCTCCTGACCGCCAGCGTGGCGATCCTCGTGCTGCTGATGTCCTTCGTGGTGGTGGTCGCCGTGGGCGTCGTCAACCGGAAAAGCCAGCTTCCCCACGGCGCGCTGAGCCGCACCCGCGACGTGAGCACGCTGATGTTCAGCGAGGATCTGCTGTTCCGCGTCGGGCAGTCGCTGCCGCCCATGCCGCCCGACCCGGCGCAGCCGGAGGACCGGGGCCCGCTGCTCAACGGGTGATGCCGCGCAGGCGCATCGGACGGCCGCGGAGGCCGCTTCGCCCGACGCTCCGCGGGGGCCGGCGGTTCGCCTCCATCGGCGCCGCGCCTGGCACGGTTCCTGCGGCGAGCCGTCGTCGCCTCGCGGCGCGGCGCCGCGCATCGGCCGTCCATCCGGTTACCCGGCCCCGGTCGCGGCGACGTAGCGTCCCACCCGCACGCAAACGCCCGGCCTTGCAGGCCGGGCGTTTGCGGCAGACTGTCGAAAAATCCCCGCCGCAGCGGAATTGGGTCCAGGGTGAAACCCTTGCGGGGTTTGGGGCGGAGCCCCAAAGCCTTATGCCGATGCATTTTGCCATCGCGAGCAAACCCCCGAAGGGCGATAAGGCGATCGGCACTGCCTAAGGCATGGGTTCCTGGACAGCCCGCACGCAAACGC
Source organism: Clostridiales bacterium (assembly GCA_012517815.1). Lineage (GTDB taxonomy): Bacteria > Bacillota > Clostridia > Christensenellales > Aristaeellaceae > CAXXOK01. The sequence goes on from JAAYUF010000015.1 coordinate 26,734, forward strand.
CCGGCCTTGCAGGCCGGGCGTTTGCGGTTCACTCGTCCATCGGGGGCATCCGCCGCTCGTTCACAAACAGGCCGGTGAGGCGCGGCACGCGGAAGCGCCTCACGAAGTAATCGCATTTGCACAGCAGCAGGTAATACACGTTCAGCCCGCAGCCGCTGAGGGATTCGAAGTTCGCCTGCCCTTTGGATACGATCACGTCCGCCTCCGAAAGAGAGCGTCGGGCTTCCTGACTGATCTCGTCCCAGATGGTGCCGGGCAGGTCGCTGCCGTTGCCGATCACGGAAACCAGCCCGGTCAGCCCGACCGCCTCGGCGTCCTCCACGGTTGCGTCGTTCAGGGTGGGGGCGCCGCGCACCATCAGCGTCAGGCCGGCCTGCGGGTAGCGCGCCATAAGCAGCTTCACCAGCAGCTTGTCCAGCACGATCTCGCCGGCGTTGTCGGTCACGTAGAGCACGCGCCCGGCCCGGGCCAGATCGTTGCGGAAATGACCGTACTCCCCCGCGTCCAGCGTTTCGTGCTCCGCGCCCAGCAGGAGCTTGTCCAGCAGGGCGTCGTCCACCACATGTTTGGCGCCAAAGTCGATGTAGTTGCCGGCCCGCGCCAGTTTCAGCGCCATGGCGAGGGGGTCGGCGGCCGCGTCCACAGCGGCCTGCAGGCGCGGTTCCAGCGCCAGCAGGCGCTCGTTGTAGGTGCGCTTGAGGGTGTCAAAGTCCTTCTGCTTACGCTCCCCGAAGTGGGCGCGGTAGATCGCGTCCATGCGCGCCCCAAGCTGGGCGGCGCAAAGCGCGGGGTCGCTGTCGGCGATCATGCGCAGCACCTCGCGCTGGTAGGCGCTTTTTTCTCGCGCGCCTACCGAGGCGGGCACGGCGGCCAGGTCGCGGTTGAGCAGGCAAAGGACGCATTCGGCGCAGGTCTTCAAGGCGGTACCTCCCCGTGTAAAACATTCCCCGGCATCATACCACAAACAAAGGAGAAAAGCGATCCGGCACGGAATATTCACTGGGAGGCCGACCGCGAGGAGGAATGCGCATGACCATCCGGGAACAATGGGAGCGCCACGAGGAACAGTGGCTTTCCCCGTACGCCACGCGCAGCGTCGATACCCGCGGGCGCGAGCGGCCGGTCCCGCCCTGCGAGGTGCGCACGGATTTTCAGCGTGACCGGGACCGGATCATCCACTGCAAGGGATTCCGGCGTCTCAAGTTTAAAACGCAGGTTTTTCTGGCGCCCAAAGGCGACCATTACCGCACACGCCTCACCCACACGCTGGAGGTGGCGCAGGTCGCGCGCACGCTGGCCCGCGCCCTGCGCCTGAACGAGGACCTGACCGAGGCCGTCGCGCTGGGGCACGATCTGGGACACACGCCCTTTGGCCACATCGGGGAAAAGACGCTGGACCGCCTGACCCCCGGCGGCTTCAAGCACAACGTGCAGAGCCTCAGGATGGTGGACATCCTGGAGAAGGACGGCGCGGGCCTGAACCTGACCTGGGAGGTGCGCGACGGCATCCGCAACCACAGCGGCGAGGACGAGCCCGGCACGCTGGAGGGCTGGTGCGTGCGCCGCGCCGACCGTATCGCCTACATCAACCACGACATCGACGACGCCATCCGGGGCGGCATTCTCAAGCCCTTCGAACTGCCCAGAAGCTGCCTTACGGTGCTGGGCGACACCCACAGCAAGCGCATCAACACCATGATCCTGGACGTTATCCGCAACAGCGCCGATCAACCCTTCGTAGGCATGAGCCCGGAGATCAGCCAGGCCAGCGACGAACTGCGCGACTTCCTGTTTGAGCGCGTGTACAACGACGACTGGCGCGCCAAGGAAGAAACGCGCTGCGATTTCGTGCTTACTGCCCTGTTTGGGTACTACGCCCAAAACCCCACCCTGATGCCCCAGGAATATGTGCAGATCGTCTACCGCGAGGGCGTGGAACGCGCCGTGTGCGATTTTCTGGCCTGCATGACCGACCGTTACGCCACGGATGATTTTACCGCGATTTTCGTGCCCAACGATTTCGCCATCCGCTGACGTCCGCCCCCGGGCGGGTCACGCCGCACGGCATGCGCCGGGGCGGCACAAAATGTACGTGTCCGTTGCAGGAAAGAAATCGGACGCGGCGAATCAGATAGAAGGTGAAACATGAATGACGGGAAGGTTTCCACCGGCATGGCTGGACGATCTGCGCGCCCGCGCGGATATCGTCCAGATCGTGTCGTCTTATGTTCCGCTGAAGAAAAACGGGCATAGATATATCGGTCTGTGCCCGTTTCACAACGAAAAGACACCCTCGTTCAACGTGGACGGCCAAAAGCAGGTGTATTACTGCTTCGGCTGCAAGGCGGGCGGCAGCGTCATCCAGTTCGTTATGGATATCGAGCGACTGGACTTCGGCGAGGCGGTCGCGCATCTGGCGGAGCAGCTGCACATGCCCCTGCCCGAGCTGCAGGACGACCCGGACTACGAGCGCCGGCGCACCCTTAAGGAGCGCGTCTATCTGGCCAATCAGGCGGCCGCGCGGCTGTACCACCAGATGCTTTGGGAACCGCAGGGCGCGGCGCTCCTCGCCTATGTGCAAAAGCGCGGCCTGAGCGACGCCGTCATCCGCCGGTTCGGCATCGGCGCATCCACCGGCGCCAGCGTCGTCCCGGCGCTGACGGCGCAGGGTTTCACCATGGACGAGCTGGTCGCCGCGGGGCTTGTCTACCAGCGCGAAGGCCGCGCGTCGGATATGTTCCGCCACCGGGTCATGTTCCCCATTCTGGACAGCTACGGCCACGTGCTGGGCTTTGGCGGCCGCGCCGTCGGGGACGCGCAGCCCAAGTACCTAAACACCTCCGATACCGTCGCCTTCAACAAGCGCTATCAGGTGTTCGCGGCCAACCTCCTGCGCAAGGCCCGGGGGCTCACGCGGGTGATCCTCGTGGAAGGCTACATGGATGTGGTGGCGCTGGCGCAGTTCGACGTGGAAGGCGTAGCCGCGACGCTGGGCACGGCGCTTACCCCGGAACAGGCGAGGCTCCTTTCCCGGTTCGCGCCCGAGATCTGGCTGGCCTACGACGGCGACAGCGCCGGCCAGAAGGCGATCCTTCGCGGGCTGGAGGTGCTAAGGGCCGAAAACGTTCCGGCGCGTGTGCTGGATTTCCCCGGCGGGCTGGACCCCGACGAGTTTATCCGTCAGGAAGGCGCGGACGCGTTTGAGGCGCTCAAGCCCATCTCCGGCATCACCTACCGGATGCGCCGCGAGAAGGACGGCCGCGACCTGTCCACCGAGGACGGCCGCATCGCCTACGCCAAAGCCTGCGCGGAAATACTCCGCGAAGTGCGCGAACCGCTGGATCTGGAAAGGTACCTCAAGCAGCTTTCCATGGAGAGCGGTTTCCCCCGCGAGGTGCTTTTGGAGCAGATCGGCGTCAGCCCCCGGCAGCAGCGCGCGTTCGCGCCCGCCCGGGAAAGCGTGCGCCGCCGGCCCAGGGAGGACGCGCCGCCGGATATGACCGCCTGCACGCTGCTGGCGGTGCTGGCAACGGGGCGGCTGCCCCAGGGCGCGGTCGCCGCCGAAGAATTTTCCGATCCACAGCTCCGCCACATCTGCGAACGCCTGCTGGCGGGCGAAAGCGCCGCCTCGCTGATGGAGGGCCAGCCCGACGATCAGGGCCGCGCCACGCTGGGCGCGATTCTGGGCATTCAGACCGACGCGGACGACGCGGGCCTGATGCGCATGGCGCAGGATTGCCTGCGGAAAATGCGCCGCGCGCGGCTTGAAGCGGAATTAGAGGAAATTCAGCAGAGCTTGCCGAATCTTCCAGAGGGCGAACGCTCCGCACAGACGGAGCGCGCCATGCGGGTGCTCACGAAGCTGCAGAAGCTGGAATGAAGCCTGTGTTGCCTTTCCGGGGCACACCGGCACCCCCACGGGCGCGCGGAACCGCGAAAGTGGTTTCGCCTTACCCACCGAACGGACACAAGCCTCTTGCAGGCTCGTGCGCGACGGATCCGGCCCCGGCGGCCGCCCGCCGGCAGATCCCTTTTTTCACCCGCACACGACCCGGCCCTTTTAGAAGGAGTGATGAAGTTGAGCAACCATTCGCCCGAGGCGATCAAGTTGAAACTCAACGAGCTATACGAGGACGCGAAGACCAAGGGAACCATTACGCGCGACGAAGTTGCCAACCAGGCCATGGAGCTGGAAATCGACGCCGAGCAGATGAACAAGATCTACGAGACGCTTGAGAACATGGGCGTGGATGTGGTCAACGAATTTGACCCCGTGCCCGCCGACGAGCTGATCGAGCCGGAGAAGATCGACCTGAGCGTGCCCGACGGCGTCAGCATCGACGATCCGGTGCGCATGTACCTCAAGGAAATCGGCAAGGTTCCGTTGTTATCCGCCGATGAGGAAATCGACATCGCCAAGCGGATGGAAGAGGGTGACGAGGAAGCCAAGCGCATGCTCACCGAAGCCAACCTGCGCCTGGTGGTGTCCATCGCCAAGCGCTACGTCGGCCGCGGCATGCTGTTTCTGGACCTCATTCAGGAAGGCAACCTGGGGCTGATCAAGGCCGTGGATAAGTTTGACTACCGCAAGGGCTACAAGTTTTCCACCTACGCCACCTGGTGGATCCGGCAGGCCATCACCCGCGCCATCGCGGATCAGGCGCGCACCATCCGCATCCCCGTGCATATGGTGGAAACCATCAACAAGCTCATTCGCGTTTCCCGCCAGCTTTTGCAGGAATATGGGCGCGAACCCACCCCCGACGAGATCGCCAAGGTCATGAACATCAGCGAAAACAAGGTGCGCGAGATCATCAAGATCGCGCAGGAGCCGGTTTCGCTGGAAACCCCCATCGGCGAGGAAGAGGACAGCCATCTGGGCGACTTTATCCCCGACGAGGACGCCCCCGCCCCCGCCGAGGCCGCCAGCTTTACCCTGATGAAGGAACAGCTGCTGGACGTGCTGGATACCCTGACCCCCCGGGAAGAAAAGGTGCTCCGCCTCCGCTTTGGGCTGGACGACGGCCACCAGCGCACGCTGGAGGAGGTCGGGCGGGTGTTCAAGGTCACGCGCGAGCGCATCCGCCAGATCGAGGCCAAGGCGCTGCGCAAGCTGCGCCACCCCAGCCGCAGCAAGAAACTGAAGGACTATCTGGATTGATGGACACGCAAAACCCGCCGGCGGCAGCCGGAAGCCTGGCGGCCGCGGCCCCGCGCCGAGGCGAACAAACACACAAGGGGATCCTCGAGGGCGCGGCGTGCGCGGGCGAAGCGGGCCGGCTGTCCAACCGGCCGGCTATCGCGGCGGCAGGCGTCGCGGCCCCCGTTTGTTCACAGGCCATGCGCGCGTTGCGGCCCCCGCAGCTTGATACGCGGCTGCGCGCGGCGGCGGACTGGGTGGAGCACAAGGGCGTATGCGCCGATATCGGGTGTGACCACGGCCTTTTGGGCGCGACGCTGCTCATGGAAAACCGCTGTTCCCGGCTGCTGGCGGCCGATCTCAGCGCACCCTCGCTGGAACGGGCGCGCACCCTGCTGACACGGTTGGGCCTGAGCCAGCGCGCGACGTTTGCCGTCGCCGACGGGCTGGACGCGCTGGATACGCTCCCCGACGGCCGCGCGGATGTGATCTGTCTGCTGGGCATGGGAGGCGAAACGGTGGCGGGCATCCTCCGGCGGGGAAAGGCGCGCCTGAGAGGCGCGCTGCTGATCCTGGGCGCGCAGACCGAACCCGACCGGGTGCGGGAAGCCCTCCAGCAGGTGGATTACCGGCTGACGGGCGAGCGCATTACGGATACGCAGGGGCGCCTGTACCTGCTGATGCGGGCGGAGCCCACGGCGCGCCGCATGCACCCCTACAGCGAGCGCGAGTTGCTCATGGGCCCATGCCTGCTGGCCAACCTGCCCGCCGAATGGCGGCCCTGGCTGGAGCGGCGGCGGCGGTTGCTTACCGCGGCCCAGGCCGCGCGGCGCGAAGCCGGGCGGGGCGAAGAAGCCGACGAACCGCGGCAGGCGAGCGAAAACCGGGAGCTCGCCTATACGCTGGAGGCGCTGCGCGCGCTGGATGCGCACGCGGTAACCGCCGGAAAGCCCGGGGAGGTGCGCCTTTGACCGTTGGGGATGTGTTGCGCTGGCTAGACGGCATCGCGCCGTTTGCCACACAGGAGAGTTTTGACAACGCGGGCCTGATCGTAGGCGACCCCGCCGCGGAAGTGCGGCGCGTGCTCTTTGCGGTGGACGCGACCCTGCCCGTCGTCCGGGAGGCCGCGGACTGGGGCGCGGAGCTGATCGTCGCCCACCATCCGCTGCTGTTTGGCGGAACCAGCGCCATCCGGTACGATGAGCCGGAGGGCAAAATCGTCGCCGCGCTCGCCGCGGGTCGGCTCAACCTGATCGCCGCGCACACCAACCTGGACCGCGCGCCGGGCGGCACGGGCGACAGCCTCGCCGCCGCGCTGCGCCTCGGGGAGATTGCGCCGGCCGGCGAAGACCCCTACCTGCGGGTCGGTCGGCTTGCGCAACCCGTCACCGCGCTGGATTTCCTCAACACGGTCGACAGCGCCCTGGGCGCGCGTGCCCGCCTGTACGGCGACGCGAGCCGCCCGGTACGCCGGATCGCTGTGGGCGCGGGCGCCTGCGGCGAGCGGTACGCCCTCGCCGCCCAAAACGGCGCGGAGGCGTTCGTGGTGGGCGAAATCAAGCACCATCAGTTGCTCGCCTCACTGGCGCTGGGCCTTCCGGTGCTGGAAGCCGGACACTATGAAACCGAACGCCCGGGCGTCGTCGCCCTGCTGGAACGCTTTCAATCAGCCGCGCGGGATGCCCAATGGCCTGTTCGCGCCAGGCTGACCGCCATATCGCCCTACGACTGCGCCACATCGGATGGCCGGCGCGCATAGGGCCCGCAAACGCTCCGCCGGGAGCACGCATACTGCAAGGAGGTAGCCATGGAACAGATTGAGATGTTGTGGGAGTTTCAACAGGCCGACATGGAGGCGGACACGCTGGAAACCGAAATCAAGCGTTCGCCCACCCGTCTGGCGCTGAAGAAGAACCGGGATTTTCTGCTGGAGCAGCAGAACCTTGTCAAGCAGATTGAGGAACAGGTGGGCGAAATGCTCGACCGCGTGGATGTGATCCGGGACGCCATCGTGCTCCAGCAGGATCAGCTCAAGGCGCTGGAAACGCGCCTGAGCGAAAACCCGCCGGAATCTCTGGAGGAGGCGCGGGCCTTCGCGCACGATACGCAGAAGCTGATCGGCGACATCCAGAGCTATGAGCAGGAGATGAAGCGCATCCAGCAGGACGCTGCCGACCACGAGCGCGAGCAGAAGGAGATCGTCGTGCGGTTCGCTCGGGTGAAGACGGAGTATGAGAAGCAGAAGATCGACTACGAGGAAGAGTACAAGGAGCAGATGAAGTCGCTGGAGGACAAGCGTCGCATCGCGCAGGAGAAGGGCAAGGATATCGATCCGCAGCTGATGGAGCGGTACCTGACCATCAAAAAGCACTGCGTGCCGCCGGTGGCCAAGCTGGTCAACGGCCAGTGCGGCGGCTGCTACATGAGCCTGCCCTCGGTCACGCTGCGCAACCTGAAAGCCGGCACAAAGGTGATCGAGTGCGAATCCTGCGGGCGGATGATTATCCCGCTCTGACGGGCGAACGCTTCAGAAGGCGGCGCCGCCCGCCGGCCCCGTTGGCGGCGGAGCATCGGGGCGCCGCCGCCACACCGCCGCGCGGGCGTCCACCGACGTCCGCGCCTGTGTTTTTACCAGGGAGGGAAGGTTTTCACGATGGATATCGTTTCGATCATTGAAAAGAAAAAGCTCAAGCAGCCGCTGAGTGCGGAAGAAATCGCCTTTTTCGCCGACGGCGCGGCGCGCGCGACCATTCCGGACTACCAGCTTTCGGCGCTCCTGATGGCCATCCGCCTAAACGACATGAACCGCGAGGAAACCGTCGCCCTCACCCAGGCCATGGCGGCCTCCGGCGATCAGGCCGATCTCTCCTCCATCGAGGGGGTGCCCACCGACAAGCACTCCACCGGCGGCGTGGGCGATACCACCACGCTGGTGCTGGCCCCGCTGGTCGCGGCCTGCGGCGTGCCCGTCGCCAAGATGAGCGGCCGGGGCCTCGGCCACACCGGGGGCACGCTGGACAAGCTGGAAAGCATCAAGGGCTTTCGGGTGGGGCTCACCATGGAGGATTTTATCGCCCAGGTGCGGCGCATCGGCCTTGCGGTGATCGGCCAGTCGCAAAACCTGGCCCCCGCCGATAAGGCGCTCTATGCCCTGCGGGATGTGACCTCCACCGTGGACAGCCTCCCGCTGATCGCCTCCAGCATCATGAGCAAGAAGCTCGCCAGCGGCGCCAGGGCCATCGTGCTGGATGTGAAAACCGGCTCCGGGGCGATCATGCACACGCTGGAGCAAAGCATCGGGCTGGCGCAGGTCATGGTGCGCATCGGCACCGACGCGGGCCGCAACGTCGTGGCGCTGGTCACCGACATGGGCGAGCCGCTGGGCAGCCATGTGGGCAACGCGCTGGAAGTCAAGGAAGCCATCGACGTGCTCGCCGGCCGCGTGACCGGTCCGCTGTTGGAGGTTTCCCTCGCGCTGGGTTCGCGGATGCTGGTCGCAGCCTACGCGGCCGCGACGGTGGAAGAAGCGGAAGCCAGGCTGCTGGAAGCCCTGCGCTCCGGCCGCGGGCTTGACAAGCTGCGCGAAATGATCGCCGCGCAGGGCGGAGACGCCCGCGTGTGCGACGACGTGAGCCTGCTGCCCCGCGCCAGGGTGATCCGCGATGTGCCCGCGCCCGCGGACGGCTTCATCCAGAGCATGGAAACCATGCGACTGGGGAACCTTACCCAGCACATCGGCGCGGGCCGCCGTGAGAAAACGGACGTGATCGATTACAGCGTCGGGTTTGTGCTCCACCGCCGCATCGGCGATTTTGTGAGCGCGGGCGAACCGCTCGCGACCGTGCACTGCCGCAATCAGGAGGACGCCGACATGGCGGAACTGACCCTTCAGAACGCCGTGCCGATCCTCAGGCACAAGGTGCCGCCGCTTAAGCTGGTACACGCCGTCGTGGAAGCGGAAACCGTAACGCGGCTGTAGGCTTTGCGGCGCGCGGCGCGTCCGGACGCCGGTGCGGCCGGATGTCCCGTTGCCCAGCGGATGCTGCGAGCGCGGGCAAGGCCGTCGGTCGGTTTTGCGCCGCGCAGGCTGCCGCCGCCCGCGGCCTTCCCCCGCCTCCGATTGCCATCCCTCCCCCCGGGACGTTATGGCGGCCGCGGCGCGGCCCCTGAAAGGAGAGGTATCCATGAAGCGTACCATCCGTCGCATCCTTGCCCTCTCGCTGGTTCTTTGCCTGTTCCTCGCCGCCTCCGCGCTGGGGGAGGCCGCCCGCTTCGGGCCGCAGGACCTGAACGTGAACGCCGCGTATGCCGGCGCATCCGAAACGGATGTGCGGCAAGCCTTCGGCGAGCCCGTATCGGCGGAGACCTCCACCCAGGCCGCCACCGGCGATACGCTCACCACATGGCGCTACGACGGCCTCACGCTGCGCTTTACAGAGGGCCGGCTGACCGGCGCGGACTGGACCAGCCCCGCGCCCAACGGCCCGCGCGGCCTGAAAGTCGGGGACTCGCTGGATACCGTAACCGGCGCTTTCTACCGGGACGCCGCCGCGTCCGAGGACGTGCTTTACACCGCCGGTTGGGTGGACGCCCTGCAGGCGCAGTTGCCTCCGTACGGGATCGTGATCCGCCACGCGGACGGCTCCGTAACGGTTCAATACCTCGCGCCGGTGGAACCCTACGCCGCGGACGTCGCCGCCAGCCCCGCCGAATACGTGTATCAGAGCCACGCAATCCTCACGTTCAGCGTGTCCTCCGACACAAGCACGGTGGTGGAAATCAACTGGTCGCTGGGTGCGCTGGCGGAATAACCGCAGCGTCGCGCGTGGGCGGGCTATGCAAGAAACCGCCTGCCCGCGCCCAAAGCCGCATCCGCGCGCCCGAAAGCCGCATCGCGCCGATTGACGGCCGCCGCCGCGCATGCTACAATGAACCAGCCCATGAGGGAGTAATTCGCGCGTCAAGCGTGGCCTGGTCAACAGCACCGCGGGCGTTTTGCCTGCTTGGCCGGCCTTCATGAATGAGACTCATGTACAGCCGTGCCTGTATATGAGTCTTTCTCTATCAGGCGCAACCGGAAAGGAGCATCCTCCCGTGAACTATTACGCCATGGAAACCGACGCCGCCCTTACCGCGCTGGAAACCTCCCCGCAGGGCCTGACGGACGAGCAGGCCGCGCAACGGCTCTCGCGCCACGGCCTCAACAAGCTGGCCGAGGGCCGCAAAATCACGCTGTTGCAGCGTTTCCTGCGCCAGCTGGCCGATCCGATGATCCTCGTGCTGCTGGCGGCCGCCGCGCTGAGCGGCGTTACCTCCGCCTACGCGGGCGAGTCCTTCGCGGATGTGTTCATCATCCTGTCGGTCGTGCTGCTCAACGCCGTGCTGGGCGTGGTGCAGGAAAGCAAGGCCGAGGGCGCCATCGCCGCCCTGCGCGCCATGACCGCCTCCACCTCCCGCGTGTGGCGCAACGGCCGTCTGGCCATGCTCAAAAGCGAGGAGCTGGTACCCGGCGACGTGATCGCGCTGGAGGCGGGCGACGCGGTTCCTGCGGACGCGCGCATCCTAGAAAGTGCCAGCCTCCGCATGGAAGAAGCGGCGCTGACGGGCGAATCCGTACCGGTGCAGAAAAGCGCCGAAGCGCTCGCCGACGTGGCCGATCTCCCGCTGGGAGACCGCGCGAACATGGCGTACATGGGAAGCACCGTGGTCTACGGGCGCGGCACCGCCGTGGTCTGCGCCACCGCGATGCACACCGAGATGGGCAAGATCGCCGGCGCGCTGGCGCAGGCCGAGGACGAATCCACGCCCTTGCAAAAGAAGCTCGGGGCCCTGAGCCGCGCGCTCACCTGGCTGGTGCTGGGCATCAGCGCGGCCATTTTCGCCGTGGGCGTGCTTCGGGCCGGTAGCCTCAGCGCGGCGGTGATGATCGACACCTTCATGCTGGCCGTAAGCCTGGCGGTCGCCGCCATCCCCGAAGGGCTGGCCGCCGTGGTGACCATCGTGCTCTCCATCGGCGTAACCCGTATGAGCCGCAGAAACGCCGTGATCCGCCGCCTGACGGCCGTGGAGACGCTGGGCTGCGCGCAGGTGATCTGTTCGGATAAGACCGGCACGCTCACGCAAAACCGGATGCGCGTAGTGGAGGTCATCAGCGCGGACGAGGACCTGCTCGCCAGGGCCATGGCCCTTTGCTCGGACGCCGAGCTGGACGAAGCCGGTCGGGCGGTCGGCGAGCCGACGGAATGCGCGCTGGTCACCTACGCCGTGGAACGCGGCCTGCCCAAGCCCGAACTCAAGGCGGGCGCCCCGCGCGTTGGGGAAGCGCCCTTTGACAGCCTGCGCAAGATGATGAGCACCGTCCACCGCGACGGGCCGGGGTACGCGCAGTACACCAAGGGCGCGCCCGACGAGGTGCTCACCCGCTGCACCCGCATGCTGACGCCGGGAGGCGAAGTGCCCCTGACCGACGCGCTCAGGCAGAGCGTGCTGCACGACAACAAGCGCATGGCCGACCGGGCGCTTCGCGTGCTGGCCGCCGCGCGCAGGACCTACGCCGCGTTGCCGGATTCCTTTGAGCCTGAGGCGCTGGAAAACGATCTGGTGTTCCTGGGTCTGGCCGGCATGATCGACCCCATCCGCCCCGAGGTGAAGGCGGCCGTGGCGGAATGCCACGCGGCCGGCATCCGCGCGGTCATGATCACCGGGGATCACGTGGATACGGCGGTCGCCATCGCGCGGGATCTGGGCCTCCTCACCGATCCCTCGCAGGCCGTGACAGGCCGGGAACTGAGCCAGATGACCGACGCGGAACTGGACGAGGCGGTCGGGCGTTTCAGCGTATACGCGCGGGTACAGCCCGAGCACAAGGTGCGCATCGTCAACGCTTGGCGGCGCAAGGGGAAGATCGTCGCCATGACCGGGGACGGCGTCAACGACGCGCCCAGCATCAAAGCCGCGGATATCGGCGTGGGCATGGGCATCACCG
>JAAYUF010000118.1 GCA_012517815.1 Clostridiales bacterium
CAACTTCTGCGCCGCCCTGGCGCAGCGCAAGATCGCGACGGATTCCGTCCACCCGCTGTACAACGGCGTGAAGACCGCGCCGGAGGACGCTCTGGCCGCCATGGGCGCCAAGCGGGTCCTCTTCATGCCGGGGCAGTCCGATGTGCGGGCTTACACGGTGGAGCAGTTTATCGACAACCTGAAGCTGCTGATCTACCAGATCAAGTCGAAGAATCCCGACATTCAGATTTACCTGCAATCCATTCCCCCCGGGGTGGCGAACCGTTATACCAAGCCGACCAACGTGCAGCTGTTCAGCTATAACCTGGCGATGTACAAGCTGAGCCTGCAATACGGCATCTCCTTTTTGGACGTCGCCTACCCGCTTCGGGACGAGCAGGGGAACCTGCCCGACGACCTGTGCCTGGACCCGGATACCTACGGTACGCACCTGAACGACGCCGGCTGCGTCCAGTGGTTGCGCTTTGTGCAAAGCCGTCTGCCGTAAAGCGCCGGCAGGCCGCCGCCATACCACGCGAACCGCACGAGTGAGGTAACAGTCATGGCCAAGAAAATCACCACCGAAGACGTGATGATCCAACCGCAGCGCGACCGACGGCTTTTGCCGCACGTGCCCGATCCGGAAGGCATCCGCCGCGGATCGGACCGTCGCGACAACATCGCGGATGATATCAACAAGCCGCAGCATGCCACGTATGCGGGGCAGCGCTTTCTGGCCGGCTTTGACGTGCGCGTAACCGTGGGCAACCGCCACCGTTTCCGCACCCGCAGCGTGGATGTATCGCAGACCGGCATCCAGCTTTCCTACCCGCGCGATCCCTACGCGGCGGGCATCTCGCCGGGGGACGAGTGCAGCCTGGACTTTTCCCTGCTGCCGGGCGTGATGCAGGAGGGCACGGAGAGCCGGTACCGCGTCAAGGGTAAGGTGGTGCGCAGCCAGCCGGACAAGGGCACCTTTGCCGTGCAGTTCGACCGGCCGCTGTATATTTCCCGCCGTAGGGCGAAGGATACGATGCTTTCCTCCGCGTCCATCATGTTCCTGTTCGTGGTCACGCTGGTCATTTTGCTCATGCGCGTGGAAAGCGTCATGTACTTCAGCCAGAACAGCATCCTGTATGCCTATTCCATCGCCACGGCCGCGTTTCTGCTGTCGCGCTACCTGTTTGGGGCGCTGTACAAGCCCGTCCCCATCGACCCGCACTACACGCCCTCCATCACCATCGTCATTCCCTGCTTTAACGAAGAAACCTGGATCAGCCGCACCATCCTGAGCTGTCTGGACCAGGACTATCCCGTGGACAAGCTGGAAGTAATCGTGGTGGACGACGGCTCCACCGACGGCTCGGTAGAGGTCATCAAGCGCACGGTGCAGCGGCTGTGGATGGAGGACGAGCGGTTCAAGACCCGCGTGAGGCTGCGGGTTTTCTTTCAGAAGCACAACCAGGGCAAACGGGAAGCGATGGCGCTGGGCATCCGCAACGCCCGCACGGAGCTGATCGGCTTTGTGGACTCGGACAGCTTTCTGGAGCCGGACGCCGTGCGCAACCTGGTGCAGCCGATGCAGGACCCCAAAATGGGCGGGGTCACCGGCCGCACCGACGTCGTCAACGCCTACACCAACCGCCTGACCAAGATGCAGTGCGTGCGCTATTACATCAGTTTCCGCATCATCAAAGCCGCGGAGGCCTATTTCAGCGCGGTCACCTGCCTGTCCGGGCCGCTGTCCTGCTACCGGCTTTCCGCCGTGCGCGAAGTGCTGGAGCCCTGGCTGAACCAGACCTTCCTGGGCCGCAAGGCCACCTTCGGGGACGACCGGAGCCTGACCAACTACATCGTACGCAACCACCGCACCTACTATCAGGATACGGCCATCTGCTCCACGCTGGTGCCCAACCGCACCAAGGTGTTCCTCAGGCAGCAGATGCGCTGGAAACGCTCGTGGCTGCGCGAAAGCCTGAAAGCCGGCGAGTTTATGTGGCGCAAGGAGCCGCTGATGTCGCTGTCGTTCTACATGGGCCTGGTGATTCCTTTGATCGCGCCGCTCATCATGGTGTATAATCTGATTATCGTCCCGCTGACGCTGCACATCTTCCCCACGACGTTCCTGCTGGGCATCCTGATGATGTCGCTGCTGATGAGCTTTACGCAGCTGAGGCTTAAGAAGAGCAACCTGTGGGTATACGGCGTGTGGTTCGTGGTGTACTACGAGGCGATCCTGCTGTGGCAGATGCCCTACGCCTGGTTTACCTTCTGGGTATCCGACTGGGGCACGCGCGGCGGCAAGAAGAAGAAGTCCAAAAAGAAAAGCGGCGGGTAAGCCTGCCCCGGCCGGGCGGACGATCCCGGCAGCGGAGGGGGTGCGCCTTCTCCGAAGTCCATTCCCCTTTCAGGAAGGAGCGTGCAGGGCACCATGGCAAAGCACACCGCGCCGGCAGGCAAACCGACCCTGGCGCAGAAACGCCTGAACCGGAGCAACCGCGCCAAGGCGGTTCGCACCGTGCTGGAGATCGCCGCGCTTGTCGTGCTGATCGTTCTGGCGGTGATCGCCGCGTTCCGCTCCGCGCCCAAGGCGGTTACGCCCGTCAACGGAGCCGGCACGCTGGGGCAGCCCCGCGTCACCGCCGGCGCCATCGACACGGCCAACGGTCTGCCGATCAACTCCGGGCGGTTTATCGCCGTTTCCTATCCGGGCCTGACCAAATCCACCAGCCTGGAAAGCAAAATCGTCAACCAGGCCGTGTTCCAGGAGCAGATCGCCGCGCTCAAGGCGTCCGGGTATCAGACGATATCCCAGGAGGATATCGCCAACTACTACCTCTATTTTGGGACCCTTCCGGAAAAATCGCTCTACATCATCTTTGAGGACGGCCTGCTCAACACCACGTCGCTTGCGCAGGAAACGCTTTTGGAAAACGGGTACAGCGCGGCGGTATCCTCCTACGCCAATAACCTGGACGATCTGCGCAGCAAGTACCTGACCACCCCGATGCTCAAAGCCCTGCTGAATGTCGGCTGCTGGGAAACGGCCACCAGCGGCTACCGGCTTTCCTACATCAACATCTTCGACCGCTACGCCAACTTTTTCGGAGAGCTGAACGCCGAGGAATTCGTCAAGGTGCACGAGTACCTCTGGCGCGATTACAACCATTACCTGATGGACTTCATCCGCGACGAGGATCGCCTGCGCACCGAGACCGAGGCGGAACTGCGGGCGCGCATCGCGCAGGACTACAACAGCCTGCGCGCCGCGTACACCAACGCTATCGGGTACGTGCCAAGCCTCTACCTGCTGATGCATTCCAACACCGGCGCCTTCGGCACCGACGCCATCGCCAGCGACGCCAACCGCGAACATATCACCAGCATATTCACGATGAACGTCAACCGTGAGGGCACGTGCCTGAACAACCTCGAGTCCTCCATCTACGACCTTTCCCGCCTGCAGGTGCAAAGCTACTTTTCCACCAACCACCTGCTGATGCGCATCTGGGATGATACGGGGGACGAGCTGAAATTCCTCACCGGCGACGAAACGGAAGCTTCGCACTGGTATCAGGACGACGGCGTGGCCCAGTACAAGGGCAACAAGATACTCCTGACCTCCGAGCCCCGCGGGCGCGGGCAGATTACGCTCAACGCGCGGCTGTTTTCCGATTTGGACATGACCGTGACCCTGCAGGGCAACCTCGTCGGGCGGCAGAGCATCTGCCTGCGCACCGACCGCAACTGGGAGCACGGCATCGAGATCGCGCTGGACGACAACAACCTGATCGTGAACGACCTGGGCGACGGCGGCAAGGAGCTGTTTTTCCAGAGCCTGTTCGAGTTTGACGGCGGGCCGTTCATCTCCACCCAGGAGGACGAGTATAACGGGCTGGTAGCCTTGCAAAAGGCGATCATCGAACTGGACGAAGACCCCCTGCGCATCGCTAAAGCCCGGGAAAAGCTGGCCGAGCTGGAAGTGACCCCGGTGCTGACCCTGGCCGACGGCGGCACGCCCTATTATCCCGAAAACGACACGACCGAACGCGGCAACCGCAAGCTTCGCATCCGCCTGATCGGCTCCCGCCTGAGCGTTTGGGTGGACGACAAGCCCTGCATCGATCAGCTCAAGGTCAGCGGCGTGCAGCTGGGCTCGCTGTCGCTGGGCGCGGAGGTCTACCGCCAGCGCACGGAGCGCTTCACCCAGCGCAACATCTACGACGACGTGTACGACGCGGTGTTTACCGATCTGGTGATCCGGGACCCGCAAAACGAGGACACTGTCCTCTATGAGTACCGCCTGAGTCCGGACCAGACGATCAACTCCATCATCACCGGCTGGTTCAATACGGTGATCGATTTCTTTTCCGATCATTTTTAAACCGGAGGACACCCCTGTATGAATAAGGCGCTCAGCTGTACGGCCTGCCTGCTCCTTTGGATGTGCTCGACTCTCTGCGCAGCGCGGGCCGACGGCTTCACCTACGGCGCCTGGCTCCCCTATTGGGAATCCGCGTCCGCCCTCGGCGAGGCGGATCTGCTGACCGGTCGGCTGGACGAGGCGATCGCCTTCGCCTGCGTGTTTGATCAGGACGATCAGCCCCTGATGCCGCCGGAAACGGAAGCCATGCTGGAAGCGCTGCAGGCTTGCGAGTCGGACCACGCGGTGTTCCTCTCCGTGGTCAACGATGTGGACCTGGGCGAAGGCAAGTACGAACAGAAGTCCGTCAAACTCCTCAAACGTCTGTTAAGCAGCGAAAAAAGCGTCGACAGCCACCTGGAAGCGCTGACGACGCTGGTGGACCGGTACAGCCTGACCGGGCTGGAACTGGATTACGAGAACCTCCGGGACGATCGCAGCCTGTGGGAAGCCTATGTGGAACTGATCCGGCGGCTGTGGACCGTCTGCGAGCGCGACGGCGTGCGCCTGCGGATCGTGCTGCCCTGGAACGCGCCGCGCTTTACGGAACTCCCCCAGGGCCCGGAATACTCCGTGATGTGCTATAACCTCTACGGCTACCACAGCGACGCCGGCCCCAAGGCGGATCTGGATTTTCTGGCCGAGACCTGCGCGCTCTACCAGCCCATGGGAAGCGGCGTGCGCATGGCGTTTGCCACCGGCGGTTTTGACTGGCACGGCGATACCATCACGGCGCTGACCCAGGAAGAAGCGCAGGCGCAACTGGATGAAGCCGGCGCGGAACCGATCCGCGACGAAAAGAGCGGGGCGCTGACCGCCGTTTATATGAGCGAAGAGGAAACGCACGAGGTCTGGTTTGCCGATGCCGCAACCCTAGCGATCTGGCGCGATACCTGCGCGGCCGCCGGCTTTGTATCCTTCGATTTGTTCCGCCTCGGGGGGAACGACCTTTTCGACTGGGAACACGCCTTGTTCGACCGGCAACCGTAAGGGAGGGTCCCGCATTGACATGGAAACGACAGCTGCGCACGACGCTGCTCCTGCTGCTTTTTATCGCAGGCTGTTTGGGCGTTGGTTACTATGCCGCCACACGCATCAAGAAAACCACCGTGGTACTCTCGGACGGCAAGCCCGTGATCCAGGAGGTTACCGACGCGCTGCAGCGCTACGAAAGCCGCTCCCCGCAGGATTCGGCCCTGCTTCGGACCGCCGCGGACGACGATAACCCCCGCAAGGCCGAGCTGGCGTTCGTGGGCCTCAACGATCCGGCGATCATCAAGGCGCTCCTGACCGTTTTGCAGGAAAACGAGCTGCCCGCCACCTTCTTCATTACCGGAGAGGACGCCACCGCGTATCCGGAAAGCCTTTCGCGGATCGCCACAGCCGGGTTTTCCGTCGGCATCGCCTATACCGACGCGACCGCGGCCTCCGACGACGCCGCCGCGAAACGCATCATCTCGGATTTTGTGCGGGCCAGCGCGTCCATTCAGGGATCGGCCGGCGTGTGGCCTTCGCAGATTCTGACGGTCAACGAGCCCGGCGAGAGCCTGCTGGCCGCCGCCTATGCCTGCGCCGTGGATACCGTGGTGGTGCCCACGCGGGTGATCACCAGTAAGGACGCGGCCACCGAGGAGCTGGCGCGCCAGACGGTCAACGCCCTGCCGCGGCAATCCATCCTGGCGGTGCGTCTGGGCAAGTACGATCAGGCGACGGATTCCTCCTTCGGGCCCCTGTGCGCGGCGCTGGCCGCCACCGATCTGGGCGCGCAGGCCAAAAGCATGATGGAGGCCGAATCCCAGCCCGCCGAACCGCTCAAGCGCGTGTTCACGTCGGAGCGGGCGGCTGCGTTTACCTTCGCGGGGCTGGGCAACGAGGCGGAGCTGGCCAGCGTGCTCAGCTCCCTCAAGGAGATCAACGGCGTGGGAACCTTCCTGATCACCGCGGACGAAATCAGCCGTTACCCCGATGAAATCAGGCAGATTCTGGACGCCGGGCACAGCCTGGGCATCTCGGTACAGGCGGAGCGCTTTTCCTCCTCCACGCTGCTGCTGGAAGAACTGCTTAAAACGCGGGAGAGCATCCGCACGGCCTTTGGCGATGCCGAGGCGCTGGCGGTACGGCCCGCGTTTGGCAACGCCTCCACCCTGCTTAAGGAAGCCTGCGGCGCGGGCGGCTTTACGCTGCTTTCTTCCATGGTAAACGCCGTGCGCACCGACGATATCCGTTCCACCGACGCCGCGCCGGTGGTGGAGGCGCTGTTCCCGGCCGATCAGGGTGTGCTGCAGCGCGGGGAAATCGTCCATTTCCAGATGCGGCAATACCAGAAAAGCGACCAGATGCTGGGCGACATGGTCAAGCTGATCGCCGCGAACCATAACATTTACGCCCTAAAGCCCGTCATGGAACTGGTGAACAACACCGCCGACACGTACCAGTACCCCCTGCCTGCTTCGGAGATTCTGCCCGCCGTACTGGATAAAATCTATCCCGGCCAGCTCAGCGGCAGCGAGATGACCGCCATCTCCACGCGGTACATCGGCGTGGACTGGATTTCGACGTCGGCCTTCCTGCCGGGTTTCAGCGCAACGGAGATCAAACGGCTGGATAAGACCGGTCTGGTGCCCAACAAGGACAACATGGTGTTCCTGACGTTTGACGACTGGGGTACGGATAAGGCGATCACCGAGCTGCTGGACGTGCTCAAGGCCCACAAAGCCAAGGCGACGTTCTTCATCCGCACGGAAAACGTGGTGTTCAACCCCAACCTCCTGCGCGCCATCGCGGCCGACGGGCACACCATCGGCTGCCACACGCACAAGCACATGCCCCTGTCCAACGACGACGGAAGCGGCAAGAAATATACCGAGCTAACCGACGCGCAGGTCGCCGAGCTGAAAGTAGACCTGGTGACCAGCTACCAGCTGCTGCAGTCCATCGTCGGCGACATGACGATCAACGGCAAACCCGCGCTGTCGCTGCTCTTCCGCCCGCCCACGCTGGCCGTGAGCAAGAAGGGGCTGGCCGCCGTGCTAGATTGCGGCTTTACCTACTCGGTATCCGGCACCTACTCCTCGCAGGACTACAAAGCCAAGAGCGCCACCAAGCTTGCCAGCGACCTGATGAAGTACACCAAGAGCGGGGCCGTGCTGGTCATGCACATGTCCGATAGCAGCATCTACACCGCGGAGGCGCTGGATATCTACCTAAGCGCCATGGAGCGCAAGGCGGCTGAGAAACCCTACCAGTATGTGGGGCTGAGCGAAGTGCTGCAATGATCCTCCGGGAGCCAAACCCCCGCCGCGGCCGATATTGGCCGAGGCGGGGGTTTTATGTTGCGGCCGGTGATGCCGAGCCGGGCGGGGGAGGCTCGTCCGTCGGTTGTTGCCGTGGGCCTGGCGCCAACAGGCGCGACGGGTTCATGGCTGCTTCCCTGGCGTGGGGCGTTCGTCAGCGGGCGGCATTTGTTTGTTCGCCGTCTACGTGGCGCGCGCCCGGTTCAGGGAGCGCATCCAAAGGCAGGGCGTTTTTCGTCAGCCGTCGGCCTGCGGCATTGCGGCTGGCTCGGCGCTCGCCTCGGGAGAGGCGGTGGTTTCGGGGGTGTTCTGCGGCGTTGACAGGGGCGTTGCGGCAGGCGTCGCGGTGGGCTCCGGCGCAGCGGTTGCCGGCGGCGCGTACGGCGATACGGCAATCTCGTGGCCTTCGCTGTCGTAGAGCTTGTAGACGATCTGCGGATCAAGCACCATGTAGGAAACGCCCGTGTCGTCGGTGACCGCGCGCTCCATCTGCGTAATCACGCGCCCCTCGATGAAGCCGCAGCGGCACTCCACCGGCACGTTGGTGGCGACGGTGAAGCCGCGGAGGGTCTTGTCCACGTAGCGCACCTCGCCGGTGGTTTCCTGCACGGCGGCGTAATCCGCCCGGAAGGAGGAGGCCTTGACGTAGGCATTGGCGATGCGCGTTTTGCCGCTGGCGTCGATAAAGCCGTAGCGGTTGCGGTACCCGACGCGGCACAGGGTGTTGGCGTTGAAATCGTCCCGGGCGCTCCAGGTTGGCGTCAGCACCACCGTGCCGGTGGTGGAGATAAGCCCCCAGAGCTTGTTCTGCCGGAACCACGCCCTGTGGTAGATGGCGTCAAACGGGGTAATCTCGCTGTACTTGATGCGGAGCACCACCTCGCCGGCGCGGTTGATGAGGCCCCAGAGCCCGTTCTTTTCCACCACGCACAGGCCGTAGCGGAACGTGCCCACGCTGGCGTAGGTTTGTTTGAGGGCCACCTCGCCCTTGCGGTTGATGAAGCCCCAGCGCTTCTGAATGCGGACGCCGGCCAGCCCCTGACCGAAGTTGGCCGCCCCCGTGAATTGCAGGTCGATCACCACCGTGCCGGCTTCGTTGATGTAGCCGTACAGGCCGTCTTGGGATACGCCGGCCAGCCCTTCGCTGAAGGGCAGCGCGCTTTCCCACACGCAGCCCGCGCCCACGAAAGCGCCGGTTCCGGGGTTGAGGTATCCCCACAAGCCGTTGCGGCGCACAGTCACGTAGCCGTTTTCGTAGGTGCCGATCTCCTGAAACGCGTCGCCGATCCGCTCCGCCCTGGCGATGTCGTACAGGTAGGCGCCGTAGCCATCCGTAACCGCCGCGACGCCGTCGACCGCCCAGAGGACCTCAGTGTACGCGATGGGCGCGACCATTGTGCCGTCGTTGCGCACCAGGCCGTAGAGGCCCGCCTCCGGCTGGGTGTCGGTATCGTCGATCTCGGTTTGGCCGCTGAACACCGCGGCCACCATGTACAGCTCCTCCGGGGCGTACTGCGCCTGATCGGGATCGTGCGGCAGCGCGCTTTCCGGACGGAACACGCGCTCCGCCCAGTCGAAATGCGGCGCGATGACCCATTGGCCGGACCGGTCCACATAGCCGAAGCGCTCCTGCTGGGCAAAGCGGTGCAGGGAGGAGGCGTTGGCCAACGCCAGCCGGTAATCGCTGTCCAGAAAGCCGGAGAGGGTCGAAAAGAGTGCGGCGGCGGCGTCCGGCTCGTCGCGCAGCATCAGCAGCCGGGCCTGGGTGTAGGCGGCGTAGCGGTCCGCGCCGTTCATCGAGCCAAACTTTACAAAGGCGTTGAGCGCGTCCAGCAGGCTGCCGGCGTTCAGATCATCCAGGGCTGCCTGCATTTCCCAGTTATCCAGCGTGACGTCGATCGTGCGGTTGGCGACCGCGGTCCCGACGGAGCCGTCGGTCACGAGGTATTCCTCGCCCAACCCGGCGACGGGCAGGCAGAGCGACAGGCACAGCAACGCGATAGCGAACCTCTTCATGGGCCCCTCCTTACAGACGTGTTCATAGGCAGATTTTGCCTTCATTGTAGCATCCGCCGGCAAGGAGCGTCAAGGCAGGCGGGACATTTCATCAGGTTTTCCGACGATTTCCTGTCATCAACGCCTCTAGTACACGGCGCTTTTCTCCTGCGACCTCGTTGTGACAGCCCGACGCAGCTCCGCGACGCCTTTGCTTCCGCCCCGCGGCGCGCAAGCAAACCGCTTGCGCTTTGCTGCATTCCCCAACGGAAACCGGATGACCAACCCGCGCGGCAACCGCGATGCCTGCGCAGAGGGCCGGGCCGTGCAGGCCCCTGCCGTGGCTGACCGTTCTTTTCCTGTTTTCGGCTTGACAAGGGAGGGCGAGCCCTGTATAATGCGCGCAAGGCAATGAGGGGAAGAGTACCTCCGGAACGAACCTCGCAGAGAGCCGCGGGCGCTGGAAACGCGGCAGATTCGTCGGAGCGAAGAACAGCCCTGAGCATTCGCTTGAACAGCCGCCCGGCGGCCCAGTAGACGCGAACGGGTACGCCCGATACAGCGAAGGGAAATCGTGCGCGTCGCCCCTCATGGGCGGCAAAGGGCTGTTTCCGTTAAAGAGCGGGCCGCGCATACGGCCAATGCGGGTGGTACCGCGGAAGGTTCACACAGCCTTCCGCCCCGGAAAATCGGGGCGGAAGGCTTTTGCATACCCCGGCGTCCGCGGCCCCGCGGGCGGAGCAACAAAGGAGGTTAATCGGATGGATCGTACGCATTATTGCGGCAGCCTGCGCCGCGAGCACATCGGCCGGCGAGCCGTCGTGTGCGGCTGGGTGCTCGCGCGGCGCGACATGGGCGGCGTCATCTTTGTGGATGTGCGCGACCGCGAGGGCACGCTGCAAACGGTATTCGACTTGTCTTTGGTGGACGCGGAGAGCTTCGCCGCCGCCGAGCGGCTGAAAAACCAGAGCGTGGTGCGCGTCGAGGGCGAGGTGCGTCTGCGGGACGAGAGCACCTACAATGCCGCCATCCCCACCGGCGAAGTCGAGCTGGCCGCGACGGCGCTCACGGTGCTCTCCGTGGCGGAGGCATTGCCGTTTTCGCTGACCGACGACGAGCCCGTGCGTGAGGAGTTGCGCCTGCATTACCGTTACCTCGATCTGCGCCGGCCCAAGATGCTGGAAAACCTCCGCTTCCGCGCCAAGGTACAGCGGGAGGCGCAGCGCATTCTGGACGATCAGGGCTTTTTGCAGGTAGAGACGCCCATCCTATGCAAATCCACCCCCGAAGGCGCGCGCGACTATCTGGTGCCCAGCCGCGTGCACCCCGGCACGTTCTACGCCCTGCCGCAGAGCCCGCAGATTTTCAAACAGCTCCTGATGGTGGCCGGCATCGACCAGTACTATCAGGTGGCGCGGTGCTTCCGCGACGAGGACCTTCGCGCCGACCGCCAGCCGGAGTTCACCCAGGTGGATATGGAGCGCAGCTTTGTAAACCAGGAGGATATGCTCGCCTTCCTGACCGACCTGTTCACCCGCCTGTACGAAAGCGTGATGGAACGGCCGCTGGAATGGCCCTTCAAGCGCCTGACCTGGCAGGAGGCCATGGACCGCTATGGCAACGATAAGCCCGATCTGCGGTTTGATCTGCCGATTGTGGACGTGAGCGACATCGCGGCGGAATCGAGCTTCGGCGTGTTTACGGACGCGCTCAAGCATGGCGGCGTGGTGCGGGCCATCAACGTCAAGGGCGGCGGGGCCGTGTTTACCCGCGCGACCATCGAGCAGCTTACCGAGCACGCCGTCCGGCTGGGCGCCAAAGGGATGGCGTGGGTTCTGTTCAAGGAGGACGGGGAGATCAACAGCATCCTGCCCAAGTATTTTTCGCCCGAGTGCTGGCAGGCGCTGTTGGACGCGACCGGCGCGGGGAAGGGCGATTTCCTGCTTTTCAGCGCCGACCAGCTGGAGTCGGCGCGTCGGGTGCTCAGCGGCCTGCGCGTGCGCGCCGGCGAGCTGATGGGGCTGATCGACCCCAAACGGTTCCAGTTCGCGCTGGTGACCGATTTCCCGATGTTCGAGTACAAGAAGGATGAAAACCGCTACGCCGCGATGCACCACCCCTTCACCATGCCCTACGAGGAGGACCTCGACCTGATGCAGGACGACGCCACCAAGCCGATGGTGCGCTCGCAGGCGTACGACGTGGTGCTAAACGGCGTGGAACTGGGCAGCGGCAGCGTGCGCATCCACCGCCCGGACGTGCAAAGCCGCGTGTTTACGGCGCTGGGCTTCAGCAGGGAAGAGGCGCGGGAACGCTTCGGCTTCATGCTGGGGGCCTTCCGCTATGGCACGCCGCCGCACGCGGGGTTCGCTTTCGGGCTGGATCGCCTGTGCATGCTGCTGCTGGGCGAATCGTCGCTGCGCGAAGTCATCGCCTTCCCCAAGATCAAGGACGCGAGCTGCCCCATGACCGGCGCGCCGGACTTTGTGGACCAGAAACAGCTGGACGACCTGAAGCTGGGCGTGGGCGTGGCGGAGGAGATGAAGCGCGAGCACGAGGAGCAGGTGACCCGCGAAACCGTGCGCAACACGGCGCTGCTCAGCATGCTGAGCCTGTCCGCCAGCGACGAGGCCGCGCTGGACAGGGACTTTTTGGGGATTGTCGATTTTGCGGGCGAACTGTCCGCGCTGGACCGGCAAGCGCCCCAGTCGCCGCGGCCGCGCAATGAAAAGAGCGTGAACGTTCGCCCGGACGAGGCGGGGGAGAGTTTCCCGCTGAACCGGGTGCTGATGAATGCGAAAACCTGTTGCGGGCCGTACATCACCGTTCCCAAGACCTTCGAATAAAAGGGGCGGACGCGCCGCGCGGCTCACAGATCCCCGCGCTTGCTGTGAAAGCCCCGCGGCCCCGCCGGAGAGGAGTACACCATGCGACCCTATCCCGAACTTTGCCGCCTGACGGTCATCGAACTGACAGCGATGCTCAAACGGGGAGAAACCACCTCCGCGGAGATTACCCAGGCGTACCTGGCCAGCATCGCCGCCCAGAACGGGACGCTTAACGCCTATCTGGACGTGTTTGCCGGGCCGGCGCTCGCGCAGGCCGCGCAGAGCGACGAGCGCCGCCTTGCCGGGCAGCCCCTGTCGCCGCTGGACGGCATCCCCGTGGCGCTTAAGGACCTGATCCTGGTGGAAGGCCACCGCTGCACCTGCGGCAGCCGGATGCTCGCGGACTTTGTCGCCCCCTATAGCGCTACCGTGGTGGAGAAGCTGCGCGCGGCGGGGTTGCCCATTTTGGGCAAGCTCAACATGGACGAGTTCGCCATGGGCTCCAGCAACGAGAACAGCGCCTTCGGCGTGTGCCGCAACCCCTGGGATACCACCCGCGTGCCGGGCGGGTCTTCCGGCGGCGCGGCCGCTGCGGTGGCGGCCGGCATGGCGCCCTTTGCGCTGGGCAGCGATACGGGCGGGAGCATCCGCCAGCCCGCGTCCTTCTGCGGCGTGGTCGGGGTCAAACCCGCCTACGGCACGGTCAGCCGCTACGGGCTGGTGGCGTTTGCCAGCTCGCTGGACCAGATCGGTCCGCTAGCGAAAACGGCCGAGGATGCCGCGCTGCTGATGGGCGTTGTCGCCGGGCGCGACCCGCGGGACGCGACCAGCGACGGGACGCTCTCTACGGACTTCTCGCTTGCGGTGCCGGAAACGCTGGAAGGAATCACCGTCGGCATGCCCCGGGAGTGCTTCGGCGAAGGGCTTGCGATGCCGGTGTACCACGCGGTGCAGGCGGCGGCCGGGCAATTGCGCGCCATGGGCGCCAGAGTGGTGGAAACGAGCATCCCCTCGCTGCCGTATGCGCTCTCGGCCTACTATGTGCTCTCCAGCGCCGAGGCCAGCAGCAACCTGGCGCGCTTTGACGGCGTGCGCTACGGCTACCGCGTGCGGGAATACGCCGACCTGGACGAGCTGTACCGCAAGAGCCGCGAGGAAGGCTTCGGGCTGGAGGTCAAGCGGCGCATCATGCTGGGCACGTTCGCGCTGAGCAGCGGCTATCAGGATCAGTACTACCTCAAGGCCCAGCAGGCGCGGGAACTGCTGCGCCATGAGTTCGGGCAGGCGCTCGCGGGCTGCGACGCGCTGCTGACGCCCGTCGCCCCGACGTTTGCCTACAAGCTGGGCGAAAAAACCGACGACCCCATGGAAATGTACATGGGCGACCTGTACACCGTGCCCGCGAACCTGACGGGGCTGCCGGCGGTGAGCGTCCCCTGCGGGCATACCGAGGAAGGCGGCGTTACGCTGCCCGTGGGCATGAGCCTCACCGGCGCGCGGGACGGCCTTGCCCGGCTTTTGTCCATCGCGGCGGCGTACGAGCGCCGGAACCGGCCCAACGCGGGGCTGCACCCCTATGAGCATCTGCGCAAAGGAGGCGAGGGCGCGTGAACTGGGAAATGGTCATCGGCCTGGAAACCCATGTGGAACTGAACACCCTGAGCAAGGTTTTCTGCACCTGCGCCACCGCGTTCGGCGCGGAACCCAACACCCACGTCTGCCCGGTTTGCATGGGGCTGCCCGGCGCGCTGCCGGTATTTAACGAGGCGGTGCTCACCCGCGCCGCCATGGCGGGCTTCGCGCTCAACTGCCATGTGCATCACCGCAGCCGGTTCGACCGCAAGAACTACTTCTATCCCGACCTGCCCAAGGCGTACCAGATCAGCCAGTTTTACCGCCCCATCTGCGAAAACGGCTGGCTCACGGTGCAGACTTCGGCGGGGGAAAAGAAGATCGGCATCACGCGCATCCACATCGAGGAGGACGCGGGCAAGCTCCTGCACGACGAGGAAAACGGCACGATGCTGGATATGAACCGCTGCGGCGTGCCCCTGATCGAGATCGTGAGCGAGCCGGACATCCGCTCCGCCGAGGAGGCGGTGGGCTACCTGCGCAAGGTGCGCGCGATCCTCACCTATATTGGCGTAAGCGACTGCCGCATGAACGAGGGAAGCCTCCGCTGCGACGTCAACCTGAGCATTCACAAGCCCGGCGAACCGTTGGGCGTGCGCACGGAGATGAAAAACCTCAACTCCTTCCAGAGCGTGGAACGCGCCATTCAGGCTGAGTACGAGCGGCAGGTGGCGGCCGTGGAGTCGGGGGAGGAAATCGTGCAGGAAACCCGCCGCTACGATCAGAAAACCGGCAAGACCACCACCATGCGCCGCAAGGAGAACAGCGCGGACTACCGCTACTTTCCTGATCCGGACCTGCCGGAGGTGCGCCTGACCGACGAGGATATGGCGGCGATCACCGCGGCGATCCCCACCCTGCCCGACGCGCGCCGGGAAGCCTACATGCGGGAGTACGGCCTGACCGCCTACGCCGCCGAGCAGCTGACCGCGGAACGCTGGCTGGCGGAGTATTTCGAGGAGACCGCCGCGCTGGCGCAGTCGCCGGTGAACGTGGCGAACCTCCTGCAGGGCGAGGTATTCGCGCTGGTAGGGGCGCGTGCCGCCGAAGCGGAGAAAAACGGCGCAAAACCCCTGGAAGGCCGCGAATCGCTGCCGGTCGAGCCCGCGCATCTGGCTAGGCTGTCCGATCTGCTCAACGCCGGGCGCGTCAACAGCTCCACCGGGAAAAAGATACTGGCCGCGATGTTTGCGGAGGATTGCGACCCCGAAACCTACGCCCAAACCCACGAGCTGTTCACCGTCGGGGACGATAGCGTGCTCGTGGAGGCGGTAAACCGCGCGCTGGAGGAAAACCCCGCGATGGTCGATAGCTACCGCAAGGGCAAGCTCAGCGTGGAAAAGGCGCTGATGGGCAAAGCCATGGCGATCACCCGCGGCAAGGCGAACCCGGAGCGGCTCGCGGAACTGCTGGGGCAGGCGCTCGCGGCGTTCTCCTCCCAACCCTGACCGGCGAACCGGCAACATGCCCGAAGCTGGGACCGGGGAAGAGACGGGAACCCGCGGCGCTCCCGCCGGGGGGTAAACCGGCGCTTCCCGGCGGGAGCGCCCGCGCGCGGCACAGGGCGGACAGCCGGCCCCAAACGCGCTCAAATGCTGGAAACAGGCGGCTTTGACGGCCCTGAGATACAGCAAAAATACAGCGCGGAGCCACGGGGCACGGTTTGACATCCGGTTTGAATCATGATATGCTGGGCAGGTATACGGAGGCGGCCGGGCATAGGGATAGGACAGCCCCGGAACGCCCGCAAGAATTGAGGTTTTCACTATGCAGCCATATCGAGTCGGCATCATCGGGGCAACGGGCATGGTCGGGCAGCGTTTCGCGCTGCTGCTGAAAGATCATCCGTGGTTCAAGGTCACATGCCTGGCCGCGAGCAGCCGCAGCGCGGGAAAACCTTACCGCGAAGCCGTGGGCGACCGCTGGGCGTTCCCGGATACGCCGATCCCCGCCAATGTGGCCGATCTGACGGTGCTGGACGCCGCCGACGTGGCAACCGTGGCCGGGCTGGTAGACTTCGTGTTTTGCGCTGTGGACATGAAAAAGGATGAGATACTGGCGCTGGAAGAACGCTACGCGCGCGCCGAGGTGCCCGTGGTGAGCAACAACAGCGCCAACCGCATGATGACGGACGTGCCCATGATGATCCCGGAGATCAACGGCGCGCACGCCGCCGTGATTGAGGCGCAGCGAAAACGGCTGGGCACCAGGCGCGGGTTCATCGCCGTCAAGCCCAACTGCAGCATTCAAAGCTATGTTCCGGCGCTGTGGCCGCTGATGGATTTTGAACCGCAAAGCCTGATCGTGTGCACGTATCAGGCGATCAGCGGCGCTGGAAAGACCTTTGCTACCTGGCCGGAGATGGCGGACAACGTGATCCCCTACATCGGTGGCGAGGACGAGAAGAGCGAGCGCGAGCCGATGAAAATCTTCGGGCATGTGGAAAACGGCGCCATCGTGAACGCGAACGCGCCGGCCATCAGCGCGCAGTGCCTGCGCGTGGCCTGCACCGACGGGCACATGGCGGCGGTAAGCGTGAAGTTTGCCAAAAAGCCCACGGCGGAGCAAATTCTGGAGCGCTGGGCGAACTGCCACCCTGCGACCGAGGGCATGGGCCTGCCCAGCAGCCCCGAGCATTTCCTGTACTACTTTGACGATCCCAGCCGCCCGCAGACGAGGCTGGATAGGGATTTCGAGCGCGGCATGGGCATCACCGTCGGCCGGCTGCGCGAGGACAGGGTGTTCGATTACAAATTTGTGTGCCTGAGCCATAACACCGTGCGCGGGGCGGCGGGCGGCGGGGTGCTTTCCGCCGAGTACCTGTGCAAGCTTGGCTATATTGCGGCCAAAGAGGCGTAACGCAATCGCGGACGCGGCGGCGGAAGCCGCGCGGATGCGGAAACCGCGCCTGCGGGCGGCGCCGCCGCTGTACGGCGCACAGAGCTTGAAGGGAGGTCCGGTTGCATGCCTACTTTGTTTCGCGGAAGCGCGGTAGCGCTGGCAACGCCGTTTCGGGACGGCAAGGTGGATACCGCCGCCATCGGGCGGCTGGTGGAGATGCAGCTTGCGGGCGGCACGGCGGCGATCGTTGCGTGCGGCACCACGGGCGAACCCACCACCATGAACGCCGACGAGCGGGAACTGACGGTGCGCACCATCGTAAAAGCCGTGAACGGGCGTGTGCCCGTCATTGCCGGCACCGGCACCAACTGTACCCAGAACGTGATCGACACGGCCAAGCGGTACGAGGACATCGGCTGCGCCGCGCAGCTGGTGGTAACCCCCTACTACAACAAAACCACGCAGGAAGGGCTGTACCGCC
Organism: Clostridiales bacterium; assembly: GCA_012517815.1. GTDB lineage: Bacteria > Bacillota > Clostridia > Christensenellales > Aristaeellaceae > CAXXOK01. The sequence continues at coordinate 17,473 of JAAYUF010000118.1, forward strand.
ACTATATGGCGATTGCCGAGGCGACGGCGCTGCCCATCGTGATCTACAACGTGCCCAGCCGGACCACGCTGGACATCAGCCCGGAAGTGCTGGACCGGCTGGCCGAGAGCGAGCGCTTCATCGGCCTGAAGGAGAGCAGCTACAACCTCCCCTATGTGATGGAGAAGATTCGCCGCGTCGGCGGGCGGCTGGCGATTTTCAGCGGCAACGACGATATGGTGGTGCCCCTGATGGCGCTGGGCGCGGAAGGCGTGATCTCCGTCGCTGCCAACCTGCTGCCGGCGATGGTTTCCAAAATGGCGACCAGCTATCTGGCGGGGGACCACGCGACGGCGCTGGACCTGCAACTGACGCTGATGCCCGTGATCAACGCGCTGTTCTGCGAGGTCAGCCCCATCCCCTGCAAGGCGGGGCTGGAGATGATGGGCCTGTGCAGCGGCGAGGTACGCCTGCCGCTGGTGCCCATCAGCGACTGCAACCGCGAGAAGCTGCGCGAGGCGCTCATCAGCGTGAACGTGGCGCTCTGAACCCAGGGATCGGCACGGCCGGGCGTTTCGCCCGGCCTCTTTTGAACGGAGGAAACGCTGTGAACATCATCATCGGCGGGGCGCTGGGGCGCATGGGCCGGGAGCTTGCGAAGGCGGCGGCCGAGGCGGGCGTGGAAATCGTCTGCGGCGTGGACGTGGCGTATTCGGATCAGGCGTGCGATTTTCCCATGGTTACGGACTATGCCCGGATCGACCGCGTCGCGGATGCGCTGGTGGATTTCTCCCACCCCAGCGGGCTTCCGCACCTGCTGGCCTACGGCGTGCGCACCGGTACGCCGCTGGTGCTGTGCACCACCGGCTACGACGACGCCGATCTGGATGCGATCCGCAAGGCGGCGGAGCGCGTGCCCATCCTGCGCAGCGCCAACATGAGCCTGGGCATCAGCGTGTTGCAGGAACTCTCCGCACTGGCGGCACGGGCGCTGGGCGAGGGGTACGATGTGGAAATCGTGGAAAAGCATCACCGGCAGAAGCTGGACAGTCCCAGCGGCACGGCCCTGATGCTGTACGAAACGGTGCGGGCCGCCCGCGGCGGAGAACCGGAAGCCGTTTTCGGGCGGCATGGGCGGTCCGCAAAGCGTACCCAGGCCGAAATCGGCATTCACGCGGTACGCGGCGGAACTGTGACGGGCGAGCATGAGGTGGGCTTTTACGGGCGCTCGGAGGAGATCATCCTCACCCACCGGGCCGAGAGCCGCGCCCTGCTGGCCGAAGGCGCGCTGCGCGCGGCGCGCTTTCTGGCGGGCAAACCCTGCGGCCTGTACGCTATGGGCGATGTGGTCCGGGAAATGCTGCGGGGCGAACCGGCCGCGAACGAACGGTAGCCGGGACCGCAGCCCTGCGGGGCGCGGATGCGCGGCCCGGTGCCGAGCGCCCGCGGCGGCAGCGCCGCAAGCCGCAAATCCCCGGGCGTGATCGCCTGGCGGCGGTAAGCGTACCCAGTATGGAAACCTTCGCTCCGGGTTCATCAATGCGCGCTTGTGCTTTGGATAAATCCATCCCCGCCGGTGCGATGCCGGGCCAGGGCAATGTCATGGACCCGGCCGCCGCTCCGGCGGGGATTTGTGAACCGTGAATCCGGCCCACTGAATGAACGGACGCCGGGGCGGCGGTAAGCGTACCCAGCATGGAAACCTTCGCTCCGGGTTCATCAGCGCGCGCTTGTGCTTTGGATAAAACCATCCCCGCCGGTGCGATGCCGGGCCAGGGTAATGCCATGGACCCGGCCTCCGCTCCGGCGGGGATTGGATTGGCCCTCAGGCCCGGTTAATCGGTGCAAAAAACTCCACGCGCGCAGGGGCGGTGGAGTCTGGGTTACGGTTCGTCCTTCTCCCATTCGGAGAGGTTATCCTGAATGGTGGTGAGAATCTCCTTGAGCGCGGTTCGCTGCTGCGTGCTCAGCCCTCGCGGCATCGGCCCGATCACGCTGCTGTTCATGCTGCCGGAAAGCAGGTAGTCCAGGCTCACATCCAGCACATTGGCGATGGAAACCAGCGTTTCCAGGCTGGCTTTGCGCGTGCCGCGCTCCACATGCCCCACAAAGGATGTCGATACATTCACACGCTCCGCCAGCGCTTCCTGCGTCCAGCCGCGTTGTGTGCGCTGCTTGCGGATCCGGCGGCCAAGATCGACGTAATCCATAGCTTCAACCCCACCGTTTCATATTGTGGGCTACTCCCGTTTCCAAGGAAAGTTACATCATACACTATACCGAATGGTTTTCGTTTTGAAAAGTGCCTATGAGACGTTTATGTTGCCTGGCAATCGTATTCCGGCTCTACGCGGACCGTATGGACGCGCCCGCAAGCCAAGGTTTCAGTGAATTTTTTGGCAAAACGGTATACAAATAAGTGTTTACATGCTATAATGATCGCGTTGACCCAGCCTGGTATGCGGATTAGGTTCTTCCTCCTTCGTTCATCTTTGTCCGAATGACTGGAAACCCAATACCCAAATCACTGGAGCGTCTGGGACACAGATTAACTATTTGGAGGGAACCATCATGTATCAAGACAAAAACCTGACCTGCCGTGACTGTGGCGCGACGTTCGTCTTCTCCGCCAGCGAACAGCAGTTCTTCGCGGACAAGGGCTTCCAGAACGAGCCCAGCCGCTGCCCCGCCTGCCGTGCCGCGCGCCGTGCCACGCAGAACCCGGGCCGCAGCGAGCGCCAGATGTACGAAGTGATCTGTGATGGTTGCGGCGCCACCACTCAGGTGCCCTTCCAGCCCCGCGGCGATCGCCCCGTCTACTGCCGCGATTGCTTCGAGCGTAACCGCCAGAACCAGTACTAAGACATCCGCGCCTTCCGGCGCCCGGGCGCTTCCCTCGGCGGGAAGCGCCTTTTGCATGCGCGGGCATCCTGCGCGCGGCACGCCCGGCCCAGGCTGCCGCGCGCGGCGGGGGGACCGCCGCCCCGCGCGCGGCCCGTTCCCGCCGGCTGAGAAGGAAAAAGGCCGGGGCATCCCCCCGGCCCGGTATACGTTGGAGCGATGGCCGCATCGGTTGCCATTATCCGTTGCCGCGACGCGAACACCGGCCGCACGGGGTCTCCCCAAACGGCCGGCGCGCGCGACCGCCGAACGCGGCTTGGGTCAGCGGCCCGTCCGCTTGATGGTTTCGCGAAGCTTGGAGAAAATGTTGAGGTAATCGTCCTTGAAATTCAGGGGGTAGGTGATCTGGATGCAATAGAGCACCTTGTCGATGGACGTGGCGTGGATGCGCCCGCCGACCTGCACGCCGTTGGCCAGCTTGCCGCTGTAGTTGGCGTACACGCCCTTGCTGCCCATCAGGAAGCGCGTGGCGGTCAGGCTGGGCTTCCACTCGATGAAGTTGGTCGACCCGATGGTGCTCAGGCGCTGCTTGATCTCTGCGGTCAGCGCGCTTTCATTGTACGTCGCGTTCACGGGCACGGCGTACAGGTTGATCACGCCCAGCTGGCCGTCCTTCATCTGCTGTTCCGGCTCGGTAAGGGTGTACATCTCGCTGATGGTATCGTCCGGAATCCAGCCGGCGGGCGCCTCGAAGCTCAAACCCAGCGACACCACGTCGTAGGGCACATAGGTGAAATTGAGCGCCGAACGCGGCGTGGGAGAAGGCGCGTCGATCGGGTCCAGCGGAATGGGCGAGCTGCCGGCGTAGGGGTACACGGTCGCGTCGGCTTCCGCCGCGCCGTACACCACGGTGGCGCCGAGGTCCGCGGTGCCGTTATCCTGTGTATCCTCTTCTCCCAGCGCATCGCTGGCGATGTCGTCTGCGGCATGGTCGACAACGTAGGGATTGTCGGCAAAGATGCTGTCATCCTGCGCGTCGCTCCCGTCGCTGACGCCGGTCAGGTTGCTGTTGACCGGGATCGGGGTGTTGGTCGCCGCGGGGCCCAGGTACTGCGTTACCTCGGCGAATGTTTGCGTGGGCTGCTGCCCGCCCTGACATCCCGTCAGGAGCGCCGCGACCGTTGCCAGGCACAACACCGCGAGCCATCTGCGCTTCATAGGTCTCCCTCCGATTCTGACGCGTACGGGGAACCGCGTCCCTCCTGCGAGATTTGGTGGTTTGAAATCAAGTTGTAACAGTTCGCAATGCTATTGTATCATTTTGACCGCAAACCGTCAACCTTCGGGCGTAAGGTCCTCGTAGCGCGGGCGGTACAGGCGGCGCTCCAGCGACCAGACCTTTTCGCTGAACACGCCGGGAGGCACCTTGCCCAGGGCCGTCTGCATCTCGTTCATCCGCGCGTCCAGCAGATCGATCCAGTGGAGCACCTCGGCTTCCGGGAACATCGGCTTGCGGGGGCTGCCGTAGGCTTCCTCGCCGTGGTGGCTGAGCATCATGTGTTCCAAAAGCAGGACGGGCTCGCCCGTGACGCCCGCCGCCTGAGCGGCTTCCGAGATGCGGCTGACGCCGATGACGATGTGCCCCAGCAGCAGGCCGGCTTGCGTGTAATCCCGCACCACGCCCAGCTGGTCGCTGTCCATTTCCTCCACCTTGCACAGGTCATGCAGGATGACGCCCGCGACCACGAGATCGGCGTTGAGCTGAGGGTAAAGCGGCAGCAGCGCGTAGGCAAGCTTCAGCATCCCCGTGGTATGATGCAACAGGCCGCTGCGCTCCGCGTGGTGGATGCGCTGCGCCGCCGGGTAGTAGACGAGCGGTTCCTGGTAGCGCCTGAGCATCTCCCGCACGATCTTGCGCAGCGGCTCGCTGCGCATGGAGGCTAAGGCGGCTTCCAGCTGGGCAAGCATCGCTTCCGGCGATTCCGGCGCGCAGGGCGTCAGCAGCGTCATGTCGATCTCGTCGCCTTCCTCCTGTCCGCGCATTTTCTCAATGCGCAACTGGAGACGGCCGTTGTATTCCAGCGTCGCGCCCCGCACCTTGACGACGCTGCCGACGGCGGGGGCCGGTACGTTGCCGTCCCACAGCTTGCCGTTGATTTCGCCCGTGCGGTCGGCGAGGGTCATATCCAGATATTTGCCGTTGTTGCTTCCGGTGCGCTGTTCGCTCATGCGCACCAGCAGGAAGCCCTCAAAACGGGTGTCCTTGGTCAGGGTATCGACGGTTGGCTGTTGCATGCGTATCCCCATTCTCACGTTTCATCGGCGTAGACCGGCACCCGCGTGCCCGGGAGGTTGACATAACGCGCGAACTCGGCCTGCCACTCCACATTGACCGTGCCCACCGGGCCGTTGCGCTGTTTGGCGATGATGATTTCCCCGGAGGTATCGTCCGCCTTGTTGTTCTCCTGGCTGCCCACCGCGTAATAGCCCTCGCGGTGTATAAAGAGCACGACGTCGGCATCCTGCTCGATGCTGCCGGAATCGCGCAGGTCGCTGAGCAGCGGGCGTTTTTCAGCGCGGTTGACGTTAGCGCGGGCCAGCTGCGCGCAGGCGAGCACCGGCACCTTCAACTCCAGCGCGATCGCCTTGAGCCCGCGGCTGATTTCGCTGACTTCGAGCTGACGGTTCTCCACGCGCTTGTCCGCGCCCATCAGGCCCAGATAGTCCACCACGATCAGGTCCAGCCCCTGCTCCATCATCAGCCGCCGGGAACGGCTGCGCACCTGGGAAGGCGTCAGCCCCGCCGTATCGTCGATGAAGATGCGGCAGGCGCTCAGCCTGTTCAGGTGATCGCCCAGCTTCATCCATTCGTCGTCGCTGAGCATCCCGCTGCGCACGCGCTGCATGTTGATGCTGGCCGCGCTGCACAGGATGCGCAGGCCAATCTGTTCGCGGGGCATTTCCATGCTGAAAACCGCCACGCATTTGGCAGTCTTGACGGCCGCGAAATGGGCGATGCCCAGCGCCAGCGACGTTTTGCCCATGGCGGGCCGCGCGCCCGCGATGACCAGCTCGCCCCCGTGCAGGCCGGTGAGCAGCCGGTCCAGGTCATAGATGCCGGTGGGCACGCCCGCGAGCTTGCCCTTGAGGCGGCTCATCTCCTCGATCTTGTCGAAGGTCTGTACCAGCACGGCGTTGAGCGGCTGCAGGGCGTCCGCGCCGGTGCGCTTCATCACGATGTCGAAGATGGCGCGCTCCGCGCCGCGCAAGACGGTATCCAGCGGGTCCAGCTGCGCGTAGCATTGCTCCTCGATGCGGCGGCAGGCGGAAATCAGCTTGCGCAGGGTGCTTTTCTCCTGCACGATTTGCAGGTAACTGCGGGTGTTGGCGGTCGTGGGCACATAGCGGTAGGCTTCCAGCAGGTAGGCGGTGCCGCCTACGCCCTCCAGCGTGCCGCGCCGCGCCAGTTCGTTGCCCACGGTCATCAGGTCGATGGGCGAGCCCGCGATGTGCAGCGTGCGCATGGCGTCAAAGATTTCCCGGTGCTGCGCGGAGTAAAAATCGTCCGGCTGCAAAAGCTCGAACACGAGCGTCGCGACGCCCTGATCCTGAAGCACCGCGCCCAGCACGGAGCGTTCGGCATCCACGCTGTTGGGAGGGGCGATCCGCACCAGTTCCTGTGTGTCCATGGCTGAGCGCCACCTCCTTGTCCGCGGCCGGCCGCTCCAAGCGGGCGGGGCAACGGCATATCATTTCCCGGCGGGGGTCACCTGAACCTTCATCTTGACGGTGATGCCGCTGTACACCCAGACGGTCGCCTCGTATTCGCCGGTCTGGCGGATCGGCTCACACTCAATTTTGCGCTTGTCCACGTCGACGCCGTGCTGGGCCTTGAGCGCGTCGGCGATCTCCTGCGCGGTGATGCTGCCGTACAGGCGGCCTTTTTCCCCGCATTTGGCGCTGAGCTGAATGGTTTTTCCCTTCAGCTCGGCGGCGCGGCGGAGGGCTTCTTCACGGCGCTCGGTTTCCAGCTTCTCCTCCAGCGCGTGCCTGCGCTCGATCTCCTTCACGGCTGCCGGCGTGGCTTCCATCGCCCATTTGCGGGGGAACAGATAGTTGCGCGCGAAACCGTCGGAAACGCTGAGGATTTCACTTTTCTTGCCGGTACCCTTCACGTCGCAAAGCAGGATGACTTTCATGGTTTTTCCTCCTCCTGATTCTGGGGATCGATGCGCTTGCCCGCGGCGCGGAGGTTGACGAACTGATCCGCGACGCCCAGGATGAACAGCGACAGCGGGAACAGCGCGTACAGCAGCGCGGCGAGCAGCCCGTAGAGCGGCGCGCGCCCGGGATGACGCCGCGTCAGCAGGGCGACCATCACCGCCGCGCCCTGAATCTGGCAGACGGCCGAAAACGCCGCGTACATCAGCAGGCAGACCAGCGCCGTCACCGGCTGATCGGAAAAGCTGGTCGCCACGACGCCCAGGCACAGCACCAGCACATAGCCCTGTTCCCGGCGCGAAAGGCGCACCTGCCGAAACGCGGGCGGAACCGTACCGTCCCTGCGGGCCCGCGCGCGCTCCGCCGCCAGGGTGCTCAACAGCCCGACCAGCAGGCCGCCCTGCATGAGCAGCGCGGGTATCCATTGCGTGAACGCCTCGTTGAGGCGCAGCCGAAGCATGTTGAGCAGCTCGGTTTGCAGCGCCGGGTGCAGCCAGACCAGATCGCCAAGCTGCAGGGCCATCGCGTTGGCAAACGCGTCCGGCAGTGTCAGCACGCCCGCGTTGGTCAGCCGGTAGAGGATCGCCCCGGAATACAGCGAACCGCGGATGGTATCCACAACGTACTCCGCGATGCCCGGGAACAGCGGGCCGTTGATCAGCTCGCTCAGGCGCACCAACATCGCGAGCGCGGAGAGCACAAAGGCTGCCGTAACAAGGAGCGTTTCGCCCACAAGGCTGATCCGCAGCCGTCGGCGGAACGAAACGACCGGCAGGCACAGGAACGGGAACAGCGGGAGCATCGCGCCGATGATCGGATCGCCCCCCGCCAGTAGGTAGCCCAGCGACGGCGCGAGCGGGACGCTCAGGGCAAACCAGGTTTTGCCTTCGGTCATGGCGGGGCAAACCGCGAGCGGCAACAGAAAGGCCAGAACGAACGCCAGCGGCGCAAACAGATACACGCAGCCCAGGAGCGCGGCAAATGCCAGCGGCTGCCAGACGAACCGCTTCCAGGCGCCGGGGGTGGCCGTAGCGTCCATGCTTGCTCCTTCCTCCGCGGCGGCGGAATCCGTTTCCGTTCTATTATAAGGCGGCGCGGGAGGTTCGTCAATGTGAAGGGACGTAAATTCAGAAGGCCGGACTTCCGGCCCAAACGGAGCGCGCGCCGTCCCGGGCCCCGCGCGCGGGGCCCTGCGCGTTGCCAAAGCGCCGCTGATCGTGTATACTAGGATGAAATCCATCCGGCTGCGGCGACAAACCAAGGCAGGCGCCGCAAGGTTTTTACGCATCGCGCGGCTGTCACGCCGCGGCGCGGCTACCGCCCGGCGCGGCTACCGCCCGGCGCGGCTACCGCCCGGCGCGGTGCGGGGAAGGAGGGAAGCCGGGTGACACGTTGGCTGATTCGGCACTGGATTAAAAACCCCGGGGCAACCGCCGACCGTAGCGTGCGCGCGGCCTATGGAACGCTGGGTTCCGCCACGGGCATCGCCGTTAATGTGCTGCTGTGCGCGACCAAGTTTGCCCTCGGCGTGCTCAGCGGCTCGCTGGCCATCACGGCGGACGCGGTGAACAACCTGTCCGATGCGGCGGGCAGCGTGATGGCGCTGGTGACGGTTCGTTTGGCGCGCAAGCCGGACGACAGCCGGCACCCGTTCGGGCATGGGCGGCTGGAGTATATCGGCGCGCTGGCCGTAGGCGTGCTGATCCTGCTGGCGGGTTTGAAGCTCCTTGGGGACGGCGTGCAGGCGATCCTCCACCCGGCCCAGCTCAACGCCGGCCTGCCGGTAATGGGGTTATTGGCGCTCTCCATGCTGGTCAAGCTCTGGCTGTACTTCTTCTACCGTTTCATCGCCCGGCGCATCGACAGCGAAACCCTGTTCGCGGCCTCCAAGGACAGCGTGAGCGACGTGGCCGCCACCGGGGCGGTGCTGCTGAGCGTGGCGCTGCAGGAGAGCTTCGGCTGGCGCATCGACGGGTACGTGGGCGTTCTGGTGGCGCTGTTTGTGCTTAAAACGGGCGTTTCCGTCTGCAAGGGAACCGTCGACCGACTGCTGGGGGAGAAACCCGACCCGGCGCTGATCCGCGAGCTCCGGGAACGGCTGATGACCTATGAGGGGATCCGCGGCACGCACGATCTGGTGGTGCACGATTACGGCCCCGGGCGGCGGTTCGCCTCGGTGCATGCGGAGGTGAGCGCCTCCGGGGATATTGTGGCCGTGCACGAGGTGATTGACAAGGCCGAGCGCGAGCTGCAAAAGGAACTGGGCCTGGAGGTGCTCATCCACATGGACCCGACCGTGACCGACGACCCGACCGTGAACCGGGTGCGCGAGCAGATGAGCGCGTTTGCGCGCGGCGTGGACGCCCGGATCACCCTGCACGACTTTCGCATGGTGCCCGGCCAGCGGCAGATCAGCCTGGTGTTTGACTGCCTCCTGCCGGAGGGGCTGGGCGACACGGAAACACTGCGGGAAAAGCTGGCAGACTACGCGAGGGAACTGAACCCGCGTTACGGGGTCGTGGTGCAGTTCGATATCGACTACGCCTGAGGCAACGCAACGCGCGTCTCGGCGGCCTATCTGTCCCGGCCCGATGGGCGCGGCGGAAAACGCCGCTCCCCCCTGCCCGCCCGCGGCCCGACGTGCGCGGCGGCAAACGCCGCGCCCATCCCCGCGGGCCCGATTGGGCGAGGCGCCTGACAGGCATGTTCCGCTTCTACTGACCGAATCCTGCGCAAACGATCCTTTCCGGGAGGTGAGCCGCCTGATGGGTGAGAACCGCGCGCACGGCGGATTGCCGCTGTTGCTGATGATCCTGCTGCTGGTGGCGGCGCCGGCCGGGGCCGAACCCGCCGACGCCATTCTGGCGTC
>JAAYUF010000016.1 GCA_012517815.1 Clostridiales bacterium
GCCCCATGCGGCGGCGGACGACTTTCCTGTACTTCAAGAGCGACCCTCCGCGCCCCGCCGTGAACGAAGGCGACACCGAAGGTTTCCAAAGGGCGAGCGGAAAGCCCTTTGGTGCGCCCGCAGGCGCATCCCCCTTGCCTGCGCCGGAGGCGCAAATACAAAAAAAGCCGCCGCAGCCCGCTTGGCTGCGGCGGCATCCTATGCCTCTGGCTTATTCGGCGAAGGACACCAGAATATTGGTCCGATCGGCGAAGTCGTACAGATCGTTGATGACGCCGGCGGGGGTTTCCAGCAGGAAAGGCAACAGCGACAGCGTCAGCGAAGGCAGCAGCCGCTCCTTGTACTCTTCCAGGAAGGTTTCGTTCAGGTTGAAGAAATCGTTCTGGGGGTAACTGCCCTCTACAAACACGCTCTTGTCCGCGGCGGAGAAGGCGGCGCTAAACACCATCGACACCGCGGGCTTGTCGGTTGCGGGGTGGAGCCAGTCGACGGTCAGGTTCAGCGCGTAAGGCTTTTGGGCCGCGTCCCTAGACCAACGGAAGCCAAGCTTCAGCGGCGCGGGCGCTTTGTCAAACGCCGTGCCGGAAACCGCTAACGTCAGCGTCCCCTCGCCGGAGAGTTCGCCTTCGCGCGGCAGGCCCAGCCCCTTGGCGGTGGCGACGATGAACTCCGTCTCGTCCTCAAGCACGGTCAGGCTGGCCTCCACATCCGCGCCCTGCGCCTGGGGTTTCCGGCTGTAGGCAAAGTTCACGGTGTAGCCGTCGGGCGTGGGCAGGGTAAAGGCAAGGGTGTCCGTATCCCCATCGGTCGTTTTCACCAGCACGTCGGTATCGCCCAGCGTGCAGGTGAGGCTTTGGGGCGTTTCGGTCACGGTCATGCCGTTCTGGTCGGGGTCAAGGGTATCCAGCACGCCCTCCAGATCGCCAAGCGTGGTCAGCGTCATGTCGCTGGCGTAGATTTCGGTCAGCAGGCAGGTGAAGAAGAGGTAGGCGCGCTCCAGTTCCGGATCTTCATTGACAATCAGGTCGAGGTTCTCGCACTGCTCGTAGAGGTCCTCGTAGGGCACGGTGTAGGTGAGGTAACCTTCCGCGGCGGGTTCCGCGGCCATGTCGCCGGCTTCGGCTTCATCGGCTTGGGCGGCTTCCTCCGCGGCGGCTCCTGCGGTCGCGGGTTCATCGGCCGTGGCCGTGGCGGCGTCGGCGGCCGTGGCCGTGGCGGCGTCGGCGGCCGTGCCCGCGGCGGCATCGGCGGCCGCGATTGTGGCGGGTTCGGCAACCGCGCCCGCGGCGGGCTCTTGCGCCATGGCTTCCACGGCTTCAGGCCCGGCCGCGTCCATGGCCGGTTCATCCAGATCGGCGGCGGTTTCGCCGTCCAGCGCCGCCTCGCGGGCGCTTTCCAGCATCTCCGCCAACGGCGTATAGTAGGCGTCGCCGATGGCGTAGGCGGCCTCGGGGTACATCAGCAGGCCCAGGTACTCCGTGGGCAGCTCCATGTAATAATAGGGCTTGAGCATGAACTCCAGAAAGTTGTGCATCTGGAAGAACATCACTTCGTTCGCCAGCGCCGGGGTGATCAGGTAACGGTAGCTGTGGTAGCCGTCGTACACGAAGGGGATCTGATCCTGCCCGTTGAGGCGGATGGCGCCGTTCAGGTATACGCGGCTGGTGGGGGTGAGCATCGCCAGCGAATCCATGGAGCCGCGCAGATCCACCTTCTGCAGGAAGGTTTCCCAGTCGGTCAGGTGCGCCTTGCCGGGCGGAAAGGCATCCGCGTGCAGCCGGAAGCCCAGGGTGAAGTCCACGTGGGTCACGTCTCCGTCGGGCAGGTAGGTATCCGCCCGGGAGAGCGTCGGCAGCAGGAGAAGGCAAAGCGCCAGGCCCAGCGCCGCCATACGGGTCGTCAGTGTGTGCTTCATGGTACCCTCCTTTGTCGTCGCGCGGGATTGTCCCTGCCCATAGCTACGTCGCAGCGGTGCAAAACCCTGCATGCGCGGGCGAAATTATTCCGCCTTGGCCCGGGCGGCCGCGCGGGCGCGGTCCTGATGGCTCAGTTCCCGCTTGCGCATGCGCAGGCTCTGGGGCGTGACTTCCAGCAGTTCGTCGTCGTCGATAAACTCCAGGCACTCCTCCAGCGTCATGGGGTGGACGCTCACCAGCTTGAGGCTGTCCTCGCTGGCGCTGGCGTTGCGCATGTTGGTCACGTGCTTTTGCTTGCACACGTTCACCACCAGGTCGTCGGGGCGGGCGTTCTGCCCGCAGATCATGCCCTTGTACACCATGGTTTGCGGGGTGATGAACAGCGTGCCGCGCTCCTGGGTGCCAAACAGGCCGTAGCTGGTGGCCTCGCCGGTTTCAAAGCAGACCAGCGCGCCCACGTTGCGGTGCGGGATATCGCCTTTGACCGGCTCATACTTTTCAAATACCGAGCTCATGATGCCCTCGCCGCGCGTATCGGTCATGAACTCACTGCGGTAGCCGAACAGCCCGCGGGAGGGGATGAGGAACTCCAGCCGCACGCGGTCCAGCCCATGCATGCTTTCCAGCGTGCCGCGGCGGCGGCCGATCTTCTCGATCACCGCGCCCGCGTAGGCCTGGGGCACGTCCGCCACCATGCGCTCCACCGGCTCGCACTTTCTGCCGTCGATGTCCTTGTAGATCACCTGCGGCTTGCTCACCTGAAACTCGTAGCCCTGACGGCGCATGTTTTCGATGAGGATGCTCAGGTGCAGCTCGCCGCGCCCGCGCACCTCGAAGGCGTCCGGGCTTTCGGTTTCGTTCACGCGCAGGCTTACGTCGGTCTGCAACTCCTTCATCAGCCGGGCGCGCAGGTGGCGGCTGGTCACGTACTGCCCTTCGCGCCCCGCGAAGGGGCTGTTGTTCACGCTGAAGGTCATCACCACGGTCGGCTCGGTGATGCTCACAAACGGCAGGGCTTCCACCGCCGCCGGATCGCACACCGTGTCGCCGATGCCGATATCCTCCAGCCCGCTCATGGCCACGATGTCGCCCATGGAGGCGCTTTCGGCCGGCAGCCGCCGGAGGCCGTCGAAGGTATACAGGCTGGTCAGCCGCAGGGGCTGGCTCACCGCGCCGGTGTCGAAATTGGTTTTCACGACGTTGGTGCCTGTGGTAAGCGTCCCGCGGTTGATGCGCCCGATGCCGATGCGGCCGACGTAGTCGTTGTAGTCCACGGTGGAGATGAGCACCTGTGCGGGGCCGTCCATCTCGCCCACGGGCGCGGGGATGTGGGCGAGGATCGTCTCAAACAGCGGCCGCAGGTCGGTGCCGGACTCGCCGCTTTCCAGCGTCGCCGTACCGTGCCGGGCCGAGGCGTACACGATGGGGCGGTCCAGCGCCGTCTCGTCCGCGCCCAGCTCGATAAACAGGTCCAGCACCTCGTCGACCACCTCGTCGCAGCGGGCGTCCGGGCGGTCGATCTTGTTGATGACGACGATGACCGGCAGCTTCAGGTTCAGGGCCTTGCGCAGCACGAAGCGGGTCTGCGGCATGGGGCCTTCGAAGCTGTCCACCAGCAGCAGCACGCCGTCCACCATCTTGAGCACGCGCTCCACCTCGCCGCCGAAATCGGCGTGGCCGGGCGTATCCACGATGTTGATCTTGGTATTCTCATAGTGCACGGCGGTGTTTTTGGCCAGGATCGTGATGCCGCGCTCGCGCTCGATGTCGTTGGAATCCATCACGCGCTCGGCCACCTGCTGGTTTTCGCGGTACACGCCGCCCTGTTTGAGCATCTCGTCCACGAGGGTGGTCTTGCCGTGGTCGACGTGGGCGATGATGGCAATGTTGCGGATATCGTTACGAACCATAACTCTGTTTCTCTTCCTTTCTGGTGGGGGGAGGATCGAGGGCTTCGGGGCGGCCCGCGCGGCGCGCGCGGGCGGCGCGGCCGTCGGCTGTGATGCGCCCGATTTGCGATGGTTCCGGCTTGCCCGCGGACGTTTCAGCGGCGGGGGGTATGCCCCGGGAACGTTCGCGTCTGCTGCGCGGCTTTACTCGTAGGTGACCCGGCTGGCGGTTTCCGAAAGCGTCAGCCCGGGGTTGTTTTCCGTCGCCAGCCGGATGGACCACTCGTTTTCAAACAGCAGCACATCCCGGCTGTTGCCGTCCACGGCGCGGCCGCTGGTGGAGGTCAGCTTGAGCCGGTCCGCCGGCAAGGGGGCTTTGGTGATCCACCGCACGAACCGGAAGGGCAGGGTGTCCATCAGCATGGAAACGCCGTACTCGGTGCGCAGGCGGTGCTCCAGCACCTCGAACTGCAGCATGCCTACCACGCCCGCCAGCAGCTCCTCAAAGCCGGTTTCGGTGCGGGTGAAAAGCTGAATGGCGCCTTCCTCGGCCAGCTGGGTGAGGCCCTTGAGGAACTGCTTGCGCTTCATGCTGTCCTCGGGCCGCACGCGCGCGAAGTGCTCCGGCGCAAAGATTGGGATAGAGCCGAAGCGTAGCCTGGGGCCGTCGGAGAGCGTATCCCCCAGGTGGAAAAAGCCGGGGTCGAACAGCCCCACGATATCGCCGGGGTAGGCGGCTTCCACCGCCTCGCGCTCGTTGGCCATGAACTGCTGGGGCTGCTTGAGCTGGATGAGCTTATCGTCCCCGCTCAGCCACACGGTCATATCCTTGCGGAACTCGCCGCTGACCACGCGGATGAACGCCAGCCGGTCGCGGTGCGCGGGGTTCATGTTCGCCTGAATCTTGAACACGAAGCCGCTGAAGAACGACGCCTCCGGCCGGATCAGTCCCTGATCGCTCTGGCGGGGCAGCGGCGGGGGCGTGATGTCCAGAAACGCTTCCAGAAACGGCTCCACGCCAAAGTTGGTAATGGCGGAGCCGAAGAACATGGGCGTCAGCCGCCCGTGAAGCACGGCGTCCCGGTCGAAGGGGTCGCCCGCCACGTCCAGCAGCTCGATCTCGCTTCGCAGCCGATCCAGATAGTGGCCGGCGATGCGCTGGCCGGCCTCGGGCGAGGCGGGGTCCACGCGGGTTTCCTCCACCATGCTGGCGCCGTGGTTGCCGCCGCTGTACAGGCTGATGACCCCCGCGTCCCGCAGGTACACGCCCTGAAAATCCCCGTCCACGCCTACGGGCCAGTTCATGGGGCAGGTGCGGATGCCCAGCACGTTTTCGATCTCCTCCATCAGGGCGAAGGGATCCTTGGCCGCGCGATCCATCTTGTTGACAAACGTGAAAATGGGGATGCCGCGCATGCGGCACACCTTGAACAGCTTGATGGTCTGCGCCTCCACGCCCTTGGCCGCGTCGATGAGCATCACGGCGGCGTCGGCGGCGACCAGCACGCGGTAGGTATCCTCGCTGAAGTCCTGATGGCCCGGCGTATCCAGAATGTTGATGCGGAAGCCGTCAAACTCAAACTGCATGGCGCTGGAGGTTACGCTGATGCCGCGCTGCTTCTCGATATCCATCCAGTCGCTGGTGGCGTGGCGCTCGGCCTTGCGGGCCTTGACGCTGCCCGCCTGCCGGATCGCGCCGCCGTAGAGCAGCAATTTTTCCGTAAGGGTGGTCTTGCCCGCGTCCGGGTGGCTGATGATGGCAAAGGTTCTGCGTTTCTCGATCTGCCCCTGATACGCGTCGGTGGTGGGGAGCTGCGTCATGCCGGTGTGTGCCTCCGCTTCGGTCGGTGGGTTATGTTTCCAAACAAAACATTGTACACTGCCAACGGCGGGAATGTCAAGCGAGAGGGGGGAGATGGGGGAGATGGGCGGGATGGACGGAATGGACGGAATGGGTGGGATGGCGCTCGCAGGGGCGCCCTGCGTCCCGCACGCCGAAGCGGAGGCAGGAAAAATGAAGGGATGGGCGAGATAGGCGGGATTGCGCCCGCAGGCCCGACCCGCGTCCCGTACGCGGATGCGGAGGCGGGAAGAACGCGGCGGCATGATCGCGACAGGGGAACAGGCAACCCGGGCCGCGTTTGGGCCGGAGGCGTGCGTAACGGCGGGTAAAACGAAAGCGCGTTCCCCGGGCGCACCCTCCCGGCGGTTTAGACCTGCCGCTGGAATCCTTGGGAAACCCTGCATGGATTTGACATGGACCGCGCTTGCCGGTATAATAGGGAAAACGCGCATGAAACCGTCGCTTTCCGGGCATTCCCCACCCCCCACAACGCGACCGGCCCGCGCTGTTCCCAGGAAACCCTGCGCCCCGTTGCCGGCGGCGCTTTTGCACGGCCCGAAAGATCGCCCCCGGCTGCGGGGATGGGCTGCGCCGCGCCTGCGCGCCCCGTACCGGACGCTGCTGCGCCGCGTCCGCGCGCGCCTTGCCGGTTCCGGCCGCCGGGGCGGTCGGCCGAAGCTTCCGCCTGCCCGCCGCCCATCCTACGAAAAGAGATGAAACCAATGTGGCAATGCGCGCGCTGTGAAACCTTCAACGAGGATGAGCGTCCCTACTGCCTGATCTGCAAAACCTCCGTGTCGGAAAGCCGCCGCCTGTCGGCGGAATCCGCGCCGGCCGCGCCGGCGATGGTCAGGCCGGCTACCCGCGCGCCGGCCGCGCCGGCGACGGTCAGGCCGGCATCCCGTGCGCCTGCCGCGCCGGCGACGGTCAGGCCGGCATCCCGCGCGCCGTTGACGGCGAAACCGGCTTCCCGCATACCGGCCGCCGCTGCGAGGGCCAAGCCGCCTTCCGGCGAGCCCGCCGCCCCGCCTGCCGCCGAGGCCGCCCCGCCGCCTGCGGAGGCCGAGGAGGAGTCACCGCGGTGGGCGGGAAAGCTTGCGCTGCTGATCGTGGGCGGGCTGCTGCTCCTGCTGGCGTGGCTTTTTGGCAGCGCCAATACGTAGGGGTTCGCTTCCCGCGTGAGCGGCAGGCCGTAGGGACAGCCGACCGCGCCGCCCAGCGCCGACCGGACGACGCCTTCCGCGCATCCGGCCACGACGCCGCGGCAGAAGGCCGGGCTCCCCCGACGGACGCCGTTCCCGGCGGCATGGGCAGGGGGCGGCCGATCGGCCGGTCGGCGTTCGCCATGCATCACTTGGAAAGGGTACGTGCCGTGTGGACATGCAACCGGTGTGAAACCATCAACGAGGACGAGGCGCGGCGCTGTCCGGTGTGTTTGCTGGACCGCGACGAGAACCGCGCGCTGGCGTCGGAAGCCTCCGCACGGACCGCCGCCGTCTGTCCGGCGACCCGCGTTGAGGGCGGCCGGCGGGGCGCGCGTCCGTCCGCTCCGGGCAAGGCTGCGGCGCGAACCCCCTCCGGAATCGCCGCAACCACACCCCCGCCGATCCCCTTGCGCACGGCGACGGGGGAAACGGCATCCCCGCCCGAGCGGCCGCGCCGTCCGAAGAGCCGTATCCTGACGGCGCTGAACCTGTTGGCGGTACCGGCCGCGCTCCTGCTGCTTTACGCCGCCTTCCAATGGAAACTCCCCGTACGGCAGGGGGAATTCCCCGAAGGGACGGGCGGCATCGAAGCCGAGCATTCATCCCCGCTGACCGCAACGACCCCCGAGTCGACCGACGATGCCCTCGCCGGGGAGGATGCCGCCCAGGACGGCGCCCTCACGCAAACCCCGTTGAGCGACGAGCTGGCGGTCGTTCCGATGGCAACCCCGCAGCTTGGGACTACCGCGTACACCCTGGGCGTCATGAACGATACCGTCTACTGGGTGCAGACGCAGTTGCAGACCCTGGGCTACATCCCGGAGGACAGCGACCGAAACGGCTGCCTGGACGAGAGCACGCAGGTTCTGGTTAGGCGCGTGCAGCGCAGCCAGGGCTTTACGGAAACGGGAGCCGTCGATCAGAGCGCGGTCAACGCCATCCTTTCGATGCAGCGGGAAGCCAAACGGGTCACAAGGCCGATCCTGACCGGCGGGTTTTACGACGATCTGCCCCTGCTGCCGCCCGAAGGGCTTCAGCCTGGCGCGCAGGGTCAGGCCGTTCTTTGGCTGACGCGCTGCCTGGACGCGCTGGGCTATTCCCCCGGCACGCCGGGCCTGATCCTGACCGAGCGCGCGCTCAGCGCCGTGCACGCCTTCCAGCTGGATCAGGGGCTGGCCCTGAGCGACGCCGTTCACATGCGCGCCCTGTGCCTGATGGCGGAAGTCTACGTCCGGCAGGGCAAACCGTGGTCGGCGCTGGGAGGGCAGATGCATTACCGGGAACGGGCGGCGCTTGTGCAAGCCGTCAACCGGGAACGGGCGGCTCAGGGTTACCCGCTGCTCAGGGTGTCGCTGGAGGCCATGGAAGCGGCGCAGGTTCGAGCTTATGAGCTCGCCGGGCTGTTTTCGGCCGAGCGGCCGGACGGGAGCGGCAGCTTCACCGCCCTGACGGAGCAGGGGTTGACGAATGTGCACGCTTCCTGCGCGTTCGTGCGCAACCAAAGCGGCGTTTCCGCCGCCGATCTGGCGCTGGCCCGGGAAGCGACCCGGATCGGCTGTGGCTATTACGCCTCCGGGACGGATACCTACCAGTTCGTGTTTCTCTATTGCGCGGGCGCGACGACCGCGGAGACGGACGCCTTGGGTGGAGCCTGACGCGTTTCGGCCGCGCGCGGCCGCGGGCTGCGTCGGGCCGCCAAGGCCCATCGCCTCTCGGGCGGCTCGCCTTCGCCCATTCCGACGCGGCCGCCGGACGCGTGCGCGCCTTGGGCTCCCTTGTTCCGCTTCCACCGCGGCGAGAATTTCTTCGACGGGCTCAGGCCGCCCTCGTGGTAAACGGGGGCGGCCTTGCGTTGCTTTGCCTGGCTTTGGGTTGTCGGCGACCTTTCGAAGCCTTGCCGCCCCACGGTTTTCTTTCGGCTTTGACGACGCGGCCGCCGGAGGCGTGCGCGCCTTGGGCTCCCTTGTTCCGCTTCTACGGCGGCGAGAATTTCTTCGACGGGCTCAGGCCGCCCTCGCGGTAAACGGGGGCGGCCTTGCGTTGCTTTGCCTGGCTTTGGGTTGCCGGCGACCTTCCTCCGCCGGGCTGAGGGCCCATGGGTGGGGAAGGACCGCACCTCCTGCGATGCCGTTGCCCGGATACCGGGGCTTCCGCTTCCGTTGCGCCGCCATCCGGCCTGCCGGCGCAAAAGCGGCGGCCGTACGGGAGCGGATGATCCCACGGGCCGCCCCGCCGCCTGTCCGGCTGGAGGACGGACGCGCTCGCCGCCTGTCGGTGCTGTAACCCTATGAACGCTGCCGCCTGCGGCCTCTCACGCGGCGGATGTCCCCGGCGGGGTACCCGCCGGGCGGGTTGCCCTCACAGCGGAAACGACCGGCGCGGCGAAAGCCGCGGAGGATGGGGTTTCGGCGGGTCCAGGCGCGGGGGTCGTCGCGGGGCCCGGCGTGGCACCCGGCGTGGCGTCGGGGAAGGAAGTGCCCGCCGGTTGAAAGCGGCGCCCGAGGACAAACGCTTCTTTCGCCATGGACAGAATCGGCGGCAGGAGGGCTGTATCGCCGCCCTTGGACGTCGCGGGGGCTTCGGAGGGCGCGCCCGCGCCCTGCAGGGCCGTTTCCAGCTGCCGGAGCGCTTCCAGCACGATCGCCTCCGCAAAGGTGGATACCGCCGGGGCCGACCCTTCCGCCGGCTGCGCGTTTTCCGCGGCCGATGTCTTGGTTCCGGCGGGGAGCGGCGGGATTCCCGGAAGGGGCGACGGAGCGGCGGAGGGCGCCGCGGACTCGGCGGGCTTGGCTGTGCCCTCTGGGACGGGCGCGGCGTCCGTGCCCGCGGGCAAGGGGCTTCCGGCGACCGGCGTCGCGGTTGTGGCGATTTGCGATGCGGCTTCCCCGGTTTGCCGCGCGGCCCCGGCGGCCGTCGCCCCGGTGGTCGGGCGCTGCGCGTTGCCTGCCGTGGCCGGCGCGACGCCCTCGCTTGCGGGCGCGGCGCTCTCCGCGGCCGTCGCCCCGGTTCCGTCGGTTGCCGCCCCGGTTTCAGCGGCTGTCGTTTCGGTTCCGGCGGTTTGGGACGCCCTTGCGACGGCTGCGGGCGCAACACTGTCCGTGTGCGGCGTGTCCGTTGCGGGCGGCGCGGTAACGGCGGACGCCTCGCTGCGCTCCGTGGCGGGCGGCGCGCCCGGGTCCGTGGGCGGGGTGCTCCGCGCGGACGGGATGGCGGCTTGAACGTCCGGCGCTTTGGTTGTTCCTTCCGGCAACGCGGATCCGTCGGCGGAGGCCGCCGGATCCGCGGGGGGCGCTGCCGCCGCATCGGGCCGCGACGCTGCCGTGTCCGCGGAAACCGCGGATGCGGCGACGGCGGGCGGCGTCGGCGTTACCACGATTACAACCTGCGTAAGCGTCGCGTCCGGGCGTAGCGTGTCGCGCGCGGATTCGGGCCACAGCGACAGCAAGAGGATCGCCAGCGCGCTGACCCCGATGACGCCCAGCGCGATGCGACGGTAGGCGCTGGAACAGAGGAGCCGCGCCAGGTTGCGGAGCAGTGTGCCGCGCTTGCGCGGCACGGCCCGCCGGAACCCGGGAATCGCCTCGGGCGCGTACGCGGCGTCGGTCGGCCGCCCGCCGCGCGGCATGCCCTGCCGGGACGCCAA
>JAAYUF010000119.1 GCA_012517815.1 Clostridiales bacterium
CGGCGCCTGAGGTCACGGAAACGGAAGCCCCGGCGTCGGAGCCCGGCGCGACGGTGCTCTGCCCCGTCTGCGGTACGGAAAACCCCGCGCACCTTTCCTTCTGCGGCGAATGCGGCGGCAAGCTGCCGGTGCGCGCCGCCTCGGACGGCGTGGCGGCGGCGGCCCGGGAGACGAAAGCCAGCGTTCAGGCGGAAACGCGGGAGGACATGCAAGCGGAGGAGCCCGCTACCGTCCAGAACCGGAGAACGGGGCATTTGCCCCGCGTAGAACCGGATTTTGAACCGATATTTTCCGCCGACGGCGAAACGGCCGGCTGGTCGTACACGGATACGGCCGAACCGAACCCGTCGGCTTACGAGGCGGCGGAGGAAGGAACGCAGCCGTCCGGCGCCGCGCCCGAAACACCCGTAGCGGCGCGGGCCGCCTATCTGGCGTCGCCCGAGGACGGCGCGCGGGAAAGCGAAACCCCGTATACCGCATACCCGCGCGATTCGCAGGCCGGCTACGAGGAAGGCGCGGCAAAGGCCGTGTGGGACGAGCGGCCCAACGTGATCGCGCGCGCGACCCGGACCGTCAGACCGGAGGCTGCCGCTTCCGCGGAGCCGGAAGCGGCGGGCTGGCACGGAAACGCCGCGGCGGGGTACGACCGCGAGCCGGACGATCGCGCGGCAACCGGCGCGCACAGGGCGACCGGCAGGGCGCATCCGCAGGCCGCGAGCCAATCGGAGTACTGGGCCACGGAACCCCACGCCGCCCAGGCGCGCGCAACCGCTCAAACAGCGGCACATTCCGCCGCCGCGAACCGGCCGGCCGAAGCGCCGGGCCGCGCGAGCTACGCCGATCGGGCCGGGTGGGGAGCATCCGGCGAACCCGCCGCACCGACGCGCCCTGAAATGAGCCGAACCATCGCGGCCGCTTCCGTGGCCGCAGCGGAAACGCCGACGCCGCCCGCCGCGGGCGTGCGCGCGGACCGCGACGCCGCAACCGGGCCAAACGCGGGGAGGACCGATCCACGCCCGGCCATGGCGCAAATGGCGCGCGCCACCGAAACCCTTGCCGCGCCTCCGCACCGTCCGCAAAGCCTGCCGGACGAAAGACTTGTTCGCGCGGTCGCGGCCGTTCCGGCCTGGGGCGAGGGGACGGCCGCCCCCCTACGGCCCCCCGTTTCCGGTTTTGATCACGGCGCAACGGCGACCATGGCGCAGCCCGCGAAGGCTTCATCCCCCAGGGCGGACGAAAAGGCTTCGCCGATTTCCGGCATGGCCGGGAAAGGCCGCGGCCAACCGCATATCGTTACCACAATCCAACGGCCCGCCATGGAAACCGCCACGGCGCCCGACCCGGGAACCGGCCCGTCAACGGCTGCTTCCGGCGCAGAAACGCCGACCGACGAACGGGCCGGCCTCGCCCCGGCGCGGACGCCGGCGACGCCTCGCCCCCGCATCGTCAGCACC
The DNA here is from genome assembly GCA_012517815.1 of Clostridiales bacterium. Classification (GTDB taxonomy): domain Bacteria; phylum Bacillota; class Clostridia; order Christensenellales; family Aristaeellaceae; genus CAXXOK01. The sequence goes on from JAAYUF010000119.1 coordinate 1,455, forward strand.
ATGGGCAAAAACCGCACCTGACAAGGCGGAACCCGTGTGCGCCGGCCGGACGGCAACAGTGGAGATATCCTGAACACCAACGCGTACCGCGAAGAGAGCTGCGCCCGAAGCGCTAACGAGAAACGCCATCTGCCTGGAACGCTTCGAACCGCGGCGGACGCGCGCCGCGCCGCGGGAAACGGGCGCAAACCGCGCGCCGGACGGTGGTGCACAGGCGCTGATCCGGCTGCCGCCCTGATCGCCCTGCTGTTTCCCGGGGCGCGCTCGGTGAAAGCGACGCTGCCGCCTTGGCGAGGAACGCCCGCCGTTGGCGCGCGAGCGCCGCACGGGCATGGAAGGGAACACAGCAACAGCGGAGAGAAACGACGACGCGTTCTCTCCGCTGTTTTTTTGCCGGCTCCTGCTTGCTATGCCTGCCGTCGACGGACGCTCCCTTTCCTACGCGCGGGAAGCGTCCGTCGGATGAGGCCGCAGCGCGGGCAGACGCGGCCGGTTTTGACTAGGCGCGCTCGCCCTGCGCTTCGGCGGCCAGCTTCTGGCGTGCGTCCCACAGGCACCACAGCGTAACGCTCACCAGCACCAGCGCGCCGCCCAGCAGCGCGGTGCGGCCCGGCGCTTCGCCGACGAACAGGAACACCCACACGGGATTCAATATCGGCTCCAGCGCCGCAAGCAGCGTCAGCGTCAGCGGCGGGCAGTTGGAGGCCGCCAGTCCGTACAGGATATAGGGGATGCCCAACTGGAAGATGCCCAGCACCAGAATGGCGGCTACCGATTCGATACGCATCGGCGCGCCGTATACAAACAGGAAAGGCACGCCCACAAGGGCCGTCATCAGGTGCCCCAGGGCCAGACCGCTCAGGCGGGCGTCTTCGCCGACATGCTCGACGGAAAACATCGTGCCCGCGAAAAACATGCCGGCCAGAATCGCCAGCAGGTTGCCAAGCAGCGCGCCACCCTTGAGCTGGTCCAGAAAGAACAGGCCCACGCCACCCATGGTAAAGGCTACGGCCCAGTAATCGCCCCCGCGGAACCGCTTCTTGCGGAAGAGGGATTCGTACAGCAGCAAAAACACCGGCGCGGTATACTGCAATACGATCGCGTTGGCGGCCGTGGTCAGTTTGTTGGCAAAAATGAAACAGATGCTCATGGCGGGGATCATCAGCGCCAGACGCAGCATCCGGCGGTCCGCCGTGAAGCGCCTGCGGGATATCAGAAAGTAAACGCCGAAAACGCCCGCGCTGATCAGGCTTCGCAGGCCGGCCAGCACCATCGCGTTCCAGGGGATCAGCTTGATCAGTACGCCGGAGATGCTCCATAAAACGGAACACAGGGTCATTTGGAGGATGCTTCTGCGTTCGGCTTCGCCCATGCGTCATCCCTCTTCGCTTTCGGATAGGATAGACAGTAGCATAAACCCGGCCGCGAGGAAATGCAAGGGGGTACGCGCGGGAATCTCGTGAGGGCTGACGTCGCCAAGGCATGACCGGGCGGCCGAGAAAATTGTTTTTACAGCGAGCCGCGCGAGTGGAACTTGCATTTAATGGAGATTCAAGCTATAATGTTCTCCATGCACATCAAGTAACCGGGCCGATCCTGCGACCGGTGTAAAGTCGAGGTGGTAGGCATGCTGCCAGACCTGAAAGAAGCGTGGAGCCGTCATGTGCGGGATTGCAACGGCTTTTTTCAGGACGGCTGGGAGTATATCGCCACCAGCAATCTGCACATGCTGCTGCGCTGTTCCTGCATCGTGGTCGGAGTGTTAGCCGTCTATGTAACCGTATCCTTTCTGGCCGGCTACAACACGCTGACAAAGGTCGCCTACTGCGCTGGCTTGGCGGCGCACGGCGCGTTCTGCGTCTACCTCCACCGGCAGGCGTCGAGACTGACCTGGCGCACGCGGCTGATTCAGGCTCTCTGCCAGCTGTTCCTGCTGTCGCTGCTGGGGCTGGTGGCATTTGTGGCGGCCGTGGGCATGCGGCATGAACCCGGCCTTTTTTTTGCGCCGTTTACGCTGGTGCTTTCGATGATCTTCATCCTCCCTCCGCGCCGGATTATCGTCATGGTTACCGTCATGACCGCGGCGTTCCTGCTGGCAAGCCTCCGGCTCAAGCGGTACGACGTTTTTCGGCTTGATCTGGCGATGGGGCTGGTGTGCTGGACCCTGTGCGTGATCGTGGACATGGAAATTCTGCACATGCGTCTGCGGGATTATCGCCTGCGCACCGAGCTGACCCGCCTGTCCAGCACCGACGGGCTGACCGGGCTGATGAACAAGTCGACCGCGGAGGCCAAGGCCAGAGCCTACCTGTCGTGTTACGGGCAGTGCGAATGCTCCGCCCTGTTTGTGATCGATCTGGACCAGTTCAAGCAGATCAACGACCAGCTGGGACACCAGGCCGGGGACAAGGCGCTGGAGGTGGTCGGAGAGACGCTGATGAAGCTGTTTCGCGCGCAGGACATCGTCGGTCGGGTCGGCGGCGACGAGTTTGTCGCGTTGATGAAGAACATTTGTGACCGCAGGATGGTGGCGCGACGCGCGGCGGTCATCTGTAACGCCGTGCGGCGGACGAAGCTGGCGGATCAGGCGCTGTTCCTCACCTGCAGCGTCGGCGTGGCGCTGTGCCCGCAGAACGGTACCGGTTACGATTGCCTGTTTCAGGAGGCCGACCGCCAGCTGTACCAGGTGAAGCGCAGCGGGAAGAACGGCTACCGGCTGCCGGAATGAGCCCCGCGGAAGGGCTGAGGCCGTGCGACACGGAGCGGAGGCCGCCGGGGGACAACGGCCCGCCAAACCATCGCCGGCAGGACCGCCACAGGGGTGCCGGATGCCAGACCAGGTTCCGGAGACGGAACCGCCTAAGGCCCGGACCGGTCGGCCCTCGGGCGATCCGTCCGCTGGCGAAGCCCGGGCGTTCCGCCGCGGCACGCCGGGGTTCTGTGCGTCGATATCTGTTGGGCCGAGCCGACGTTTCGCCGCGTGCGCTTTCCGGCGCCGCACGGAGGGTTTGGGACGCGGCGCGGTCGCCTTGAGGCAAAAACCGTGGACAGCGCCTCCCGCGCGCCGTATACTCGGCTCGTTTCCAAGCGGATTTCGGGCCGTCGGCGCCGATGTCCCGAAACGTGCCCCAACATGGAAAGGCGACTCCCCCCCAAAGCCGTGCGGTGGTTTATTCCGTATGGATTGGAGGCCGCCGCACACGCCGCAAACCGGCGCCAAGCAACCGTTCCGCAAGGGTGGCAATCCTGCCCGGGCGACGGCCCATTTGACCAAATTCCCAAAAACGTTGAAATTTATTTGGGGATTGGGTATAATGAGTGCGATCGTGAAACAGCATGGAGGGTTGCGAGTGTACAGGCTTCTCATCGTCACAAGGGATCAGCGTGTCGCGGAGATATTCGGCTCTATGCAGGGCTGGGAGTCCATGGGGTTCAAACAGCCCCGCCTGCGCCAGACCGTTGAGGAAGCCGTCGAGTGCATGCATAAGCATCACATCGACGCGATTGCTATGGACGACGAGCCGGACTATACGGAATTGGAGCACTGGTTGGACCAGAACGCGCCCTGTATGCCGATTTTTGAAATCGCAGGGGACGCGCAGGCGCAGCTTGAGATCATCCGGGAAATGGAACTGCTGCTCAACCAGTTGCACACCGATGATTCCAACGACGATTACGACGAGAGCTACTATTTCCGGCTCGCGCGTGAACGCTGGATGAAACGGCTGATTACCGGTCTGGCCCCGAACCGGGAGTACATCCTCAAGCACCAGAGGATGTACCGCTGCACGGATGATCCGTTGCGCCCCTGCGTATTCGCCCGCATCAGCGTGCCCGAAGGGGATACCTTCATCACGGGCCGCTGGCATTACGGCAGCGAAAGGCTGGGAACGGCGCTGCAAAACTTCTTTGGTTCCCAGCACGAACACCAGAACATCCACCTGGCGGTGGTGTCGCCGGAGGAGATTCGCGTGGTAGCCTGCCCCAGAATCGGCGACGCGGAACATCCCGCATCGCTGAGCCGCATGCAGGCCTATTTCGAGGAAACCATCGAGCAGATTCACAACTATCTGGGGCTTACCATGAACATTGCCGAGTGCGTGATGCGCGAGGGCCTTGTCGACTTCGCGGCCGATTGCGCCCGCCAGTAGATCGGATACCTACCGCAAGCATAGAGAGGGGTACGCATATGGGCTTCTTCAAGAACATCGTGACCAGCCAGCTGATCGACGTCATCGAGTGGAAAGATGATACCCAAAACACCATGGTGCACCGGTATGACATGAACGGCAAAGAGATCATGATGGGCGCGCAGCTGACCGTGCGCGAAAGCCAGGTGGCCGTGTTCGTCAACGAAGGCCAGCTGGCCGACGTTTACCAGCCGGGCCGCTATGAGCTGACCACGCAGAACATGCCCATCATGACGGCGCTCAAATCGTGGAAGTTCGGGTTCAACTCCCCGTTCAAGGCCGACCTGTACTTCGTCAACACCAAGCAGTTCCTCGACCGCAAGTGGGGCACCAGCAACCCCGTGATGATGCGCGACAGCGAATTCGGCATGATCCGCATCCGCGCGTTCGGCATCTTCGCCTTCCGGGTCACCAACCCGGAAACCTTCCTCAAGGAAGTGTTCGGCACCAACAGCATGTTCACCGTGGAAGACGTGGAAGGCCAGATCAAGCGCACGGTGGTTTCGGGCCTGAGCGACGCGATCGCCGAAAGCAAGATTCCCGCGCTGGACCTCGCCGCGAATTACGAGGAGCTCAGCCAGTACGCCCTCAAGGCCTTAAATCCCAAGGTGGAGGCGCTGGGCCTGTCGCTGACCAGCTTCATCATCGAAAACATCAGCCTGCCGGAGGAAGTGGAGAAGAGCATCGACAAGCGCACCTCCATGGGCGTGGTCGGCGATCTGAACAAATACTCCCAATACCAGGCGGCGGAAGCCATGCGCGAAGCGGCCAACAACCCCAACGGCGGCCTGGCCGGCATGGGCGTGGGCATGGGCGCGGGCGCGGCCATGGGTCAGATGTTCACCCAGAGCATGAACGCCGGGGCTCAGCCCCAGCAGACCGCCGCACCCGCACAGGCGGCGACGACGCCCTGCACGGCCTGCGGAAAGCAGATTCCGGTCAACAGCCGCTTCTGCCCCGAGTGCGGCACGGCGCAGGCCGTCGCCGGCAAGTGCACCAACTGCGGCGCGGTTCTCCAGCCCGGCGCGAAGTTCTGCCCCGCCTGCGGCCAGAAAGTGTAACCTCCGCACACCGACGTGCCATGCGCGGCGTTCTTCCCATCGGGAAGAACGCCGCGCCAGACCGTCAAAAAAGCCCCCAAACACGGGGCTTTTTTGGTATAATAGCATCAGGTGATGAAGATGCTAAAGCGAGAAGAAGAACAACGCCAAGCGGTGGAGATGCTCTGCACGGATATGGTCGTGCCCAAAGACCACCTGCTGCGAAAGATCGACAAGGCGGTAGACTTCAAGTATA
>JAAYUF010000120.1 GCA_012517815.1 Clostridiales bacterium
GAGTTTTTTTCCAGCGCCGTGATGCCGGAGCAGCCCTTGGCGACGGGGATGTCCAGCCGGTTGATGGCCATGCCCATCATCGGGCCGCCGTACAAAAGCACCTTTGCCTGCGGCAGAAGCCCGCCGGAGGTATTCAGCAGCCATTCCACCGAGGTGCCAATGCGCGTCAGATAGTTGGCGGGGTTCTTGACGCAGCCGCTGACGGTCACCACACGATCGACCAGGGGCCGGCCTTCGTACACCGCGCGCTGCAGCGCGTAGGCGCTGCCGACGTTTACGACGATCACGCCGCTGTCCAGCGGTAAACCGCCTTCGCGGACGATCCGCCCGGTGAGGGCGTAAACCAGCTGTTTTTCACCGCCCTGCGGGTAATGCACGGGAAGCCCCTGCACCGTAAACGCGGGGTCGTTCTTGCAGGCATCCGTGAGAATGCGGATGGCGTCCTTCTTGTTGTTTTCGATGCCCACCAGTACCTTTGCGATGCCCAGCGCCCGGCTGATCACCCTGGCGCCGGCCACGATTTCCGCGGCCTTCGTGAGCATCAGCTGATGATCGGCGGAGAGGTAAGGCTCGCATTCCGCGCCGTTGAGGATCAGGATATCCACCGGCTTGTTCGGCGGGAGCGAAAACTTGACCGCGTGCGGGAACGTCGCGCCGCCAAGCCCCACCAGGCCGGATTTGCGCGCCAGGTCGGAAAGCGCCTTGCCGTCGAGTGTCTCCGGTTCGGCCACGGGCGTCAGCGCGACCCATTCATCCTTAAAATCGTTGTCGATGATCACGCAGGGCGTCTGCAGACCGTTGGCCATAATGCAGGGCTGAACGTCCACTACCCGGCCGGAAACGCTCGCGTGTACGGCGGCGCTCACAAAGCCGACGGGTTCGCCGATCATCATGCCGGCCAGCACACGGTCCCCCTTGGCAACCAGACACTTGCAGGGCGCGCCGATATGCTGCTGAAGGGGAATCGCCACGCGCGAGGGCTGCGGCAATTCGGTGATCGGCAACTGGGAGGTGATCGCTTTCCCGTTCATCCCCTCGTGAGGATGGACGCCGCCCGGGAACACATGAAACAAACTCATGAACCTCTATCCTTCCTATTGAGCTCGGACATGAAAATGGGGCATATCCAAATGCCATCCGCGACAGTATAGCACAAATCCCCGTAAACTAGAAGTGCGTTTGCGGCATTTCGGGTGAATTTTGTCCCGCTACGAATAAAAAAGAATCAAAAGTACAGCGATAATACGATTTTCATTCTTGAATACGCCTAAGCTCACGAGCGGTATTCTTCCGTGATAAGGGGTGGGAGCGAAGGCGCAGCGACGCTGCGTCGAGCTTTCACACCAAAGCCTGCGGGAGCAAAGCGCCGCGAGACGGAGTCGTTGCGGATCTGCAACGGCATGATACCGTGAGAGCCGCCCTGCTTGCAAGGCGGCTCTGAGGCGAACCAAAATGGATATTACAAACTTATATGGCAAGCGGGCTGAAATCCGCCGGCCGCCCCGCGCCCGACGCGGGGCGCATCCTCCGCCGGACCGCGGCGAAACGCCGGGCTTACGCCTGAGCGTGTTTGCGTTCCCACGCGGCGGCCAGCATGCTGCGCGCGTGCGCGAGGCCGCTTTCCTGATGCAGTTCGTCCGCGCCGACCAGCCTGGCGATTTCCGCCACGCGCTGTTCGGGCGCAAGCTGCTCCACCGTGGTGATGGTGCGCTCCCCCGCCACGTGTTTTTCGACGCGGTATTGCCAGTCCGCCATGGCGGCGATCTGCGCCAGATGCGTTACGCAAACCACCTGGTGGTAGCGCGCGATGTCGTCCATCTTTTCCGCCACGACGCTGGCGATATGCCCGCTGATGCCCGTGTCGATTTCGTCGAAGATCATCGTGGGGATCATGTTGCGGTCCGCGGCCGCGGCTTTCAGCGCCAGCATCATGCGAGAAAGCTCGCCGCCGGACACCGTCCTGGACAGGGGCTTGAGAGGCTCGCCGATATTGGGCGCAATAAAGAACTCGACGTGGTCGTCCCCGCGGATGGAGGGCACGCGCTTCTGGTCGGCGGGCGGCTCCTTGAATACGCACTCAAAATGGGTATTCCCCATGCCCAAATCCTTCAGCTGGTTTTCCATCAGGGCTTCGAAGTGTTTGGCCAGCGCCTGCCGGGCTTCGGTCAGCAGCCTTGCGGCGGCGCGATAGTCCGAAAGCTTCGCCTTGTATTCGACTTCGGCGGCGTGCAGCCGCTCGTCCATCGATTTCAGGCCCTTCATTTCATCCTTGAGCCGCTCGGCGTAATCCACCAGCTCGTCGGCTTCCATGCCGTACCGCTTTTCAAGCCTGCGGTAGGTGTCCAGCCGGGCCAGAATCTGCTCGTTCTTTTCGGGATCGAAGCTTTCCGCTTCCAGCGCGTCCCGAAGCTCGATGCCCATCTCCTCCGCCTCGTAAAAGGTTGAGGAAAGCCGCTCCGCCAGGGCCTGATAGCGGGGGTCGTAATCCGATATGCGCCGCATCTCGTCCATCGCTTCCCGCAGCAGCGCCGTAACGCCCAGACGCGCGCCTTCCGTTTCCGTGAGGTTTCGGTAGGCTTTGCCGATGGCGTCGTTGAGCTTCTCCGCGTCGGCCAGCTTGGCGCGCTGCCGCTGCAGCTTTTCTTCCTCGCCGATTTCCAGCCTGGCCGCGTCCAATTCCCGGCTACGCGCTGTAATCAGCTCCATGCGCTCCTCCCGCTGCGCGTTTTCCTTGCGCAGGGCGCTGAACAAGGAGCTGCTTTCACGCCACAGCCTGCACTTCGCGTCCACGTCCGCAAGCAGGCTCTGGTGCTCCGCCTCGCCGAACGAATCCAGAAAATGGAGGTGGTTTTTTTCGCTGAGCAGGCTCTGGTGTTCGTGCTGGCCGTGGATGTCCACCAGATAGCTGGAAATCTGCCTGAGAAAATTGAGCGGCACAATGACCCCGCATACGCGGCAGATGTTGCGGTCCGCCTGGCTTATCTCCCGCATCACGGTGATGCAGTCGCCGTCGGCTTCCAGCGACTCCGCCGCCAGCATTTCCCGCACCTGCACGCAATCGGAAATGTCAAACACGGCCTCCACCGTCGCCTTGTCGCAGCCGGTGCGGATCAGCCCGCGGTCCGCGCGTTCCCCCAGCATCAGGTTGATGGAATCCACCACGATGGATTTGCCGGCGCCGGTTTCGCCCGTGAGCACGTGAAGGCCGTTGTGGAAAGTCATGTCGAGCCGTTCAATCAGCGCGATATTTCGTACGGTCATCGATACTAGCATCGTATACGCACATCCTTCGCCGGTTATCGCAGCATATCGTCGATCCTGCGCAGCACCACGGTGACTTCCTCCGCGGTGCGCACGATCATCAGGATGGTGTTGTCGCCGGCCAGCGTGCCCAGAATCTCCGGCCAGCGGAGGCTGTCGATCATTTCGGCCGCGACGTTCGCGCTGCCGGGCAGGGTTTTGATGATCACCTGATTGTACGCATGGGACATGCTCAACACCGACTCGCTGAAGATGCGGTGAAAGCGCTCGCTCAGGCCGTTCTCGGGCTTGTCCGCCGTCGCGTATTTGTAGTTGCCGGTCGGCGAAAGCACCTTGAGCAGCCGAAGCTCGCGGATATCCCGCGAAACGGTGGCCTGCGTTACCTTGAAATCCCGCCGTCGCAGTTCGTCGGCAAGCTCCTCCTGGGTTTCGACGTCCTTTTCCCGGATGATCTCCAAAATCGCGCTCTGTCGGGACGATTTCATGGCGAGCCTCCTTGTCAGCAGCTCCACTCGGTCAGTTTGGCGCGGATGCGGTGAAAAAACGTATGCGTTCCGAAGCGAATCAGCTTGGTCACGGTTTGGGAGCGTCGTATCTGTACGGTTTCATTGCTGGCGAGCAGGCCCACCTTCTGGCCGTCCACATCCAGCTGCACATTCTGACCCGGCGCGCAGTCCAGCGTGATGGTCACCGTCTGGTTTGCGTTGGCCACCACGGGCCGGTGCTGCAGCGAGTGCGGGCAAATGGGCGAAAGCAGCATGCATTCCACCTCCGGGCAGACAATGGGCCCGCCGGCGGAAAGCGAATAGCCGGTGGAACCGGTCGGGGTGGAAACGATCAGCCCGTCCGCGATGTAGCGCCCGATCAGCTCCTCGCCGACCGAGGCTTTGACTGCGATCAGCTTGGCGTAGCCGCCCCGGCTGATCACCACGTCGTTGAGCGCGGTTCGGACGGCGCCGTTCTCCCGCACCATATCCAGCATCATGCGGGTTTCGATGGCAAAGCTGTCCTCCCGAAGCCTGCGGCAGGCTTCCTCCAGATGCTCCAGTTCCGTTTCCACCAGAAAGCCGATGTGGCCCACGTTGATCCCGAGCAGCGGTACCTCGTGCCGGATGGCCGTCTGTGCGGCGCGAAGCAGCGTGCCGTCCCCGCCGACGGCGATTACGGCCTCCATGGGGAAATCCTCGGCGGTGCAGGGATCGTCGTCCCCTACGGTTTTTTTCAGCCACGGCTCCAGGCATACACCGATGCCCTCGGCCCGCAGCGCGCCCGAAACACGCCGCGTCAGCTCGACTACGTCGTTTCGCATCTGGTGCATCACGAGGTACACGTTCCGCATGCGTACGCCGCCTTTCAAGCCCGCCCGGAAGCCCTGCGCCGCCCGGCAGGAATACACGTTCGCCCTGTGTTATTCTATCATAGAATGTTTATTCATTCAATGCATCCTGTTCGAATCTTGGGCGAACGGCGTTTGAACACCCTGCATAAAACGGCCGTTCTCCGGCGTACCTGCCATCAGGTCAGCGTCCGGTGCGCCCGCGCGACAACGGCCTCCGCTTCCTCATCGGTCACGGCGGGGCGGCCGGTATCCTCCGGTTCCAGTCGCGCCAGGTATTCAATGTTGCCCTCCGGCCCCGTGATGGGTGAAAAGTACAGCCCTGTCATGGCGTAACCGAAGGAAGGCGCGAAATCGCGGATGGTAAGCACCACATCTCTATGCACTTTCGGATCGCGGATGACGCCCTTCTTCCCGACGAATTCCCGGCCCGCCTCAAACTGCGGCTTGATCAGGATGCAGAAGAGCCCCCGGCGCTCCATGAGCCCCGCCGCCACCGGCAGGATCAGCCGCACCGAGATGAAGGACACATCCATCACCGTCAGGTCCGGCACAACGCCGCCGATGCTTTCGCCGGTCAGGTAGCGCGCGTTGGTGCGCTCCAGTACCGTCACGCGCGGATCGCTGCGAATTTTCCAATCCAGCTGGCCGTACCCGACGTCGACGGCGAATACCCGGCTCGCGCCGCCCTGCAACAGAACGTCCGAAAACCCGCCGGTCGCCGCGCCGATATCCAGCGCGACCCTCCCCGCCGGGTCAACCTCAAAGACCTCCAGAGCTTTTTTCAGCTTGAGCGCGCCGCGCCCCACGTAAGGGTGCGCCTGACCCTTGACGGTCAGCTCGTCCTCCGCCGATACCTTATCGGAAGGTTTGCGCACCTTGACCTCGCGGATATACACGCTGCCGCTCATGATCAGCGCCTGCGCCTTCTCTCGGCTTTGGGCCAGCCCGCGTTCCACCAGCGCCTGATCCGCCCGCTGTTTATCGCCCATGGGCGGCTCCTTGCGGCGCCAATGCCGCGCGGAAGCGCACGAGCAGGGCTTCCTCGTCCAGTCCGGTTTCCCGCAACAGGCTGCGGTGATCGCCCTGCGAGATGAAACGCCCCTCCACGGCAACGGGCCGCACATCCAGAACTCCGCCGTGCTGGGCGTTGTATTCCAGCACCGCGCTGCCAAAGCCGCCTTCCAGCACATGCTCTTCCAGCGTAAATACAGGCCTGTTTTTGGTTTGCAGGCGGCCCAAACACATGCCGTCCAGCGGCTTCAGGGTAGAGGCGTTGACGATTTCCAGATCAATGCCCTCATCCCGCAGGCGCTGCGCCGCGCTGAGCGCCGCGCCCACCATGCTGCCCACCGCCAGCACCGTACCGTTCGCGCCGGACAGCAGCGTGCGCCACCGACCCACCAGGAAAGGCCGGGTCGGGTAACTCGCGTTGGGCGCAACGGCGGTTTTGGGGTAGCGGATGGCGCAGGGCGCGTTCAGGTCCAGCGCGGATCGCATCATTTCCGACAGTTCGCCCGCATCCGCGGGCGCCAGCAGCGTCATATTGGGGATATGGCGCAGATAGGCGATATCAAACAGCCCCTTATGCGACTGGCCGTCCTCGTTGCCCAGGCCCGCGCGATCCAGCAGGAAAACCACCGGCAAGTTTTGCATGCACACGTCGTGCAGCACCTGATCGTACCCGCGCTGCAGGAACGTGGAATACACGAAGAAGAACGGACGCATCCCGCCCTTGGCGAGCCCCGCGCACATGGTAACCGCGTGCTCCTCCGCGATGCCCACGTCGAAAAAACGGTCGCGGTACTGCGCCTTGAAACGGTTCACGGAGGTGCCCAGCGGCATGGCGGCCGTCACCGCCACGATCCGGCGGTTCTGCTTGGCCATCGCGATCAGCTCGTCCACCGCCACCTGCCCGTACAGCTTGCGGGAACGTTTCTGCGCCTCGCCGCTTTCAATGAGGAACGGCGGCGTACCGTGGAACTGTTCGGGCGCTTTTTCGGCTTTGCGGTATCCGTTGCCCTTGGTGGTCACGCAGTGGATGACCACCGGCTCGTCCAGCGCCTTGGCGCGGTTCATGATCTTTTCCATGGCGCGCACGTCATGGCCGTCGATGGGGCCCAGGTACTTGAACCCGAGCGCTGTAAAGAAGCCCTCGTCCACCAGCAGCGCCTTCAGGGATTTTTTGATCGTGTGCACCATGCGTTCCAGCGGGCGTCCGACCAGCGGAATGCTCAAAAGGCTGTACTTTACGCGGCGCTTGGTGGTGTTCCACCCGGCGCTGGCGCGCAGCTGGGCCAGGTGGATGCTCAGCGCGCCCACGTTTTTGGCGATGGACATCTGGTTGTCGTTGAGGATCAGGATCAGCCGCGTTTTGCTGTTGCCGCAGTCGTTCAGGGCCTCGTAGCACATGCCGCCGGTCAAGGCCCCGTCCCCCACCACCGCCACCACGTGGTTGCGACGGCCGGCCAGGTCGCGCGCGCGGGCCAGCCCCAGCGCCGCGGAAATGGCGGTGCTGGCGTGCCCGGTTTCAAAACAGTCGTGCACGCTTTCGGAGCATTTGGGGAAGCCGGAAAGACCGCCGTAGCAGCGGATGCTGTCAAAGCGCTCCGCGCGGCCGGTCAGCAGCTTATGGGTATAGGACTGGTGCCCGACGTCGAACACAAACTGATCCTCCGGCGTGTGGAAGACCCGGTGGAGAGCCAGCGTGATTTCCACGGCGCCCAGATTGGAGGAAAGATGCCCGCCATTCCTGGATACGGTGCTGATGATGGTTTCCCGGATCTCGTCCGTCAGGCGTTTGCACTCTTCGTAGCTCAGGTTACGAACGTCGTCCGGCTGTTTGATATCCGCTAACTTCAATGCTTACTCCTTCAGGCGTTCTTCGCGCCTGTTTTGGCGCCCGCCTTGCCTCCCAGCGACAGATTGGACAGAATGTCGGAGGAGAAGGCGTAGTTGCTGTTGTTCTTTTCCTCGTGCGCACGCAGGGCGACCTCGACCATGCGGTCGATCAGGTCCCGGTAGGGAACGCCGCAGGCTTCCCACAGGTAATAGGCCATCGAGCCGGGGATGGTGTTGATCTCGGTGATGTAGAGTTCTCCACGCTCGATGTCGAACATGTAGTCGATGCGCACCACGCCCTTGCAGTCCATGCTGCGGAAAATGTCCACCGACAGGGTGCGGATGCGTTCGCGCAGGTCCGGCTCGATCAGCGCGGGCAGCACGCGTTTGAGCGATGCCATGCCCTTGGAGCCGCCGCCGCTTTGGATGTACTTATCCACAAAGCTGAGCAGATCGCCCCCCGTGACCGGCATCTCGATTTCGGACGCCGTCGCCTCCGCGCCGTACCCAAGCACGGAGCAGTTCAGCTCCAGCAGATGCGTAAGCCCCTGTTCCACCAGCGCCTTGCGGTCAAACTCGAACGCCAGGTCCAGCGCCTCCCGCAGGCTTTTGCGGTCTGCCGCCCTGCTCACCCCGATGGAGGAACCCAGCATCGCCGGCTTGACGAACACCGGGTAGGGCACCGCCGTTTCAATTTCCGAAATTACCCGCTCAGGGTCGCTTTCCCAAGTCTGGCGCAGATACCAGCAGCCCGGCAGCACCGGGAAACCGCAGCCGCGGAAAAATTGCTTCATATATACTTTATCCATGCCCACGGCCGAGGCCGTCACGCCGGAGCTGGTGTAGGGCAGGTTGCACATCTCCAGCAAGCCCTGCAGGGTGCCGTCCTCCCCGTGCATGCCGTGCATCACCGGGATCACGCAATCCAGCCGGGCGACCAGCCGCTGCTTCTCGCGCCTGAAAAGCCCGCCGGCTGTTTCCACCGTGGTCAGCGCCCCGGACCCGGCCGTCGGGTCCAGCTGCACCCGGAACAGGCCGCGCGTGTGTTCGTCAAAGCCGGTGTAGGTTTTCATCTCCAGCAGCGGATCACCGGAAAACCATTCGCCTTTCATGCTGATGTAGATGGGGGTCACGTCGTATTTCTCGCGGTCCACCGCTCTCATCAGCTGAAGGGCGCTGATTACCGAAACCTCGTGCTCGCAGGTCCGGCTTCCGAAAATTACGCCCAGTTGCATCTTGCTCATCGCTTTGTCCTCCCGTTACGCTTCGTGATAATTATCGGGCAGATCGTTTTCGTACAGCACCGTATCCTCGCTGCGCACCAGCGTGGCGAGCAGCTTGGTGGAAGCGTCCAGACTGTCCACCCGATAAAGATTCTGCTCCGGGAAGCCCGCTTCCCGCAAGCCGCTGATTATCGGCTGAGCGCGTTTCTTGCCCACGATGATGGCGATGTCCGCCGACGCCGCGATCGCCCGGCCGAATTCCTTGTTGTATTCGGCCTCGTGCGCCCCAAGCTCCACCATGCCCGGCGTGATGATGATCCGCCGGCTGGGAAACTGCGCAAGAACCCTGAGCGCCGCCTTCGCGCTGACCGGGTTGCTGTTGAACGCGTCATTAATGATGGTAAAGCGCCCCGGGGCCGTCATCAGTTCCAGACGGCTTTTCACCGGTTGCAGACGGGAAACGCCGTTGGCGATCTGCCGCGGCGTCAGCCCCAGATCAATTGCGACGGCCGCCGCCATCAGGATGTTGAGGATGCTGTGCTCGCCCAGCAGCTTTGTCTGGCAGCGCACCGTGCCCTTGCCGCGGATGCACAGGTCAAAGGCGCTGCCTTCCGAGGAAACCTTCACGTTCTCGCTCCACACATCCGCTTCCCCGGCGGTGAGGCTCACCAGCGTTTTGGGCTTGGCGGTCCGGTCGTACAACTGCTTGCAGATGGCGTGATCGTCGCAGAAATAGGCGTGGCCGTCCTGCGGCAGGGCTTCGATCAGCTCATACTTCGTGCGCGCGACGCGCTCGATGGTCTTGAAAGTTTCCAGATGCTGGGGGCCTACGGAGGTCAGCACCCCGATGGTCGGCTTGACCAGGCGGCACATTTCGCGGATATCGCCCACATGCCTCGCGCCCATTTCCCCCACGAACACCTGATGGGAGGGCGTCAGGTTCTCCCGGATCGCCCGGGACACGCCCATGGGCGTGTTGAAGCTCGCGGGCGTTACCAGCGTGGGATATTTCTCGGAAAGGATCGCGCCGATGATGTGCTTGACCGACGTTTTGCCGTAGCTGCCGGTGATGCCGATGCGGATCAGCCGGTCGTTGCCAAGGAGCTTGCGGCGCGCGTCCCGGAAGTACAGCTCGCTGATCAGCTTTTCCACAGGCCACGCCAGAAGCCCGCAAAGCGCCACCACCGGCGGCAGCAAAAGCGGCCACAGCCCCGGCAAAATCGCCAGCGGGCTTTGCGCGATGCCCAGCGACAGCGCGCCCATCACCAAAAAGGAAACAACGTAGAGCCGCTTCATCCTGCCGGTGAGCGCGAACTGCTTTTTTGCCTTCCGTTCGTTCAGGTTGCGCCCGATCAGCCAGCCCAGCAGCGCCGCAGGGATCAGCAGCGCGCCCGCGATGGCGGTGCGCTGCCACTCTGCGCTCGCGGCGGTCGCCAGCAGATCATACCCGTAATAGAGCCCCACCGACGCGGCCGACACCAAAATACCCGGCAGCCACGCGCGGATCCTGTTGCGCTTCACGGCGCGGAAAAAACCCGGAAACTGGTAACTTTCCAACTGAAACAGGTGATAGATGCCCCTGGCCGCCGGCAGCGACGCGAAAACCGGCACCAGCGGCAGCAGAAATCGAGCCCACACTGCTGTCATCAAGCGCTTTCCTCCCCGAAGAACTGCTTCACAATTACCGTAAAACGACGCCACTGTTCCAGGAAGGCGAAATGTGTGCCCCCCTCGAAGATCACCAGTCCGGCGTCGGGAATTTCCTTTTCCATGGTTTGCCCCATCCAAAGCGGCGTTTCGGTGTCCGCATCTCCCCAGATGAGGAGCGTTGGCGCCTGAATCTGCCTGAGCAGCGGAAACAGGTCCTCGGAGATCACGCGCACAAAGGTGGCGCGCATCACCTCGTCCAGCTTGACGTAGTCCGGGGAACCGTAACGGTTGCGCAAACGAGCCTGCAGCCGCGTGGCCGCGGGTTTCAGAATCGCAACGGAGCGCAGCCGGTCCAGCAAGGCGTTGTAGCGCTTGAAACGCGCGGCTCGTTTGCGGGCTTGTTCCGTCACAGGCTTGCGGATGCCCGCGCCGCCGGTGATCACCAACTGCTCTGTGCGTTCGGGATGCTGCGCGGCCAGCTTGACCGCGACCCGGCCGCCGAAGGAATGCGCCACGATTTTCACCCGGCGGATACCCGCGGCGTCCATCACCTGCAGGACCGCTTCAGCGAAGTCGTCCATCCCCCACGGCTCGGGCGGCTCTCCGCTTTGCCCGTGTCCGGGAAAATCCAGCGTCAAAACCGTGAAGCGTTCCAGCAGTGCGTTTTCGATAAAGAAAAAGGAGGCGCTGTCACATCCCCATCCGTGGAGCAGCAGTACGGCCGGCGCGTCGGCCTTCGGGTGCCGGCGCATCTCATACCGAATCAGGCAGCCTTTGATGGTCGCTTGCAATCCGACACCGCCTTTCCAAAACAGCCCATGGTATTTTACCCCATTATGGGAAAAAAGAAAAGCACTTCAACAAATCGTGACGGCAAACGGTTGTAGGACTACAATACATATTGGACATCGAAGAAAAGGAATGAAGGATAAGACAAGAAGCGGTATAGTTGAGTTGCAACACACCAACAAACCGAAAGGAGCCTTACCCTTCATGAACAGCATAACACAGGACATGAGGTA
>JAAYUF010000121.1 GCA_012517815.1 Clostridiales bacterium
GCTTCGCCCAGCTGCGCCAGGGTCATGGTAATCGCCGCCGTCAGCGTCGTCTTGCCGTGATCCACGTGCCCGATCGTTCCGATGTTCACGTGCGGCTTGTTGCGTTCAAAATGTGCCTTCGCCATGGGTGGTTCCTCCTTATTGGTTCCGAATCTTGTCGGTACGGTCACATGCGGTTGGAGCGGGTGATGGGAATCGAACCCACGTGACCAGCTTGGGAAGCTGGAGCTCTGCCATTGAGCTACACCCGCATGTCCGCACGACTTCGACCAAACAAGCCTATTTTAACGATTTTCGCTCCCATTGTCAACGGTTTTTTCTGAAAGCGGGGCGGGAAAGGGGCTGCGCGGGTCTGTCAACCCTTGACAGCCGCACGCCGCGCGGTTATGATGTTGGCGCGCGGCTCCCGACGGAACGCGCCCCCCATCCCGCCCACGCCGAGCGGCCCGCCGCCCGAAGGAGTGCCCATGACCGAAACGAAGAAACGGCCCCGCGCCGGCTGGAAAACGCTCGTATCCACCGCCCTGTTCCTGGTGCTCGTGGGGCTGCTGGTCTGGTATGTGCACACCCATTGGGATGAGATGAGCCGGCTGCTGTCGCTTTCGCCGCTGACTGTGGCGGAACTGCTGGCGCTGGGGCTTTGCAGCCTGGTGATCAACTGCCTGTACCATCTGGCGATCCTGCGCACCTACGGCCTCAGGCTGACGCTCACGGACTGGATGGGCGTGGTGTGCGTGAGCAACAGCATCGCCTTTGTATTGCCCATGCGCGCCGATCTGCTGTTTTCAGCCGCCTACTACAAGCGCGTCAAGGGGCTGGCCTACACCCGAAGCATCGCTATGGGCGCGGGCAACATCGTGTTTGGCGTCGGCTTTTCGCTTGTGCAGATTCTCATCGCCCTGCTTTGCATGGGGCTGATCGACGGCCTCTGGCCGCCGCTTTTGTGGGGCCTGCTGGCCGCGGGCTCCGCGTGCCTGGGGTTTTTCCTGTTCCTCTCCCTGCGGGCGGAAAGCGGCCTGCGCGCGAAGCTGGAAAAGCACCGCCTTGTGGCGGACGTCATCCGCGGGTTCAACGCCCTGCTGCGCAACCGCAGGCTCCTGTGGGACCTCCTCTGGTGCCTGATGGGCGGCAACCTGACCCATCTGCTGACCAGCATGGTATGCTTTCAGGCCGTCGGCATGCCGGTCACGCTCTACGAGGCGCTTTTTTTCAGCAGCGTGGGCTGGCTGGCCAGCATCGTAGCCATCGTCCCCGGCAACCTCGGCCTCAAGGAAAGCGTCATGGGCGTGGCGACCCTCGCCGTTGGCGCGCTTTTTTCCGAAGGCGTGGCCGTTTCCCTGCTGGACCGGGCCACCATGATGGTGGTCTACCTCTTCATGGGGGCGGTGTTCGCCCTTCCCGTCTGGCGCCGTTTCAACCGGGGGCAGGCCGCCGCGGCCGTCGGGGAGAAGCCCGCAAATCCGGCATAAGGCGTGCCCCTCCCCCGTGATTCCCGCCAAACCCGCGGCTGACGCTTCCGCCCGGGCCCCGCGCCTGCCCGCCGGATACGAAAAGAAAACAATCTTTCTTCGAAACTTCCGCAGGTCATGCCCCGCGGGAGTTACGGCGTTTTGGCGCCACTTTTTCCCAAACGCGTCCGCGCCGTTTCGCGCGCTTTTAGCCCCCGGACGAATTGGACACGCCTCCCATGCTCGCTTGACAGAATGCCTGCGACCGTATACAATAGCCGTGTCGGCTGATTGGAGCGTCCCCCGGAGGGAAGTTCCAGCTGTTATTTGGAATAGATTTTCCATGGATCGGCTTCCCCGCGGCGCCATCGGGCATTTGCCCTTGCGCGTGCCGGACTGACCGGCGGCGGGTTTTGCGAAAGGTGGCGCTTGCGCCGCCGCGTATATGTACAAGCGTCGATGACGCCTCTATACGGCCTCGCCGGCGCATGCCGCGACGCCGCATACGGGTTTACCGCGAACGTCGGAGCCAAAGGCATAGCGCCATCCTTGAAAATGACCGTGAACAACAGCAGCCGCGCGGGCGTATGTCCGGGGGCTTTTTCTGTGTGCGTCGCACGACGGAAGGTTCCGAACCATAGCGAAATGAAAATTCTCAAATGAAGGAAAGGAGTCGATCGCGTTGAGCCCCATCGTTGCCGTACTGATCGCCGTGCTCGCCGCAGTCCTGGGCTGCGTCGGCGGATACGTATACCGCAAACAGACGTCCGAAAAGAAAATCGGCCGCACCGAGGAATACGCCAAAAATCTGCTGGAAGACGCCATGCGCAAGGCGGATGAGAAGAAGAAGGAAACCATCCTCGAAGCCAAGGAGGAAGTGCTCCGCCTGAAAACCGAGCTGGACCGCGAGTGCCGCGACCGCCGCGCCGAAGTGCAGCGCAGCGAGCGCCGCATCATCCAGCGGGAGGAAACCCTGGATAAAAAGCAGGATTCGCTGGAAAGCCGCGAAACCCAGCTGAACAACCGCTCCCTGCAGCTGCAGAAGGCCGAGGAGCTGCTGGACGAAAGCCGCCACCGCCAGGACGAGGAACTGGAGCGCATCGCCGGCATGACCCAGGACGAAGCCTGCCAGATGCTGGTCAGCCGCATCCAGAAGGAAGCCTACCACGACGCCGCCGCCATGGTGCGCGACATCGAGGGCAAGGCCCGCGAGGAAGGCGAGAAGAAGGCCCGCAACATCATCGCGCTGGCGATCCAGCGCTGCGCGGCCGATCACGTGGCCGAGAGCACCGTTTCCGTCATTACCCTGCCCAACGACGATATGAAGGGCCGCATCATCGGCCGCGAAGGCCGCAACATCCGCGCGCTGGAAACCGCGACCGGCGTGGACCTGATCATCGACGATACCCCGGAGGCCGTGATCGTGAGCGCGTTTGACCCCGTGCGCCGCGAAATCGCCCGCATCGCCGTGGAAAAGCTGATCGTGGACGGCCGCATCCATCCCGCCCGCATCGAGGAAATGGTGGAAAAGGCCAAGAAGGAAGTCGACAACCAGATTCGCGAAGCCGGCGATCAGGCCGTGTTTGAAACCCACCAGCACGGCATCCACCACGAGCTGGTCAAGCTCCTGGGCCGCCTGCGCTACCGCACCAGCTACGGCCAGAACGTGCTCAAGCATTCCATCGAGGTCAGCCATCTGGCCGGCATGATGGCCGCGGAGCTCGGCGCGGACGTGGCGCTGGCCAAGCGCGCGGGCCTTTTGCACGATATCGGCAAAGCCGTCGACCACGAAGCCGAGGGCACGCACGTAACCCTGGGCGGCGAGCTCGCCCGCAAGTATCACGAGAGCCCGGACGTGATCCACGCGATCCTGGCCCATCACAACGATGTGGAGCCCCAGACCATCGAGGCCGTGCTGGTGCAGGCCGCCGACGCCATCAGCGCCGCGCGCCCGGGCGCCCGCCGCGAGAGCCTGGAAAACTACATCAAGCGTCTGGAGAAGCTCGAAGAGATCGCCAACTCCTTCCAGGGCGTGGAGAAGTGCTTCGCCATCCAGAGCGGCCGCGAGGTGCGCATCATGGTCAAGCCCGAGGACGTGACCGACGAGGGCACCAAGCTGCTGGCCAAGGACATCGCCAAGCGCATCGAAAAGGAACTGGAGTATCCGGGCCAGATTCGGGTCAACGTCATCCGTGAGACCCGCTCCACCGAATACGCCAAGTAACGGGGTAACAAGAGATCGTGCCGGGAGGCTTTGCTCCCGGCACGATTTTTTGTTTGCGCCTGCGCGGCGCTGGGCAGGGGGGATGCGCCTGCGGGCGCACCAAAGGGCTTTCCGCTCGCCCTTTGGAAACCTTCGGGGCCCTTTGCAGCTGGGATGCTGGTATTTTACGCCTTGGCGGCGCGGGCAAGGGGGATGCGCCTGCGGGCGCACCAAAGGGCTTTCCGGTCGCCCTTTGGGAACCTTCGGGGCCCTTTGCAGCTGGTATGCTGGTATTTTACGCCTTGGCGGCGCGGGCAAGGGGGATGCGCCTGCGGGCACACCAAA